>MNWW01000069.1 GCA_001871415.1 Candidatus Woesearchaeota archaeon CG1_02_57_44 | reverse complement strand
CCATGGGGGTGGAGATTCATTGGTTGCATAAAAAGCTTACAGGCCATAACGCCTGCAGGCAATGCAGCTGCGAGATGAGTGCGGGTGCCCCTCTGGCCCTATCGCAGGGCAAGCAATAAAAAGGGCCGTGAGATTGCATGCCCTATGGCAATGGCGGTCCCTGATTGGCTGAAGCTCTCCCAAGGACTCGCGTACCTGCTGGACCATGCGCAGCAGCATCGTCCTGAGCAAGGGCTCCCTGAGGCCCGGGCCATGGTCCCGCCGCGGCTCCACTCGCATCTCGCGCTCGCAGCGCATCGCGCCAGCCTCGCGTGGGATACGCTTGACGCGCTGCCTTCGGATGCGGCCGAACTGTACACTTCACTCTATGGGCGCGACGCGCCTGAGTGCCTCAGCGGCGAGCGTTATGGATTCGCCCAGGCATTCTATGACCCGGCACTCGACTCGTTCTGTGAGACCATGCAGTATGACAGCACCGGGGCCTGCATGGTCGATGGCCCCCAGACGGTCGATGACCTGCTCGATCATGGCAGACTCATGGCCAAGATAGGCGTTCCCCATCCTGATCACCGATTCCTCTGCTTGCGGGTCGGAGTGACCCCTGTCGCTGAGCATGTGCTGGACGCCGGAGGCTCTGCGGAAGATATCCGTGCCGCGCTGGCGAGCAGCACCCGCTATGGGTTGATGAGTGTCATGAGCTCATTGTATGGCATCGCTGCAGGTCGCGCGACAGGCCTTGCATCGACTCTCTACGCCCTTGACGCTGAGGATCTCGCTGGAGATCCTGCTCATATCGAGGATGCGCTGGTCGTGGAGGCAGAGCGCATGGACAGACGCGTCGCCGTGTACACGCAGATGGGTGATGCAGCTGGCTCTGAGCAAAGGGGTGCGGCAACCACGCCGAGCATCCAGTATCTCCGACGATGTGTTGGTCTACTCCGCGAGTATCCTGCGTCAGATATTGTCCGCGGGCTCTGGGGCGTCGATGGTGATACTGTTGCGCTGGCGCACACGGCCGCGCGCATGCCCTTCCCTGATTTCGCTAAACGACTACAAGAGGTGATACTATGAGATGGCAGATGATACAATTGCTGCTGGCATTGATGCTGCTGGCGGGCTGCTCTGCGCGGCAGGCGACCCTGCACACGAGCAAAGGCGACATTGTCGTGGAGCTGGACGCGAAGGCAGCGCCAGCGACTGTGGACAATTTCGTGCAGTATGCCAAGGATGGCTTCTATGACGGCACTATCTTCCATCGCGTCGTGCATGGTTTTGTCATCCAGGGCGGCGGGTTCACGCAGGACGGCACCCAGAAGCAGACGCGCGATGCGATAGGCCTTGAGGCGGGCAAGAGCAACCTGCGCGGCACTATCGCCATGGCACGCACCAATGACCCTAACTCAGCAACCAGCCAGTTCTTCATCAATCTGGCGGACAATACCTTCCTTGATCCTGCTCCTGGTCAAGACGGCTACGCGGTGTTCGGCAAGGTGACGCAGGGCATGGATGTCGTGGATGCCATCGCCGCTGGCCAGGTCGGCCCCATGGACTGGCCGAATGAGCCGGTGGTCCTATCCTCTGTGACAATCCATTGAGATGCGAGTCATTCAGGCAACAGGCAGGTTCCTGGCCACTCCTGCTGGATGGGCGCTGTAAAGTGGGCTCAGTGCGTACACGATTGCATGGTGCACGGGCTTTGTCCTGAGATCCAGCCATTGCGACAGTGAAAGCCATGAGCGATCCCCTGCGCATGTGTCGTTTGCGTGGGCAAGGGGGCGACTGTCTGGCAAAAGCAGGCTGCTGGTGGGACTCTCAAAAGAGCGCCATGCACGAGAGAACTGCTCATGGTAAATGGTATGTGTGAGAAATTATCAACTCCCGCCGGATTAACTATATCAGGGGTGTATCTTTTTCGCTTTTTTCTTTTGCTTCTTTCTTGATTCTGGCCTGTTCTCGCTGATCGTCTGCTCTATCGTGGCGAGCCGATCCTTGATTTCAGCTATTGATGCTCTGACATCGCGCACCATGATTGTCACGGCCAATCGTTCCCTCCATTGCAGGAAGCTGTAGATGACATAGAGGACAGCCAGGCCGGAGAATCCTCCCACAAGCCAGGTGGCTATGCTGAAGAGGTGCTGGATGCTGGCGATGATGGTCTCTATGGGCACGGGTATCGCGCTCGCGTTGACGGCCGTGACGGCTATCTCGAACATGCAGTCTACCGGTGACTTGTGTTATTTAAAGCTTTGCTGGCAGGGCATGCGGGTACAGGTCCAGCTTGAACTCCGTATCTACCATGCAGAAGTCGTATTGCCTGATGATGTCCTTATGCTGTTCGCGCAATGCCGCCGAAACCATTATATACCCTGTGCGGCATAGGTGAGTCATGACCACGCTCTTCTCCTATGAGCGCAAGGGCGCCACACTCAGGGAGCACAAGCTTTCCAAGCAGCTTCTCTCGTCTCTGCTCAAACGTCGTGGTACACTTATATGGCTTGACCTTGAACGCCCCAGCAGCGAAGAGCTTCATATCTTGCAGGAGGTATTGGCCATCCATCCGCTTGTCTGCGAGGATATGAGCCACAGCAAGACGCGCGCCAAATTAGAGTCCTATCCTGGCTATCATTACCTCATCCTCTACGCGCTCACGCACGCCAAGGATATCGAGCCGGTCAAGATGGATTATCTGGTGGGCAAGAACTTCCTGGTCACGAGCCGTCTGAAGCCATTGGAAAGCGTGCATCGGCTTATCGACCATCGTGAGCGCATCGGACTGCTTATGGGCAAAGGTTTGGATTTCCTGGTCCATGCCATCGTCGACACAGAGACGGACAATCTTTTCCCTCTTCTCGAAAAGCTTGATGACCGGCTGGACGAGATAGAGGAGGTCATCCTCACCAGCGGTGCTGAGCATCTGGACGATATCCTCAGCATCAAGAAAGAGCTGCTCAAAGCGCGTCGCATCATCTGGCCGCAGCGCGAGATCATCATGCAGCTCACCAAGGGCAATGGTTTCATTACAGCAGAGGCCGTCGTCTATTACCGCGATGTGTACGACCATATCATCCGGGTCGCTGAGGCTGTCGATACCTATCGGGACATCCTTGCCAGCACCATGGAGGCGTATCTGTCCGTGCAGAGCAACCGGCTCAACGAGATAATGAAAGTGCTCACCATCTTCGCCAGTATCCTCATGCCCATGACGCTCATCACTGGCATTTATGGGATGAACTTCAAATTCATGCCTGAGCTCACGTGGCCTTATGGGTACGCGTTCGCCCTCACGCTCATCGCGGGAACAGGCATCGTGCTGCTCATCTGGTTTCGCAAGAAGGGCTGGGCATAGCTGTCTGCTCCTATTGGGTCGTTTGCCCCCTATTCCCTTTGCTGTCTCTTCTTGTGTCTCCTGCGCTCTTTGCTGTCTCTTCTTTTGTCTCTTGTGCCCTTTGCTGTCTCTTCTTTTGTCATTTCCGTTGTCTCTTCACATCCAACGCCATGCCGTTTTGCATTGCCTTAGGATGTTGGGCGTCTCTTCCCTCTGCACCGGCGAAAGCTTTATAACGCCCTTTGACGGCAACAGGACAAAAAGGGGTGCATGATGCGTAAGGGTCAGGCAGGAGTCGAAGTACTGATACTGCTAGCTGCAGGCCTGGCCATACTGGCCTCCAGCATCGCGTTGCAGAGCGATACCTTGTCGTCAGCGAGCAACCAGCTTGCGCGCTCGCAGGCCAATGCTGCCCTGCGCGATATCGCAGAAGCTGCGGCATACGTGCATCAGCAAGGGGTCGGCAGCCAGACACGCGTCGCCGTGACGCTGCCCGCAGGCATCGCGTCACAACAGGTGCAACATGGCTCCCTGCTACTGGTGTTCGACAATGGTGAGGCGGTCCACCACCCGGTGGATGTTTCCGTCGCAGGAGCACTGCCTACAACGCAGGGATTCCAGTACCTGTATGTCACGTCGACGGATGATGGTGTTCTCATCAGTAATGCCAGCACGGTCAACCAGAGTGCGCCTGTCTGTGGCAATGGCATCACCGAGCAGGGCGAGCAGTGTGACGGAAGCCTTGGCCAGACCTGCATCGGTCTTGGCTATGCGGGCGGCAGCATGGTGTGCATGGGCAATTGCTCGTTTGATACCAGCGGCTGCCTATCGCCTGACAGCATACCGCCGGAAGCGAATGCTCTTGTCCCTGACAACGCGACGGTGTGGAACGCGACGGGCGGCAATGTGAGCATATCGTTCACCTGCAACGCGACCGATGAGACCTCTCTCTCATCGCTGCAGCTCTGGTCGAATCTCAGCGGCTGGGCCCTGCAGTCGTCCTGCGCACTATCGGGCACCTATGGCTCCTGCAGCTGGGGCGCGGCTCATCCTGCCGGCAGCTACGCATGGGGGTGCAAGGCCATCGACGCTGCCACCCATAGCGGGTGGTCGGTGAATTGGACCTTCCTTGTCGTCGCGACCAACACGAGCAATGCCAGCAACAGCACCAACAGCAGCAACAGCACAAATGCCACTGCTGATGGTTTTCGCATTGCCATCATTGCCTCGGATTGGGAATGGCCGCAGCGTGTCATTGCGGTCAATCGCACAGGCGGACTCATGTGGACCAGTCCGCAACTATCGTATTATCCTGATACGCTTGCGGCGGGTGATCTTGACGGTGATGGACTTGATGATGTTGTCGTCGGCAAGAAGGGCGAGGGCACCATCTATGGCCTGTATGGCAGCAATGGCAGCATCCGATGGTCGCATTCCCTGAGCGTCAGCAGCGATGTCCTGCAGAGCAATATGCTCATTAATGGCAGCAGCGTGTATGTTGGCGGCAGCAAGAAGAAACTCTACAGGCTCAATGGGACCACGGGCGCAGAGCTGTGGGTGTCTGCTGATTTCGCGAAGAACGCCCTGGATGTCATCGCAGCCGGAAGGTTCGACGCTGACGACGTGGCCGATATCGCAGTGGCCAACCTGGGCAACAAGGATGTCTACGCGTTCACTGGCGTGAGCGGCGCGGTGCTCTGGACGCATCAGTTGAGCATAGGGGGCGACCAGGTCAAGAGCTCCCTTGTTGCCCGGGACTTCACGGGTGATGACCGGGCTGATATCGTCGTTGGCGGCAAGAAGAACAAGGCGTATCTGCTCGACGGGGCCACAGGATCGGAAGCGTGGGCGAGTGAGGCATACAGCTCCGGCACCCTGAATAACATCGCGATCGGCGATATCACCGGCGACGGCGTTCCTGACCTCGTGGTGATGGGCGACTGGACGCAGCATCTGCAGGCCTACAACGGCACAGACGGCACGACGCTCTGGCACCATGTGACCGACTGGTCGAACGCCTACGTCCTTGGCGTCGATGATGTGCTCGGCGACAGCGGGCCCGAGGTGCTCTATGGATTCGCTGATGACAAGACATACCGTGTCCTGGATGATGTTGGTCAGCTATTGTACACATCGGCGCCGCATACTGATGAGATGACCTACTGGGTCTTCGCTGACCTGGATAACAATAGCAAGGCCGATGTCATCGTCCACGGCTGGGACAATACCCTCCGTGCGTTCAACGGCACGAACGGCCAGGTGCTCTGGACATTCACTGACACGGAGAACATGAACGGCAATATGGCGGTCGCGAAGGTGGGATACTGATGGGTGCGATAAGGGCTAGAGCTTATGATGTCCATCACGGTGCGCCCTGCAGAATCCGCCAAGCACGTTCTATTCGTTTGTCTTTCCTTTTCTTGGTTCTTGTCTTGTTTTTTCTGATTCCTGCCTTTGCGTATCCTGTCAGCGCGGCGTCAGCACCCATCTATCAGGATGGCACAGATAAGGGCGCTGAATCTATGCAGGGCCTTTCACTTCCGTCGCTGGACGCGCAGACAGGTACTGTGGATATGCCGCCTGACTTGGCATTTGTCCGCGCAGGACCCAAGGTGCTGATGGTGCTCAATGGCCACACTGTCAGCCCATCGCCTGGACAATGCTCGGATGTCAGGGCCGGCGCTGAAACCGTGCCTGTGACTGATGGCGATTACTGCATCGTCGATGGACCTGCGTTGCACCTCCTGGTCGGCGCTGACAGCGTCGAGGTCACTCTCCTCGAATCTCTCCTGTCAGGGACGGCACCGTCGACGGATGCCAGGGCGGAAGGTGAAACGGATGCGATGGCGCCTATTGCTGATGAGGGGGTGGGCGTCAGTTTGCCTAACGTTCCTGGAGGCGCAGACCTGCTTTCCCGTCCAGTTCCCTGGTGGGTGCTCGCACTTGTCGCGATACTCCTGCTGCTAGCAAACATCGTCGCGCTGCAGGCCATACGCGCGCTGCGGCGGGCACAGGTCAGCGTCGACCTTATCATCATGCTCGCGGCATTGCTCGTCCTCCTGCTAGCGGTCTTCTCGCAGGTGGCGGACCGCACGGTGCAAGGCAGGCATATCGCGCAGCGTCTGCACGCGGATGAATTGTGCAGGCTTGCCGCAGGCAAGGGCATGGATGTCGCTCTTGCTCCCAATGGAACTCGTACGGAGCTGTCGCTTCCGTCGACGCTTCGTGATGGCACGCCGTACACGCTGCACTTTCGTTCCGAGGCGCACCTGGTGGAAGTTGTCTGGTTCTCACGCGACGCCAACAGGGCACATTGCGCGTTTCCTGGAGCGGTTGCTGGCAACACCACGAATGTGCTCAGCAGCGCGAATCTCACGAATATCAAAGGAGTGGTCACGGTCGCGCCGCTGCAGCGCGCCTACAGCTGCGCGCAATGGTGCGCGTTGCAAGGACAAGGGGGATCCTGCAAGGTATCCTGTGCCCCGGGCGAGGGGGCAGCAGTCGCTGCGGCTGGGTTCTGCGGACTGCAATCCTGCTGCTGCGGAGGGGCGCCATGAGCGACGGGTTGTTCCTGGGGAGTAGTCTTGCTGTCAATGCATTTCGATTCCACTCTTTTGCTTCCCTGATTCCTTTTCGCGCTCGACGTGGCAAGCGTGCGCAATTGTTCAGCAGCGACGCGCTGCTGGCGGTCACACTCTTTGTCATCGTGCTCCTCGCTTCGGCCTGGGCTGGCAGGCAGGTGCAAGAACGCATCACGCTCGCCACCCAGCGCGATGCCCTGGCGCTTGAGGCGAAGCTCGTCGCATCGCAGCTTGCGGTCTCACCAGGACTGCCGGCTGATTGGGATGGCCTTGCTGTGGCGAACGCTAGTAGTATTCAGGCGCTTGGGCTCGGATCATGGGTTGGGGAGTATCTGGCGCTTGATCCAGTAAAGGTGTCTCGTCTGGCGGCACTGATGAATGAGAACTATACTACTTCTCGTGCGCTGCTCGGGGTGTATCAGCATGACCTGCGGGTGCTGGTGAAGATATGGAACGGCACGGACTATGGCGTCACGCAGTCGATGGGCCTGCAGGCAGGCAACGCGACGCAGGTCTCTGTCGCGATGCGCGAGATGGTTCTGGACGCGGGCGCAGGCCTGCGACGCGGTCAATTGTGGGTATACATCTCCTGCGGTGATGCGTGTTGATGCGTGGACAAGATATCCGGTCTCGTCCACGAGTACTTGCTCGCCCACGGGTTGCCGGTCGTCTGTCATGGCAGCACGGGCGTAGAGGATTCCTGTTCACGCTTGACGCGATGTTTGCGCTGCTGGTCACTGTCGCGTTGGTGGTCGGCATAATGGGCGCGCTATCGCGGATAGCGGCCTCTGACGATATGGGCATGCGCGCCCGCGACGCACTCATCGTTCTCGAGAAGGATGGGACTCTTGTCCAAGGCGTGAGCAATGGCACTTCGCTGCAGATCGCGCTCGACGGGTTTTCGTTCTGCTCTACGTTGAGCGTGTCCACAACAATGGGCACGATCGTACAGTCGGCCACGACTACAGGATGCAGCGCTGCCGCTAATCCGACAGGTAGTTTCGTGATAGTGCATCGCGTCTTTGTTGCTGAATCGACTGTCTACGATGCGCGCATGGAGGCGTGGCAGCATGGATGATTTGTTGGTCGTTGCGGGCATCGAGCCGGACGCTGGGGATGTTGCCCGTGGCGAGCGTGTCGGAACGCGGACGCAGGCCGATGCTGACAGGGTATCGATGATGGTGGGGGTCGCGGCGCATGGCTAAAGGCGTGCTCTTCACGGTCGCCGCGGTCCTCTTGTTCATGCCGTTGCTGCTGGCCGCCATCTCCTTTCGGCAGCATGGCTACCAGCAGCCAACGCACGATGAATTCCTTGCCTACCTTGCGGACGACATCGGCTCTGGGCTGTATCACGACTTGCTTGGCGTGAACGCGAGCATGCGCAACGCAACCTCTGGCAATGGCAGTATGCTCGCGCATGTCTATGTCGCGATGCCATTGGGCGTATCTGTCGCATCGCAGCTTGGCGCGTATCAGAAGTATATCGAGGGCGCGTACGCGAGCGCGTCGCGCAGCAGCATCGCGTTGTATGGTGTCAATGGTAGTGGGGTGCTGGTGGAGAACCTATCGGATCCGCGCGCAGGCATATGGATAGAACCGATGCAAGGATGGAGCGGTATGAACTCGACGAGCTTACGCCAAGTGTGGACAGCGGCGACTCCATCGCAGATAACGGTACTTGTCCATGTCGAAGCGCAGAACGCCAGCAGCTGTCCCGCCATCAGTCCTGATCCGAGCGGAACGCTGCTGAGCGTGACCATTCTGCATCGTAATGGGAGTTGTGTGCTGTCGGGGGTACTTTCTCCAGGAGAGGATAATGGTGAACTACTCTTGCAGACAGCAAGTCCGGCAGGTCTGGTCCGGGTAGCATTCGGCCTTCAGGAAGGGGTCGCTGGAGTTTTGGGTGCTGGAGCTACGGTGCCGGGCATGGTCACAGTCAACACCACTGTGGACGTTGCTGGAGGGACGCAGGCATTGCGCATTGTCGGGGGATACGCAGCTATTGCCAGCGATGGCGCCGGGCAGACGATCCGTGTACCTCTTGTGTTGGCTAGACCTTCCTGATGGAGCTTTGCTGTTGTGCTGAGCACATATCCAGGGCTTTATAGCACAGTAACCTTTATAAACTGCCGGATTGACGGCATACTAAAAAGGGGGTGGCAGATGATAGCTGTTGGTACTCTGGAAACCATTGTCCTAGTGCTCACACTTTCTTTGCTGGCGCTCCTGGCAATAGCGATGCTTCTGTTCATCAAGCAGCTCATGGGCGCACGTTCGGTTCTGCCTATGCCGCCTGAACAGCAGTCTTATGCTGGAGGAACGGGTGGCTATGGTACTGCAGGCGCTTTTACCGCAGGTATGAAAGGAGCTGGTTCAGATGGTGTGAGGCGGGAAATTGCGGATGGCACTTCCTCTGGCACTGCAGGTCTTGATGCGTCAGAAGTGCTTGAGCAATTTCGTGCGACGCTCGAGCAGGAACAGGCACTGCCTGAAGACCAGCGAGTGCTGACGCATATCCTTGATGAGCTTCGACCTGTGACAGGCGTCGCGGGTGTGGACGGCGATGCGTCCGCCTCCTCGGACGCAGAGCGGCAGGAGGACAGCATCGATGACGATGTGAAGACTGTGTTGCGTATGACCGACGAGCTGCTCGAGCAGCTGCCTGAAAAGGTCATCGCGAAATTCACATCAAGCAAGGATTTCACGACGTACGAGCGGGTGATGAAGAAGCTGCTCTGAGGTCTTCCGAGAGAAAATACCTGAGTATTGGAACGGGCAACAGGATACGTCACAGGGAAGGAATGTTCATGGGACTGATGAATCGCATGCAGGCGAAGGCAGGCAAGAGTGCTGGCAGGACTCGTGGTCGGCAAGGCAGCTCCAAGATCAAAGCCGACAGATCGGCTCCTGCTGTATCGTCTTCGGCCTCCAAGGGCAGGGCTCTAGATTCTGCAAGGAGCGCCTCGCGTCCGGCTGCAGCGATTGCAGCGACGACAGAACAACGCGCAGCCATGTTTATCATCAAAACCCACTATGACACGCTCTACGCGAGGGTGCTCGCAGTCCGGAAGATATCGCTGCAGGGACTGGCGCGGGAGATGGGTGTCTCGAGTCAGCAGGTCGAGACCTGGGCGCTCCAACTGCAGGGGCAGGGGATTGTAGAAGTAGTGTACCCTCCGGTCGGGGCGGCATACGTCCAACAGGTCGGCGCTCAAGGACGCCCAGGCAGGAGCATGCCCAAGGCAGTGAAGCTGGTGCTGTTCGCCATCGCCAGCGTGCTCGTGGTCATGGGCATGATATACGTGTACGCGGTGAGGTACACATGAATCATCGTTCTTGCTCGGATGTATCATATCATCCTGATGTCTGCTGGTATAGACGGACGGGAGGCGCTGGGCAATGACAGACAAAACCACAGCAGAGCTCGCCTCCTACGCCATCGAAGCAGACCATGTCGTCGCAGGGGTCAAGATACTCGCGCTCGGAGATGCGGTGCCGCGCTATGAGCTTACGGTGCCTTCCCTGGGCAAGGCCACAGACGCAATGCTTGACCATCTCCGCGACAAGCTGGCCCATCAGGTCCCGCTCATCATAGGTGCCGCAAGCCACGAAGAGGCGGCAAACGCGCGCGAGCAGTTCTTTTTGCTGGCGAAAAAAACAGTGGTCGAGGAGATGGGAGCGCTTGGCTCAGATACCATCGCGGGCCTTCTCGTGCAGCGGATGCTGGGCATGGGCACCCTTGACATCCTCATGGCGGACGGTAATATCGAGGAGCTGGTCATCAACGGCCCGCGCGTGCCCATCATGCTCTACCATCGCAAGCATGGCTGGTGCAAGACGACGCTTCTGCTCTCCGACGAGGCGATATTGAACCTGAGCAGCCAGATAGGCCGAAAGACAGGATATGACATCAACTCTCTGCATCCTATCATGGACGCGCACCTGCTCACCGGCGATCGTGTCGCGGCCACCATGCAGCCGGTCAGCTCCTTCGGCAATACCATCACCATACGCCGCTTCGCCCGCTCGCCATGGACTGTCGTCAGTCTGCTGGTGAACAAGACCCTCACGGTGCCTGTCGTCGCATTGCTCTGGCTCGCCATGCAGTACGAGCTCAATATCATCGTCGCTGGCGGGACCGCGAGCGGCAAGACCAGCATGCTCAGCGCGCTTGGCATCTTCATCCCCCCGAACCAACGGGTCATCACCATCGAGGACACCCGCGAGATAGCGCTGCCTGCGGCATTGCAAGGCAATTGGGTCGCGCTCACCACCAGGAACGCGAACCCGGAGGGGCAGGGGGAAATCAGCATGCTTCATCTGATGGTCGCCTCGCTTCGTATGCGCCCTGATCGCATCATCGTCGGAGAGGTGAGACGAAAAGAACAGGCGGAGACCATGTTCGAGGCCATGCACACGGGCCATAGCGTCTATTCCACCATGCACGCCGACACGGTCAGGCAGGTCAAGCGCAGGCTCATCGAGCCGCCCATCGCCATCCCCGCGGTCGAGCTTGAGGCGTTGCACCTGGTGCTCATCCAATACCGTGACCGACGTCGTGGGAATCGCCGCACCCTGGAGCTAGCCGAGATATTGACCGGCGGTGATGAGGCGGGGACAGGGCTAGAAATAAATTATCTGTATCGTTGGCTGCCGCGCGATGACGTGGTGGAGAAGGTCAATGACAGCATACGGCTCGTCGAGGAGCTCAACTTGCACACCGGCATGACTCCCCGGGATATCGCCAAGGATCTTCGCGATAAGGAATCAATCCTGCAGTGGATGGTGGACAAGGGATACGCAGACATCGCGGTCGTGGGGAGCATCATACAGGCATACTATGCCGATGCTGACCGTATCGTAGCGTTGTCCCGCACAGGCGGGAGGTGGCAGGGTGGCTGAGCCACGTGGCCCTGTCGCTTCGGCTGCGCAAGGCTTGGACGGACAATCAGACCGTGCATCGGGCGCAAGATCCATCAGAGCATCGGATGCTGGATCGGACATGGGTCCTGACATCGAGGGAGTGCCCCTGCTGTTTCGCGGCAGACTCGCACAGCGATGCTTTCGCTCTCTTTGCCGGAGGACGACCAAGCATCACGCTCAGGCGGATTATTTTTCCCTGGTCTTGTTCAATGTCCTGTTCATCGCCTTGGGGTTCTTTGGGCTGTTGACGGTTGTCGGTACGGTCAGCAAGCCGTTGCCGCAGGCGCTTGTCAGCGCGGTCGGCATGAGCGCGCTGCTCGCCTTGCTGTTCTTCTTTGTGTACCTGCGCTATCCGCTTCTGCTTGCCCGCAAACGAGCAGAACAGCTGGAGCGCAATCTGGCATTCGCCCTCAAAGACCTGTATCTTCAGGTCACCAGTGGTGTTGGCCTGTATGATGCCCTTATCGCGGTCAGCAGGGCTGGTTATGGCGAAGCGTCGCTGGCATTCGGCAGCGCGGCCCACGACGTCGCCTCTGGCACACCGATCGCCTCAGCGCTCGAGCGCATGGCCGCGCGCTCAGAAAGCCAGTACCTCAAGCGCACTACCTGGCAGCTGGTCAACACGCTCCGCTCCGGCGCGTCGCTGGAGGGCGCGCTTCGCTCGCTCATCGACGGGCTCATGCTCTCGCAGCGGGACAAGATACGCGGGTATACGCAGGAGCTCAACCTTTGGGTGCTGCTGTACATGCTCTTCGCGGTAGCTATTCCCACGCTTGGCATCACCATGATGATAATCCTCTCCGGTATGGCCGGTCTTGGTGTCACGCCAGGGCTGTTCGTGGCATTCCTGGTCATATGCTTTTTTGTGCAGGTGCTGCTCATCGGGTTCATACACTCGCGCAGGCCGGTGGTGGACCTATGAGCGGGCATGACGGTGGTTTTGGGCGCGGACTGTCCAGGTACGCGCCCAGGAGTGTCCGGGCTCGGGTGATCATGCTCTGTCGCACCAGCGGCTATGGAGGTAGTCCTCTGAGCTTGCTTGGCGGTGTCATGGGCGCAGGGGTCTTGCTGGGAGCAATGGTGCTGCTGCTGCCCTTTGCCATGGGCCACGCCATCACCGCAGGTTACTGGTTGGTTGCGCTGGCCTTCGTGGTGGTCTGCCCACTCCTGTTGCTGTTGCTGCTGGACTTCCGCGCTGAGGATAGGGCAAAGCATGTGGAAGAGGTCTTGCCAGACGCATTGCAGCTCATCGGTGCAAATATCCGCGCGGGCATGACGCCCTTCATGGCGCTCCAAGCCGCAAACCGGAAAGAATTCGGCCCATTGACAGAGGAGCTGGACACGGCCATGCGCCATGGCATGGGAACGCTTGGCTTTGAGAAAGCCTGCATGCGCATATGTGAGCGCATCCATTCTGAAGCCCTTAACCGCACCATGACCTTGTTCACCACCGCGCTTCGCTCTGGCGGAAGGCTCGCAAGGATGCTTGAGGAGATGGGCCGCGACCTTGCGGATAGGCAAGCGCTGCGCCGCGAGCTGGTCACCGGGACCAAGACCTACACGGCGTTCATCATGTTCGCGGTCATCATCGGGGCGCCATTGCTCTTGAGCATCAGTGTCGCGTACCTTGGCATGGTATCAGGCATGAAGGCGACCACGGGTCCTACAGCCGGCTTTGGTCTTGACTTCCTGTCCGGGGACATCGGTGTGACGCAGGAATTTCTGCTAGGCATATCCGGCATCATGCTCGGCGGGACAGCGCTGCTGGCGAGCATCCTGCTGGGCGCAATCCAGCGCGGCAGGCCATTGTCTGGTCTTCGCATGGCGCCGCTCATGGTCGGAGCCACCTTGCTCGCCTTCTATGTGCTCAAGGGCATGATGGCGGGGTTTGTCGCGGGGCTGGTGTAGGGGCATGCGGGTTGGGTCCCCTGCCGAAATATTTATATACACCTCTGCCCGTGAGCGATATCGAGGTGAATATCATGAATTGGTTGAAAAAAGCGCAAGGTGCCACAGAGTATTTGGTCATCCTTGCAGTAGTCATCATCATCGCACTTGTCGTGGTAGGCGCAATGGGCGGTATACCTGGTATCGGTTCTGGAGCAAAAGCTAGGGCGTCAAAAGCCTACTGGCAGGCGGCAGATTTGGCTATTCCCGCGTATGCTCTGTCTGCGGGCAGTGATTTGCTCAACGTCACGGTGCGTAATAACTTCCCTGGAAGTGTCAGCGGTCTTACCATCAGTGTCGGCGGAACGTCCCTGACGTGCGAGTCGACATCCCTTGCGGCTGGAGCCTCTACCAAGTGCTCCGCGAGCAAGACTTGCGCTTCTGCGGGTGATGCCTTCAGCTATGAGGTCAGCATGACCTATACAGACACGGCGACAGGCGCTTCATATCCATTCACCGGCGAAGGGCACGCGCTTGAGGGAACCTGCGCTAATTAGGGGCAATCAGCAGGGAAGCACAGAAATAGGTCGCATTGCCGGAATTATTCCGGCTTTTTCCTATATTTTTTATATTCCTCATTCTAACCATGATTTTCATGTCTGCGCTCCAAGAATTCGACCTACGAGATATAGCAGTGTTCCAGGAAGATTTCCTGCGCCTGCTGCAGATGGCCGAGCAGTTGGATGATGCTTGGGGCGCTGCGAATCCCTTGTTTTATCGCAACAAGGAGATTTTTGACAAGTACGCGCGATTATTCACACAAAAATACAGGCATATCATGAGCATGCCTGTGTATGATATCCAGGAACGTTTCTTTCGTATCTTCTTTCCTGGGCATAGTCTCAAGGATGTCATCTCATCGGTGGTCAGCCGCATGGATGGACTGCTGGCGGTCGGTCTATCACCATTCACCTGGGTGCATGTCCAGGACAGGCAATTTGCGGCGACAGTGGAAAAGATGAGTTCGCGAGGTTATTGTTTCTTCTCGAATGAGACTATCATCCTGGAGTGGAGCGACAAGGCGCGGGCCACTGAGCTTATCTATAGTCGTGATAGCATATTGCGCACTACCAGCCATGAGTTTCACCTGTGTACTTATTATGGCATGCACGACGGGTTTGATCAGTCGATCAATCTCAAAGACACTGCTCAGGGTTTTGAATGGTTCGCCACGGGCACGGGCAGAGGCACCATGGGGCCGCTGAAGTAATGCGCTGAACTTTCGATGTCTATTGGTCTCAATTCCTGTCTCTCACTGCTGTTATCCTGCGCTTTTTCATCACACATGACCCTTGTATCTTCCCCTGCGCTCGACAACAGCAAGACGTGCTTTGACTTGGCCGGTTTTTTCCCCTTGATAGCCATCCAGCACAGCGGCAAAGCAACGCTTCCAGCTGTCATGATGGCCTGCCTCCAGAGCCTGGCGCAGCAGATGCAGGTCCACGGCCATGTCCTCTATTTTTTGCGAGAAGAAGGACAGGCCGAAATCGATGAGGTGGGGTTGCAGATTAGGGGTCTTCCTGTCTGCTTTGGTGTCCACCATGATGATGTTGGAGGTCGTCAGATCCGCGTGCATGATGCCCTGCGCGTGCATGCGTGCGACAAGCGCGCCCACTTTCCTGCACATGACGCGTTGTTTTGCCGGAGTCTCGCTATCGAGCGCGTCGCGCAGCAGCGGGCCTCGCAGAAAGGTCATATCGACTCGCATTGCCTGATTGTCGGAGGTGATGATACGCGGGGCAGGTATGTGTGCTTGAGCCAATTTTTCGAGCACCTTGCCTTCTCGTCTTGTTCTGGTCTTCCTGAGCTGCTGATCTAGGACTGGCAAACGATAGGATTTCGCGATGCGTTGTTTGATTATCGTGTTGCCTGATCTGGTCAGTACTGCTTCAGCGCCCCTTGCAAGAATGATGCATCCTGCTTTGTTCTCTGTTGTGTCCCTGACTGTTCTCTCTGCTGTTTTCTTGGTTATATGCTGTGCCGCGCTCTTCGGGCGCTTTTGCTGCTTGGGGCTATCTGCTGTTCTGGCGGATTTGCTTGCGACGGCCATTATCGGTGCAGGAATCACCGCGTATTTAATCCTATTGGCAATGGTCTGACTGGTGTCTGACGGTTGATGCAGGTCCTGGTCACGTTCTCGGTAGCCACATGATTTCGCTGGCTTTCGCAACAATCTTTACTTTCGCAACAATCTTTATATAGGACTCAGGAATTTGTGGACGATGTGGTAGTACAGGCAGCCTCGGGGAGTCAATGCGGGATTAACAGAAAATGGGAATAACGGAAAAACGCTGGACTAAGGATTTCGAGCAGCCACTGTCTGCTGCCTGGCGCGAGAGCAAGGTCTATGCTTTTGACGAAACCTCTGAGAAGCCTGTCTATTCCATCGATACACCGCCACCGTACGTCAACAGGCCAGTGCACATCGGTCAGGCAACAACGTATGTGCTCATGGATATGTTCGCGCGCTTCAGGCGCATGATGGGCTATCAGGTGCTTTTTCCCCTAGGCTTGGATAGAAACGGCCTTCCCATTGAGATGGAAGCCGAGCGGCGTTTCAAGGTCGATCCCAGCACCATCTCTCGCGATGAGTTCATCGGCATGTGTCGCAAAGTGCTAGAGGAATCTAGTGCGGCCACAACCGAGACCTTCTTGCGCCTGGGCATCAGCTTCAATTCCTATGATGAAGGTGACGGCCTCGGCGAAGTCTACAAGACCGACAGCGCGTCCTATCGCGCCGTCACCCAGACCACGTTCATTGATCTCTACCAGAAAGGGCTCATCTACAAGGACGCCCGCATCAATAATTACTGCCCGCACTGCAAAACCACGCTTGCGGACAGCGAAGTGGAATACGCGAATCTTCCCAGTTCCTTCAATGATATTGTCTTCACGTGCAAGGAGACAGGCGAAGAGCTTATCATCGGCACAACACGGCCTGAACTGGTGTGCACGTGCGGCATGGTCATCTATCATCCTAATGATGAGCGCTACCAGCACCTTGACGGCAAAACTGCTGTCTCGCCAGTGTTCGGCAAGGAGGTTCTCATCAAGGCGCACCCGCAGGCTGACCCGGAGAAAGGGACAGGACTTGTCATGATGTGCTCTGCGGGCGATCTTTCCGACATACGCTTCTTTCGGGATGAGGGGCTTGAGCCGGTCATCGCCATCGGCAAGGACGGCAGGATGAATGAGCACGCGGGCTTCCTTCAGGGCAAGAAGATAAAAGAGGCGCGCGAGGCAATGATGACCGAGCTTGATAGCAAGGGCCTGTTGCGCGGTCAGGCCAAGGTGCAGCATCGTACCCCCATCTGCGAGCGCAGCAAGACGCCCATCGAGTTCATCGCCATGGAGGAATGGTACCTTAAGCAGGTAGACAAGAAGGACACCATGCTCGCTCTTGGCGAGAAGATGAACTTCTTCGCAGAGCAGAGCCGGCAGATCTACAGCGACTGGGTCAACAGCGTCAGCATCGACTGGCCCATCTCACGGCGCAGGTATTATGCCACGGAAGTTCCGCTCTGGTATTGCAAGGATTGCCAAGAGCCATACCTCCCGCCAGCGGGCAAGTATTATCGGCCATGGAAAGAGGCGCCACCGATTGATGCATGCCCCTCCTGTGGCTGCAAGGACTTTATTGGAGAGCATCGCGTCTTTGATACCTGGTTTGATTCGAGCATCTCGCCACTCTATATCCTCAAGTGGGGTAGTGAGTTTTATGACAGGAACCCACGATGCTCGCTTCGGCCACAAGGCAAGGAGATCATCCGCACCTGGCTGTATTACACCGTGCTCAAATGCCACCTGCTGACCGGCAAGTGCATCTTCAAAGATGCCTGGATAAATTATCATATCCTTGATGGCAAGGGAAAGAAAATGTCCAAGTCATTGGGCAATGTCATCGATCCCATGGAGATAATCAAGCAGCATGGCGCTGAGCCATTCCGGCTCTGGTGCGCTATCGAAGGCAACCTGGAGAAGACCGACTTCCGATGCAGCAGCGAGCGCATCGACGGGGCTGGCAAGACGCTTGTCAAGCTGTGGAATGTGGTGCGATTCGTATCACAGTTCGATGTGGATTCCGCTGTTGGCTATGAGCTCACGCCTTTGGACAACTGGATAGTCGGCGAGACCAACGCGCTCATCGCCCTGGCTCGCGAGCGCTATGAGAAGTATGATTTCCATAATCCTTCTCAGCAAATCAAGCATTTCCTTTGGGAGACCTTCGCCAGCCACTACCTTGAGCTGGTCAAGAACCGCACGTACAACAGCGATGCGAGTTTCACTGCTGCTGAACAGCAGGGCGCGATACACACCCTGCACTGGGTCATAGAGCAGTTGCTCGCATTGCTCGCGCCAGTAGTTCCGTTCATCACGGCGAAATTGTACACCGAACTTTGTGGTTCGGATGTGCATGCGCTCGCATTCCCTGAAGCTCAAGATGTGACTGCGGTGGACTTCTCTGCGGCTGACATCGCAGAGCTCAACAGCATGGTCTGGAAGAGCAAGAAGGACGCGGGCAGGGGTCTTCGCGACGGCATCACGAAACTGGTCATCCCTGAGAAGCTGAGCGCCGCGGGTCGTGAGCTGCAGAGCGCGCACGGCGCTGCTGCTGTTGCCACGGGGGAGCTTGGTGTTGAGCTATGATGTCTGGTTCGGTTTGTAAGTGAGCTAATTTCCAGCACTACTCGCGCTGATGCGTTGTTCTGGCGCTTTCGCGGGTGTTTGAGTCTGACATGAATTTCGCACTTTTGTTCCGAATTACACAAACCTTAAATACTACTACCACTCCCTAGGGACATGATGGCTGAGAAGAAGGAGGCGGTCAAGCATCTATGCCCTGAATGCGGCGAGATAGTGTGCCCCACCAGTGTGCGCAAGAAGAATTTCTACTGCGAAGACTGCAACAAGGTCTTCTCCCTCACTGAAGTCAAGAAGAAGTGAATGGCATACTGTTATGTGTCTATATTGCAGTTTCTTGGTGTTCTTGCTTGTCCACGCTTTCGAATAACTTATGATGACCCTATGATTTCCGGTTGTCATGCGCATCGCGGCCACCAGTGATCTACATGCTCCCTTGGGGGCATGGAACAGCAGAATTGATGCCACGCTTCTGGATGCGGAGCCTGATGTTTTGGTCATAGCGGGCGACTTGTTTAACTGGATGCCAAATCCCCGTCATGGGCTGCTTGAGCGGCTTCGCTTCTATTCTGAGATTGATGTCCCGGTGTTGGCCGTCCTGGGCAATCATGATCTGCGCCTCCAGGGTGGTGGAGAATGTGCGCTTCAACGCCTTACCGGGCTATTTCCCGATAATGGCGTACACTGCCTTGACAACGCTCCCTATGTGCATGACGGCGTCGGATTCGTAGGTTGTCATGGGTGGTATGATTCCAGTCTTGTCGCAGATAAGGGTTATACCCTGACTGAGCTTAATCGTTGCGCGTACGACCTGGGAGAGCGCAGACATGCTCGCTGGAACGCACCTGACTCTGTGCTTGCAGCCAAATGCCTTGATAAGATGCGAGATGATTTTGCCCGTATTGAGTGCGATGATTGTGTCGCGGTGACCCATTATATCCCCCTCGTGTCAGGGCTCAGTCACCTTGGAGACTATGAGCTTCAGTTGCATGACGCTGTCATGGGCAGCGCTTCCTACGGGGCCTGGTACGAGAAAGAGCCGGGTATCACGCTGGCCTTATGGGGGCATCGGCATTGGCCTTTTGGCAGGCAATATGATAGTTTTCTCGGGTGCAATGTGGCTTATCATCAGAGATTTCCCCTTACCGTGTTGGATAAGACCTCTTCAGGATGGAAGCGCACGCTCTGGCCTTGTCCAGATAATAAGTGCTAGGTAACTAATCAGGTTCTTTGTCCCAGGGCCGCTGCAATGCACACTTTCTTGTTTCTGAACAGTGATTAGTAACGGCTTTCAAGAAAAGAAAATGCTGCACAGGTGCTGATATTCCCTGTGCTTGTACTTTGTTTGCTCATGGATAAATATTGACCCTTGTCTCCTTTATCAACTGTGGAATGTTTCCAACGACAGTATGCGATGCTCCAACAGCTGGGATTAGGTCAATCTTGATATTCTCGCTCTCATTTATCTGCCGTGTGGCCATCAGGCACAGCTGGAGGACGTCACCTTTGGTCATATACCCGCTCCTATTGTTGCCGCCCGTAATCTGGTATTGCATGCCATAGCGGGTGTGATTATAGTAGTGGTCATGTGATTATAGTAGTGGTCATTCAAGGGTGTGACATTCACATCAATACATCCTGGAATAACGCATGTTTCTGCTGGGTCCGTCCCATTCTCTGTGTAATTGTAGGTGTAGGTCACATTATCACAACGGATGGTGCTGTCAAAGGGTATATGGTGTTGCGCCATCTTTCAGGGCCAAGACAAGCAACATGTCCTGCAGGCGTAGCTGATCCGACCCGCTGTTCAGTTTCACAGTGTCATATATGTAATCTATCTGCTGGTCTGTTCCATCTTCACCGTAGATCTCAACGGTCTTCAGGGATGTTCCCACTTCCTGGGTCGTGGACTTTCCTGTGGACAGGGCCTTGTTCTGCAATGAGCCAGTGGTGCTCAAAAGGACTTTTGCCGCTACTGCTGCCACAAGAATCATCGCGATGAAGATGATTAGCGTTCCCATGCCCATTTCTGCTTTCTTTCCCATGAAACGACACCCCGTGAACTTAATAATGACCTATTTTGACTCTGGAGTGTTACCTATAAAAACTTTTCTATTATTGCCTATGTGCAGCGCTGGTACTTCCCTGAAAGGAGAGCGTGTGGTTTCTATGGTCGCTGCTGCTGGATTTTCGCGTACAGGTACGCGTCATGCAGCTTATTTTCAATGGCAATCGCTTTTTTAAGCATACCTTCGCGTGAAAAGCCGCTCTTTACGGCCACCCTCTGGCTTGCGATGTTCTTCGTGTGGGTCATGATGGTCAGGCGCTCCAACTCGAGTCTCTCAAACGTGAAGGGCTCCAGCAGTGCTATTGCCTCAGAAGCGATTCCCCTGCCCCAGTGCTGTTCGTCAATAAAATAGCCTAATTCGCCTATGAATGGCCTGTGCTGGTCAATCTTGACACCGCAACCACCTACTATGGCGCCTTGGAGCAGAATGGTGAAACTATGCTCGAAGTTCTGTCGCTGCTTTTCCTTATTCAGACTGAGAAAGGTTATCTCGTCCTGCAGACTCGTTGGGCGGTTAAAATAGATGAATCTTGGGCTGGAGAGTATCTCATAGAAGCGCTTTGCGTCTGACATACGCTGACGCCGCAAGGTGACCTTTTGCATAGTGAACTTGAAATCGGCTCTGTGTATATATGCGTTGCCACGACAGGAGGTGCAAGTCCCCTGTTCTTTTATGGTGCACCCTTATATAGGAGCGCTGGTTTTTTGGGATACTTAGAGCGTGGCGCGGCTATTATACGCATGTTGGCGCCACTTGAGGTACCACCATGTCATTTGCCCCTATGAAGCTTATTGAATCTTTGCAGCAGGCCATAACCAAAGAGGGCTATACCACTCCGACGCCCATCCAGGAGCAGGCCATCCCCTTGCTACTCGAGGGAAAAGACATCATCGGCATCGCCCAGACTGGCACGGGCAAGACTGCGGCGTTCGTCCTGCCCATATTGCAGCGCATGACCGCGCAGCGTAAGATATTGCCCAGAGGGACTCCGCGCTGCCTGGTCCTCGCTCCGACGCGCGAGCTTGCAGCCCAGATAGGGGAGAGTTTCGCCGCTTATGGAAGATTCCTTCGTTTTCGCCACACCGTCGTCTTTGGTGGTGTCAGTCAGGTGCCGCAAGTCCGCGAGCTCAACCGAGGCATTGACATACTGGTCGCGACTCCCGGAAGGCTGCTTGACTTGATGGAGCAGGGACATGTGCACCTGGGTCATGTCGAGTTCTTTGTCCTGGATGAAGCGGACAGGATGCTGGACATGGGCTTTATCCCTGATGTGCGACGCATCGCCACTGCGGTTCCAAAGCAGCGGCAGACCTTGCTGTTCTCAGCCACCATGTCACGGGAGGTGACGCAGCTTGCGCACACCCTGCTGCAGAAACCGGCCCGTGTTGAAGTAGCGCCGCAGGCCACGACCGTGGAACGGGTGGAGCAAAAGGTTTTTTTTGTGGACACCCCTCGCAAGGATGACCTGCTGCTTGAATTGCTCGATCAGAAGCATCTGAGCTGCGTGCTGGTCTTCACCAGGACCAAGCATCGGGCCAACAAGGTCGCCAAGATGCTCTCGCAAAACCGCTTCCGCGCGGACGCCATCCATGGTAACAAGACCCAGAACCAGCGCACCAAGACTCTTCAGGACTTCAAGGCCGGACGCATCAAAGTGCTGGTGGCGACAGATATCGCTGCTCGTGGCATTGACATCGAGGATATCTCGCACGTCATCAACTATGACCTTCCCAATGAGTCAGAATCTTATGTGCATCGCATTGGCAGGACCGCGCGCGCCGGTGCTGAAGGAACCGCATTTTCCTTTTGCGCCGCGGACGAGCGCGACTACCTGCGCGATATAGAGAAACTCATCCGCCAGGACATCCCTGTCGCCGAGCATCAGTACCATTCAGAACGCGCGCGCATGGCGCGCGGGGCTGAAGCAAGGCCCCCACCGAAGCGGCCGTTCGTGCGCAGAAGTGATAGTAATCGGAGCAGTTATGGCGGCGGTCGACCGAGTGGTGGACGCGCACCCACGCGGGGCAGTAGCGGAGGTTTCCGGCGCGATGGGCCACGGTCATCGTCAGGCGGTCGCGGCGCTGGCAAGCCGCCATTGCGTAGCAGCGCTGGTAGAAGCCAAGGATCGCGCGGTGGCGCGCGCCCCAGGGGTTCTAATTATCGTCCCAGGGCATAAGCTGAATGTTAAGCTTGTAGATCTCTTCCAGCTGTCTCATGCGCTCGACATCCTCCGGGCATACCAGCGACAGACTTCTGCCTGGCTTGTTGTCACGCCCTGTCCTGCCAATCCTGTGGATGTAGAACTCCTGCCTAGTAGGCAGATCATAATTGATGATACAGTCCACATTGAGCATATGCAGGCCACGGGCTGCCATGTCGGTCGCGACCAGGACGCGAATCTTGCCGTCCTTGAATAGGTTGAGCGTATTTATCCTGCCTTTCTGGTCCAGGCTGGATGAGAGCTGATAGGTGTAGATGTTATTGGCCGCCAGAAATGATGCCAACTCTGTGCACTTGACCTTGGTATTGCAGAATACCAGCGCTCGGCGGATTTTTTGTTTGGTCAGGAAACGCAGGACAATATCCGGTTTGTCCTCCTTGCTGCAGTACAGCTTTTCCTGCGTAATATTCTCTGGAATCAGTTCCCCCACTTGCAAAAGCTCATGCGTGGGTATCACGGTCTTGATGAAGTCCTTCACTTTCTCTGTGATGGTCGCTGACGCGAGCACCATCTGGACATACTTGTTGCAGCGCTCTGCGATGTAGGCGCACTCCTCGGCGAAACCGTCATCGAACATCTGATCTGATTCATCAAAGACCAGATACTTGACTTCGCCGGGCTTGATATGTTTCTCATTGATGTGCTGCACGAGCCTGCCGGGCGTTCCGACCAGAATCTGTATCTTCTTCTTGGTCGTCCTGTAGTCGCCGCCGATGGGCCTTCCGCCATAGAGCGTGCCGACCCTGATGCCTAAGGGATCAGCGATAGTGGCGCATTCCTTGCCCACCTGGATGCACAGCTCCCGTGTCGGTACGATGATGAGCATCTGCAGCCCCAGCTTGGGATTGATGCTTCCGAGGTATCCGAGCAGAAACGCGAGGGTCTTGCCGCTGCCGGTGCGCGCTGTGAAGACGATGTTCTTCTTCTGGAGGGCCAGCGGGATGACTGCCTGCTGCACGTCGATGGGGTTGATGCGATTGTTTACTCTAAGCGCGGCTACTATGTCTTTTCGCAGTCCCAATGACGCGAACGCTGGGTTGGTTGGCTGTGGCTGCTCTGGCATGAGGGGTCAAAATGGGCCTGTTGTTATAAAGGTATGGTGGGATGTTGGGTTGAGTGCAAGTACTGGTTCAGAAACCAAGCTCTTTTTTTAGCTTGGCGTGAGAAATAGTTTTGCCTTCTCTGAACTCTTCTCTGGCGGACTCGATATCTCTTATTGTCTGTTCATTCAATTCACCTTCATCATCAAGAACTTTCAGTTCTGTACTTGTACGTCTGTTCTTAGCTACCATTATTATCACCTTGCGCTGTAATGATCTCCTGGGTCTGGCAGTTTCAATATGATTCAATAGGAATTGGAAAACATGGGGCTGCGAGGATTTGAACCCCGATCAGGCGGCCCCGAACCGCCGGTGATAACCAAGTTACACTACAGCCCCGATTCACTCATGTTGTTCTGATTATTGCTTGATTTTTTCACTCTGGTTTATGAATCTTCTGCTTGGTAGCTCCTGCTCAATAGCGCGGCCGTGGGAGGAATCGTGTGCTCATCACGTGTCCATATGCTTCACCTAATCCTCCTCTGTGGCCTTCCAGCAGTCGCGCCAGCACGTGCGGCTCATTGCCGCTCGCGATGGTCGCGGTCATGCCGTGCCTGGTCACCAATCTCGCTGCGTCCAGCTTGCTTCTCATGCCACCTGTACCGTTCTCACTATGCTCGCCGCTGACATACTGGTAGAGCGGGCGGATGTTGCCATAGTCCACCATACTGACATGTCTGCCGTGCTTCTGAAAGCCATTCGCCGTGGAGAGCATGATGTACTGCCTCGCTTGCATGCCCCTTGCCACCAGCGCGCCAAGGATGTCATTATCCCCGAACTGAATCTCGGCAGTCGCCACCGTGTCATTCTCATTGATGATCGGCAGCACCTGCTTGTTAAGCAGGGTCTCCAGGGTACTGAACATATTGTCGCGCCTTCTGCGGATAGGGGGAAGCAGCGTCCACCAGGGGCTGAAGTCCTCCGGCGTCAGCAGCACCTGCGCCACGTGCATCCCATACGGTGCGGCGGCCTGCTGGTATGCGTGCATCAGGTCTATCTGGCCGACTGCACATCGCGCCTGCCTTGAAGGCAATGGCTCGTCCGTCCTATCGCCATTGATCTTTCCTCTCTTGCCTGCCCCGGAGCTGACCACCAGGAACTCGTAGCTGTCCCGCAGCCGGCTGATGTCTTCGAGCAGGCTTTCCAGATGCTGGTCGGTCGTCACATCCGAGCCCAGCTTGACCACCACGCGATTGTCCATTGACCCGGGAAAACTCCGTATTGTTTATAAACATTGGCCGTGCGGTGTCCTGGTCGCGGATCATGCCTTCTGTACGATAAAATTCATCCATTTCTCGTCCATGCGCTCCCATACCACGTGCAATCCTGCGCTGGCGAGAAGCGCTCTGGCCTCGTCCCTCTCGTATAAGGCGAAGAATCGTTCTGCCTGCAGCATGCCCCCTGATCGCATGACCTCGCCCTTGCCGTGCTGCAGCGCGAGATAGATGATGCCTCCTTCCTTGAGCAGGGACGCCGCAGTCTTGAGTATATTTGGAGCCGCTTTCTTTGGCACATGCAAAAGCGAACCCACGAACAGGATGCCCGCGTAGCCTCCCTCCGGATGCTGCAACGCTTGCAGGTGTTCCATGCGACCGTCTATCACCTTCTTGAGACCGCGCTCTTTGCATCGCTCCCTCATCCTCGCCGATGGCTCCATGCATATGACCTCAAAACCCTGCTGCTGGAGCCAGAGCGCGTCGCGGCCGTAGCCTGCGCCGACATCGAGTACTGGCCCTTCCGGAAGCATTGCGGCGACCTTGGTGAGCGCCTGCGGGATAATGTCTTTGGTGGATGCTTCATACTCAGCGACATTGGCGTCGTAGCTGCTGATGGTCTTGTCTGTCCTCTCATCCATCGTGGTCCTGGTCATCTGCTTCTCATCTACCAAACAGGGAATAGAAGAAATCAAACACCGGGTCATTGACGCTCAAGCTGTAGAACTTGGCGCGCATGCTGATGCAGACCTGCGCCAGGTTGATGATGTGGCTGTCCAGCTGCTTCGCATAATTGTTGCGGAATGGTTTGGTGATATAGGTGTGCATGACGGCCCCTGTCTCCAGGTCCTTGAGATTGACGTCACCTTCCAGGGTCAGATGGCGCTCCGTCGGGTCAAGCACCTGCACGACAATCAGCTGATGCTTTGAAAATGCCCAGAGCGCTTCCTCGATGTCCTTGAGATCATAGAGGAAATCGCTGATGACAACGACCATGGAGCTTGAGCTGATGCGCTTGGCATATTGCATCAGGGATGTGCTATACGAGGTCTTTCCCTTCGGCCTCTTCGTGTTGAGGTATTCAAAGACACTTGCCATCTGCGCCATACCGCGCCTAGGTCGCACTGGCTCAATGCTGTCCGAGAACGTGCTGATGGAGAATCGCTCGCCGTCCTTATTCGCCATATAGGCGAACCCCAGCGCCAGCATGGCAGCGTAGGAGCTCTTGCTCGCCTGTGTCCCGTACTGCATGCTTCCGCTGTAAT
This sequence comes from Candidatus Woesearchaeota archaeon CG1_02_57_44, assembly GCA_001871415.1. Taxonomy (GTDB): domain Archaea; phylum Nanobdellota; class Nanobdellia; order Woesearchaeales; family CG1-02-57-44; genus CG1-02-57-44. Next base: position 17,920 of record MNWW01000069.1, on the reverse strand, counting down.
CGACGAGGATGTGCACGGTCAGGTTCTTCTCAGACTCAAAATGCCGGACGAACAGCTTGTCTGTCCGTGCCAGCACCTGCCAGTCGATATGGCGGAAATCCTCGCCGGGCGTGTACTGGGCCCTGTCCTTGAAGATAAGCCCCTGACCTGGCATCAGGGATTCCTTCTGCCCTGCCATGTGCGCATTGACCTTGCGGTCAATGACCAACTTCAGGCGATCCAATTGCTTCAGGAAGTCCTCATTGACCATCTAGGCCACAGCTCCACTGATGCTTTGGGTCGTCATGGTGTCGTACATGGTATGTTGCATCGCATCCTTGTCTTGGACATTCGTTACCATCATTTCACTATCTTGGCGATGATATCATCAGGGCTCATGCTCTTGCGCTGCGCCTCGAAGCTGAGCAGGATGCGATGGCGAAGCACGGGATATGCCATTTCTATGACATCTTCCTTGCTCACGTAGTTCCTGCCCTGGATGAGCGCCCTCGCCTTGGCCGCCTGCACCAGGCCGATGCTCGCCCTTGGTGACGCGCCATTCTCGATGAGTTCGGGCATCTTGCGTGTCTGCGTGACCGCGTTCACTATCATCTTCTTGAGGTCATTGCTGATGGGAATAAGCATCGCGGTCTCCTGCAGCTTGAGAAGCGTATCCTTCTTGATAATCGCTTTTGGCACTTTCAGCTGGCCTTTTTCCGTGAACCGTTCCACAATCTCCAGTTCATCCTTGACTGTTGGATAATCTACTCTGATCTTCAGCAGAAAGCGGTCCTGCTGGGCTTCGGGCAGGGGAAACGTTCCCTCCTGCTCAATGGGATTCTGCGTCGCCAGCACAAAGAATGGTTTTTCCATCGGGTAGGTCTTGTTGAGGACCGTCACCTGCTTCTCCTGCATTGCCTCGAGCAGGGCTGATTGCGTCTTAGGCGTCGCGCGGTTTATCTCGTCGACAAGCACGATGTTGGCGAAGATAGGTCCTGGCTGGAAGGTGAACTCGCGCTTACCGTGGTGCTCGTCGAGGACATACGTGCCCGTGATGTCCGAGGGCATCAGGTCAGGGGTCGCCTGGACGCGCGCGAACTTGAGGTCCATGACCTGCGAGAGCGTCTTGATGGACAGGGTCTTAGCAAGCCCTGGCACAGACTCGAGCAGTGCGTTCGCGTCGCAGAGGATGGCGACGAGCATCTGCTCGAGCAGCTGTCGTTGTCCGACGACAACGAGCTCAAGTTCATTGAAAATGTGGTCAAACACTACTTTCGCTTCTTTTACTGCCATACTTGCTCACCTTTGTTGTCTGTGGATGGTGTCTTCTCGTCTGCTTACGCGCCTGTGTTATTAAACCTGCTCGATCAGGTCAAAGTACTTGCGTACTGTCTCTTCCTGGTCCGCGGGAATGGAGCTGCGATACGCACCGTCCGCGCTCGCCTCGACCTGCGGTATCTCCGTGCTGGTGAAGCGCTTCGCTTGTTCTGGGTTGAGTTGGGTTATGTCCACGGCTGTCGCCATGGGCGCGAGTTCCAGCGAGATGCTCTTGCCGCTCAGTTTCGCCATGCTGGACTCGCCGAAGATGTCCTCGTCCCCCTGCTCAAAGGACACATTTCCCGACGTGTCGTAGAGGCCCTTGAATGTGTGAGCGCCTCTCGCCTTGGCCATGATGGGTGCGAGAGCGTCAGCGATGCTGAGGGAAAAGCTGCTGTAGACAATGCTGCAGAGCAGCAGCACTATCATAATGCTGCTCTTGACCATGACTCTGCGCGTATCCAGGAAATCGCCGGTCTGGATGCCGCGCATATCCTTGGTCACGTCAGAGCGTAATTCCTTGGCGACGAAATTCTCTCTGCTCAGGTTATCGACAGCCGTGCTCAATCGCTCGCGCAGACGCACGGTTTTCGCCTCGACTGCCTGATATGACATGCCTGCTCGCTCCTGACGCAGGCGCTGGGGGAAATAACCCAATGCGACAGCCAAGGCTATCCACGGGGGCAAACCTGCGACAACGGTCGCCAGATAGGCGCCGCTCGCCACGAGCAGCGCGTCCACCGCGGTGTTGGCCAGCGCCATGGCCCAGAGGCTCTGGCGCAGCTCTGTCAATGCTTCAGGTAGTGCTTCCATTTTGCAGTTGCTGTACCTGGGTCTGCAGCGCAGACACCTGGCTTGCGAGATCTGTTATTATCTGATCTTTCTGGGCGATGAGATTCCTGAATTTGGTCACTTCCAACGTCAGGTTCTTGTTGAGGTCCTGCTCCTCAAAGAGCAATGCTGATGTGACATCAAGGTCTGCCTGCGTATCCTGCACCTTGCGCTGCAGGTCGCGTACATCCTGCTCCAGGCCCAGCACCCGGTTATTCAGGTCATCGCGTTCTGTGCGCACATCCAGGAACTGCTCCGTCATGCTCTGCTCGCGCTCTTGTTTGATTCCTATCTCCTGTTGCAAGGTCGTCAGTTCGGTGCTCGCCACCTGCAGATGCGAGCTCAGGTTGTCAGCTTCCAGCACCTTCTTGCTGAGCCGGTGGTTGATATCACCGATTCTCGCGTTATAGACCACGCTAATGATACCAACGCCCAGAAGCACGAGCAGTAGTGTCGCCAGCAGGCTCATGTTGGTGTTGCGTGTGATGAATCCCATTATCTTCCTTCTCCGGCATTGCCCTTTATTATGCCTTTTGTAAATTCTGTCTGCATGATTGTTTCCTTCTCTGTTCTGTCCTCAGTTCTTCGACATTATCCTGTTCTGCACAATCCTTCTGATGAGCAATTCCATCATGTACATGATGAGCGCGAGCAGGGCGAAAGGCAATATGAGCATGGTATCTGTCGTCTCCTGGACTTTGCTTCGCGATAGGGCGTATTCCATCACTTGCTTAGCATCAGGCTCAAGAATAGTTCCGTGAGTCAGGACAGCTAGTTGCTCGACCTTTGGATTATAGCCCGTGCGCGCCAGCTCTGGCTGCGCATTGACCGCGTAAGGCAGGCTAAACGCCTGGTGCAGGCCCTGCGCTTCTAAAGGAAGCTCTCCGCGATAAATGCCATCGCGGCCCAGCCTGAACGTGACATTCTCGGCCATCGGGCGCTGTGAGGACTTGACACTGACTTCCGCGGGCTTGCCTTCCACCGTGTCGCTTATACGCAGATACTCCTGCTCCTTTCTCTGGGGGTCTGCGACCGTGTACGCTATCATTCTCGCCAGGATGCGCGACGCGTTCTGGCCATACGATTGTCCGGCCCACTCCAGGCCATTATCTGAGGCGAACACCACTGAGCGGCCAAGACCGAACTGCCAGGCGACCACAATAGGGTCAGCTTGCGATGTCGACACGAGCAATCGCGCGATGTCCTTGGGTACTACCTGATTGAAACCTCCAACAACGGCGCTCATGTCCAGATCCTTAGTGATGAAATGATTCTCATCAACAATAGCGAGGTCATAGAACGCCAGCGGACGTTGCTCCTCATCCTTGCCGAATATGAGCTTGAGCCTGTTGGACCTGTTGGCCAGCAGGTATATACCGTTGGTCGTATCCGCTATCTGCTGCATGGTCTCTTCACGAATGAACTTGCCTGTTGCTACAGTATATATCTTGATTCCCTCATTCCAGGCCATCCTCGCCGCTTCCTGGTAATTATCATTGGGATTGGACTGCCCGTCAGAGAGCAGGATGATGTTCTTGGCTCCGGGCTGGTTGCGCAGCATCTTGGTACCCATGATGATGCCTGCTGACAGGAACGTTCCGCCGTTGTCCGTCAGCCGGGAAATCTTGTCCACCAGCGCTTGCCTGTTGTCCATCTTCGCTATCTGCTCGACCACATAGCCCTTGGTATTGAATGCCGCGATGCCCACCTGATTGTGGGTCCCAATCTGGTCTAGCACATCCGCTGCCAGCGCTTTCTCCACATCAATGCCACGCACAGCGCCGATGCCTCCGGTACTCGCTGAAATATCAAGCGCCAATACGATATTGACGCGGTCATCAGTCTTCTCCGCGCCCGCGGTGCGCACAGGCAATATGGATTCTATGGGCGATCCCCTGTAGTCGCCGAAGTCAAAACTGCCTTTACCGCCCACCACCAGCAGGCCATTGCCATCCTTCAGGTAGTCAGCGAGCTGCGTGCGGCGCGGCTCAAGCATCGCCGCTGACTGGTCGTCAATGATTATCGCGTAGTAATTGTCAAGTTCCTGTGGCACATAGTCTTGTATCGTTACTGCCGCAAGCTGGCCCGCAAGCTTCGCCAGGGGACTGTCCCTGCGCTTGGTCACCAGGGCTATAGCAGGCTTTGGCACGACCTGCAAGGTAGCCCACGCCTGATTGTTCTGGGCTACTTCGTCAGACGTCAGCAGCTGCGCGGACAATACCTTGGTACCGGTCGTGAATCTTGTGGTCAGCGAGAGGACGCTTGAGGATGGGACTTGGTCGTAGAGGATGTCATCACCATCCTTGAGCGTGAGTCGCGGGAGCGCGCCAGGCTGAGCCTGGTCAATAACGACGCGAATCTCTGTATCCGCGCCATCCATGGCCACATCAGGCGCGACGATGCGCACCGCGTAGTCCTGACGCGATGCCTTCAGGGGAATCACGGCAACGCTCACATTGCGGCTGAGCGCGTACTGGGCAACCTGCTCCATATCAGCGCCGTCATAGCTATTGCCGTCCGTCACCAGGATGATGGTCTCGTCAGCGGAAAGGTAGCGGAGCAGGTGCGTATAGATGCGAGAATCGGTGCCTCCACCAATCGCGTCCTGTCGCACTTCCACAGCGCCTCTGAGCTGCTCGACCATGGCCGAGACCTCGGTCATGTCCATGATGGACATGGATGAGCTGTTATCGACAAGGATGTGCACATAGGGCTGGCGCTGCACCTCATGGGTCTCATGGGCCACCGGCGCCGCTATGGCCAGGCAGAGGACGAGCAGCAATGCCAAGCGCCAGAGCAGGATGAACCCTTTGAGTTTTCGTTTGATTTGCTCCTGCGGACGACGGGCAAGTATCAGTATCATCAATACGACAACCAGGGGATATAGTCCCAACGCCCACGGAGAAGTGAATGCTTTTGCCTGCCACCAGGCAGGCAACAGGGCTATCTGCTGGGCGAGCATCACGCGATATCACCCCTGTGACGCATGAGCATCAGGTCAAGCAGCAGCAATACCAGTCCCGCGATAAGCAGGTATCTGCCAAGCGCCAGGTCCCTTTGCATGGGAACAGGTCGCGGGCTGAATGATTCCGCGGGCTTGGACGAGATGACTGGGCGCAGGTCAGACTCCGCTTCGCTGAGAAGGTTGGCTGCGTAGGTCCTTCCCGCTTTGTAGATGCCTACCTGGTCCATGCGCGTGGAGCCCTTCACCTGGGTTCCTGATGGCAAGATGATGGTTTCAGCGCTCACCACACTTCCTGTGCGCAGGTTTCGCTCCTGCAATGGCGCCTGGGCCAGCACTTCCTGCACGAACTGCGCCCAGAACAATGGATATGAGGGGAATCGCTGGAAATTGGTATCATCCTCCATGTACCCATAATAGAGGACTTTTCCTTCACCCAAGGAAGAGAGTGTTATGAATGGCACATCCCCGGCATACGCCAGGACCGTATCCCCCTCATGAGGGGTCGTGTGCAAGTGCCTCCGGGTCTCCTCGAACTGCACATTGGCGGTGATGGGTGATGACGTCCCAGGGCCGATGGCAGAGCTGTCCAGCATGCCCTGGATGTCCACAGGAATCACCTTGCTGAGCATCTTCTGCGCACTTTGGCCTTCGAGCTCTGGCTGAGCGCCTATGACCAATGTCTTCCCCGCCCTCACCTGAGCTTCAATGTACTCCGTGGTCCCTGGCAGCAGGCTGTCATAATCGACCCGGTCAAGGACATAGAGGTCATGACCCCTTTCTGGCACAATGGGCGGCTGCGCCACTTCCAGCTGCACCCCGGGAATAGAGCGCAAGGCGGCAGTGAGATAACGCGACTGATTATTGGTGATGAGCAGCACTTTTGGCGTCAGGGCTTCAGGAACAATGAGATACGCCGTATTGTCCGGGCTGAAATCATCATCGCTCTGCAGTTTGACATAGCCCGTTCCGGGTGTCAGGTTCAGTTCGATCGCAGCGACGCTTTGCGCTCCCAGGTCCAGCAGGAATTTCTGCTCGCCGTAGGTCAGCGGAACTGTCTGCTCCTGGTCATTGTAATTCTTGATCAGAACCATCACCTTGCGTTTGGAAAACGTGAGATCAATGATCCCCACATTGCGCGGATCCGGCTTTGCCACGCCCACCGCGTCAAGGTTCATAGAGGCGGCGCGCAATGCTTCGAGCGCAAGAGCTGGGTCTGTCCCGGTGCCAGGTCCAAAGTCACTAACAACAAGCGCGAAACTTTCTTTGCCCGCGTAATTGACAGCGGTCATGACCGCGTCGCCAAGTGCGGACTCGGTATCCAGAGGGCTCACTTTCGCGAGCAGACTTCTTGCCTCAGCAGGGCTGCCGTCTATCAGGGCAACAAGAGGCGTATCAGCGGCAAGTATTATCGTGTTGCGCTCACCAAGGTTCTTGAGCACGATATTTTTCGCTGAAGCGAATCTTCCCTGGGCCTTCATGCTGGAGCTGATGTCCAGCACAATGACTTTCTGCTGGGCTGCGGCATTCTCTGTGATCGCAAACTTTGGTCCTGACAGGATGAGCGCCAGCAACAGAATGAGCAACAAGTGAAACAGCATCATGGGGTCCTTGATGAACCTGCGAAAAAAGGACGCAAGCCGCTCAGCGCGCTTCTGCGCAAGAAAGAACATAAGACTGGGTATCTTCATCTCCCGGGGCTTGGGCCTGATAAGGTAGATGATGACGACTAGCAGGCCGGAAAGCAGCCACCATAGCCCGGCTGTATCCTGAAATGACCATGACTCCCACACCATGGACTGCTACGGGTTGCTGTGGCTTATAAAGTTTTGTTCCTGCGGAATTGGGGTAACGAATCGACCTGCGCAACGGGTCTCTAACTAATGCCTTTGTTTCCTGACGTTGCCGCTAGGGGCAACAGTACCTGTTCAGGTCGCTTATTGGCGCATCAGCCGACTATTTATCGCATCCTGCTTTCTGCCTACTGCATTTACGAATCTCTTAGAATGACTCGCACTCATTTAGAATGACTCGAATTCATCGAGCTTGCGCAGATAGCCCTTCATCTTGAGCCACTTGACCTGGATGGGCCGGTACTTGTACATGATATCCGCTTTCTCATCGCCACCAAGCTCCCAGGGCTGAATCAATACAAGGTCGCCTTCGCGTACCCAGAGTCGACGCTTCAGGCGGCCAGGGATGCGGCAGATGCGCGTCTTGTCATCAAGGCAGCGCACGCTCATACGTGATCCCCCATGGCGCTGCTCTACAATGCCAAAGGTCTCTTTGCCGCGAGGGAGTCGAACCCTGACTGTATTGATGTCCTCTGGTTCAGGGGCCTGTGGTCGCATATATGTCAACAATCAATGTTGTTATAAAAAGGTATTGGTCCATCTATTGGGGGTGCGGGTCATTGATCGGGCGCCTGGTCAATACATTTATTAATAAGCAAGACCGAAACCAGCGTATGGGGAAACGTAAGGTCGTGACTAAAATACTCGTCCATGCGCCGATCGGCAAGCGACTGCTGGCCATGGCTCTTGATCTGCTTATCCTCAACACTTTTGTGATCGCGCCGCTCAGTTCGCGCGTCATGGCGCTTCTGCCAGCGCCGCAAGTGCTGCTGCATGATGTTGGCCTTGCATCTGTGCTTTCAACGTACACCGCGACCATGGCGGCGCTGATCTTCGGGTACTTTGTGCTCATGGAGTTCTTTTTGCAGCAGAGTCCTGGCAAGATGGCTCTGGGGCTTTTGGTTGTCGGCGATCGCGGAGACAAACCAGGCTTTGCCCAGATAGCCATGCGCAATCTGAATGCGGTGCTTATCTTTCCGTTCCTCCTGCTCCTGGTGATAGAGCCCGCCATCATGCTCTACTCAGGCTCGCCGCAGCGCCTCAGCGAGCAATGGAGCAGAACGCACGTGGTCGAGCAGCACGAGGTGAAAGCGTGAGCAAATACACCAAAGCTGCCGGGATCATCATCCTTCTGTATGTGATTGCCTTGCTCGCCGCCGCTCCCCTTCCCCAGGGCAATGTCGCGGTCCTGCACATTGATGGAGTGCTGGACACTAGCAGGCACACGGACGGGACGTCATCTGCTCGGGTGGTAGATCAGCTTGACGCGCTTTCCGGCAATCCCGCTATCAGAGGTCTTATCATCGAAGTCGACAGCCCCGGCGGATCGGGCGTCGCCGCGTGGGAAATAGCGCAGGCCGTCAAACGGCTGAATATCACCCGTGTCGCGGTCATCAGAGGCGTCGGCGCGAGCGGCGGCTACTGGGTCGCGTCGGCGACAGACCATGTCATCGCCAGCCCGTTTTCCATTGTGGGCAGCATCGGCGTCACCTCATCGTATCTAGAAATATCCCAGCTTCTGCAGCATTATGGCATCACCTACAATGAGATCACCTCAGGCACGTACAAGGACATGGGCAGTCCGTTCAAGCAGCTCGCCCCTGATGAGGAAGTGCTGCTGCGCCAGGCCGTGCAGCAGGCGCAGCAATCCTTTGTCGCGGCGGTCGCGCAGAACCGACACATGACTGAATCGACGGTCGAGTCGCTCGCGGATGGACGCATCTTCCTGGGAGATGAAGCGCTATCGCTTGGCCTCATCGATGAGATCGGCACCCAGACAGACGCGGTCGCGTACCTGGAATCGCAGTTGAACTCCACGGTCATCACTTATGAGCTTCCCACAGATACCTGGTATGAGCTGCTCAGCCAGGGCATGGCAACACGCCTGGGCAAAGGCATAGGGCAGGGATTCGCGACAGGGCTTCTGGCACAGGCGTCAATCAAGACCTGATGCTGGTGATTTCCTGTTCACGATTCAATTGGTACCATGAAGCATCACGCAAAGACCGGGGCTATCGCCCTGGGGGTCCTGTTGGCAATTACTATAGCGCAAGCAGCGCTCATTGACCCCGGGCTTGATGCGCAGGTCTCCAATTTTGGTTGGGGCCTGGCGATAGTTCTTGCTCAAGACGGCAGGGCACAGGACGCGCTGGCCACTGCGACGGGTAATGGCTTTGTCGCGCTGCGCGAATATGACCATGTCCCGGGGTTTTCCGGGGTCATCACCAAGGAGTCCTACGCTGCGCTTACGGCCAGCGCTGATGTGGCGCTCCTGGAGCTTGATCGGCTCTCACATGTACCTGACCCTGAACCTATATCTGATGTTCAATTGACGACCAGCGTCATCTCCATGGGGGCGACGCAGACCAGGTCGGCCTATAATGTCTCAGGCAGAGGAGTGATCGTCGCCATCATCGACACGGGGGTGTTGTATACGCACGCAGACCTTGGCGGATGCTTCGGCGCCGGCTGCAGGGTCGCTGATGGCTATGACTTCGTCAATACAGACGGCGATCCCACTGATGATCATGGGCATGGAACACACGTCGCCGGTATCATCGGTGCCAATGGCACGCTCATGGGCGTGGCCCCGAATGCCACGTTCTACGCGCTCAAGGCGTGCAACAACGCAGGCAGCTGTCCGACAAGCGCTATACTCAGCGCCATCGACCGGGCAATCACCAATCACACGCCCATCATCAGCATGTCCCTTGGCAGTTGGAATGTTCCATGGACCGGCAAGAACAGCCTCACCACTGCTGTGGAGAACGCAGTGCGCAACAACATCACTGTCGTGGTTTCCGCTGGCAACAATGGCAACGGCCAGGGGCAAAGCGTCGGCACGGTCACGAGCCCCGCGTTCGGCGATAATATCATCAGTGTCGCGGCGGTCGATGATCAAGGAACCGCGGAGGTCAGCGATGACAACATCGCCAGCTTCTCATCGCGCGGGCCCGGCCCCTGGGGGCGGTTCGTGCCCTTGCTTTCTGCGCCAGGCACCAATATCTACAGTACGTATTTCAACGGTGGCTACGCCACCATGAGCGGCACCAGCATGGCAGCGCCGCACGTATCCGGCGCGGCCGCGCTGTTGCGTGAGGCGCTGGGCAATATCACGCCGCTTGAGATGGCGCAGCGCCTAACGCAGTCCGCGACCAATCTCAGCATGCATCCGCAGGACGAAGGGGCAGGCGAGATAAATGTCACCGCTGCTGCAGCCATTCCTGTCGTGGTCTTGGCATACGGCAACGCGAGCCTGCAGGCGATCGTGCTCTCCAATACGACCGCGCAGTTCAATCTGACCTTGCGCTCGCTCGGGCTTGCTCAGACGGTCTGGTCGGTGAGCGCTGAATCATTCCTCAGCCAGCGGCTGGAATACGAGCTGCCGGGAAGCATTGTCGGGTCTGAGGGGGCCGCTGTTGACGCGAACGGGACCGCGGCGCTTGCTGTCAATATCACGCTGGGCGACGCGAACGGTTCTGTGTATCAGTCTGTGCTGTTATTGAGCATGAACGACTCGCAGGGCAATAACGTCACCATACGGGTTCCTGTCGCGCTCAGCGTCCCGGTGATGGGCAGGCATGTCTGGGACCAGAGCATTGATAATCCCCCCAGGGACTGGGATGAGGGCGATGTGCTCTGGTTCCTGAGCAAGCATGAACGCAATAGCAGCGTTTATGTTCGCGCTGACTGGTCAGGCGATTCAGGCAGCAATGACCTGGACCTGTACCTCTGGGACATCACGACGGGAACAGCGGCATCCGCGCAGTCGGGCACCAATTACGAAGCGACGAGTTATGCAGATAGTGGCGTCTGGACGTGGCTTGCCCTGCACGCGTATGACACGGACACGCATCCTCGGACGACCACGTTGAACCTGAGTCCTGACGCGTGGCCCGTGCTGGGCGCGCTGGCCGTCGAGAGCGCGACGGACGGGCAGTATCTGGTCGTCAATATCAGCGCGACAGACGTCGATACGCTTTCCTTGACCTATTCCCTGAACGATACGAATTTCACGGATGTTGGTAGTGGGGGCTTTGGCTGGAACATCTCCGTCGGTTATAGCGGCACACGGTATGTTGCTGTATCGGTGAGCGACGGGCGTACAACTGTTTCGGGCAATTTCACGCTGGTCATCAGCTCGGTCAACCACGCGCCTACGGTATCGGGCGTGAACATCGTCCCTGCGCTGCCATCTGCTGCGCTTGGTGCGCTGTGTAACTACACGTATGCTGATATTGATTCTGACAGCGAGTCCGGCAGCATCATCCGATGGTACTTCGCCGGTGAGGTGAACGCATCGATGGAGAACGCCACGGTCATCAATGGCTCGGATGTGCGCAAGGGCGTGGCGCTCCTCTGTGAGGTCGTGGCCTCTGATGGTACTGCCTACGGGAGCGCGGTCAACGCGTCGGCAGTTGTTCCTGTCAATACCCCTCCTTCATTGAACCTGAGTATCTCAGCTTCGTCAGTGATTGAAGGAGATACAGTGACGTTGAACTGGAGCGTCGCGGATATTGATGGTGATGCTGTTATTGTCGTCGCTGATGAGCCGCTCGGTTCGGGGAGCTGGTTGACCAACGCCACGGGTAGTTATGTTATTTTTGTCAATGCCTCTGACGGGGAGAATGTGACGCGTAGGAACGCGTCTTTCGTTGTGGTGTCTGCGGTGCGCGTGCAGAATATTTCGCTCGCTGCTGGGTGGAATCTTGTGTCGTTGGGGATCGCGCCGTTCAATACAAGTGTGAGTGGTATGCTTTCAGGGCTGAACTATACGTATGTCTGGGCCTTCAATGGCAGCTGGTCGTATTCGTTCGGTGGGAGCGGCGAGTTGACGGATATTGTCCCCGGACTGGGCTACTGGCTCTGGGCCAACAATACGCAAACACTTGTCGTGAATGGTTCTGACTACGGGAACGAGACTGTATTGTCTTCAGGATGGAATCTTGTCGGGGTGAACGCGCTGGCGGCACCCTCGTTCCTGTCATTGCAGGATACGCTCACGCCCAATGGCACCGTGTGGTCGCATGACGCGGGATGGAAGAGCTATGCTTCATCAGGACCCGCGTATGTGAACTCTCTTGACGTTCTCACATCTGGCCGTGGCTATTGGGTGTATATGGACGGCGATGATACATGGACACATTGAAACGCGGTCGTATCCCTGCTCTTAGTGATCCTTCTGCCTTATGAAGCCGCGCTGCTATCGTCGCAGTTGATCGGGGGGCGCGCTGGTGCTCAGCGCTCCCTTGACGCGAAGAAGCCGAGCATGATTCCCATGAAGGCCAGGAATCCGACGACCGGGACAATGACCCATGATTCTGCCATGGCCGCGGTAATCGCCACCAACGGGATGGAGACGCCGCAGATGATGCCGACAATGGCAAGGTAGGGTCTCGGGTCTGACCTGGGCTTTGCGCTCTTTGCTGGATTCTTCGCAGATGGTTTTGGCATGGTGATGCTGTCTTAGGCTCTATTTTATTTAAATCTATTCCCCTGCTGACAGATGGCGGCTCGCGTCACTGCTCAGGTCCTTGAGCTCAAAATAGATGCGCCTTCTGTCCTTGCCCTTGTTCTGCAGGTCGATGATACGGATGGCGCCTACCTCCCTGGTGGAGCGCACGTGCGTCCCACCGTCTGCCTGGACATCTACCTGGTCATCGCCCTGGCCGATGGCCACGATGCGCACCTCCTTGATGTGCTCCGGAAAGCCCTTGGCCAGGCGCACGAGCCGCGGGTCCTGCTCCAGGGTCTCTCTTGTGGTGAACGTAATCTCTACGGGCAGGTCCTTTCCGATGATGGCATTGGTCTTGTGCTCGAAAGAATTGAGCAGGTTGCGGTTGAACTGGTCGATGGAAAAATCGATGCGTGTCTTGTCTTCGCCGAGCTGGTTGCCGGTTATCAGCGCGCCGGTCTCCCTCAGGATGAGCGCCGAGAGGATGTGCGATGCGGTGTGCATGCGCATCAGGATGTGGCGGCGCTGCCAGTCCAGATGGCAGGTGACGCTCTGGCCTGCGGTCAATGGTGGTCTGCTCTGCGGATCCACCTCATGGCTGATGGTGTCATCAGACTTCCTGACGAAGATGACAGGATAGGCGGTAGCGTCGTCTGTGGTGATGGTACCGGTGTCATGCGGCTGGCCGCCGCCATGGGGATAGAAGATGGTGTCGGCCAGCGTGACGAACCTGCCGTCCTTCACTGATGTGATGGTTGTCGTCAGTTCCTTGCAGTAGGCGTCGGTGAAATAGCGCGGTGTCATGGCGGCAGGGGAGGAGGGATGGTATTAATGGGTTGTGGGAGGTGAGTCCCTCTTGCGGGTGCGGCTCTTCGCATCTGATGTCCTGGAGGTGCACGTCGTCTCTCAGAACATCAATACCTCAGCGATATCTCTCGCATTGATGAGCGGTCTGTCGAGCTGTTGGTGGTCGTCTTCCATGCGCGGGCATGCGGTGTTGACCCAGACTTCTACAAATGGAAAATTAACGCATTCTTTCAGGTTCATGGTGTCGGCGCCAAAGCAGTAGAACGCTTTTTTTGGAAACATCTGTCGTAGCTTGTGCACCTGCTCTAGGCGACGCTGCCCTGGTTTGGTTGTCACCAATACGCCCACGGTCTTTGCGGTATAGAATCTTGCCAGCGCACCCTTGCGGCGTCCGAGGATCTTCTGCTTGAGCCCGGGGTCCATCTGGTGCAGTTCATTCCTGGAGAGATCATAGACAAACACAGGGATATCGGCGGTGGCCAATGCCTTTGGATGGAACGCGCCGTCAGCGACGCAGAGGTACGCGTCAGCGTCGATGCCGTGGCCTTCGGCCTGATCGCATCCCAGCACCTGTCCGTCATGGCGAGTATGATAGCCCTGCGGCAGCACGACTTCTTTTCCGGCTCTGTGGAGCTGCGCTATCACTTCATCACGCTTGTGGATGTGCTGGACGGGCATGACCAGGGCTATCTTGTTTGGGAGCCTGCTGATGATGTCCTCTGTCAGGATGATTGGCACCGTCGACTTCACCGGGATGTGCAGGGTGCGCATGAGGATGGGGAATCACCTTTTGTTTATAAATGGGGCGGGATTGCTCAAGCGCGGTCGGGCTTTCCTGCCGGGTTCAGGGACGAGTCAGCGCGGTGTCTGTCCTCGACGGTCCATGGCGTTCGCAGCAGCGCAGGCGCTTGTCGTCAATAGCAAATTGTATAAAGCGGTCGGCCTTATCCGTCCACATGGTCAACCTGATCGATGAATTGCGTCAACAACTTTTCCTGCCTGTCGCCGCTCGCGCGCAGACATCGATGGAACACGCCCGCCAGGGATTGGATGAGCGATGGCTCAGGAGCGGCTGGCACGCAGCGATATCCTCATTCGCGGTCACGGTGCGCCTAGATGATCTGGTATTGACCTCAAAGGGTCACGCTGTCCCTGGCATGGTCATGCGCTTTCCCGATCGCGCGTATACCCATTATGATTGTCTGAGCGGGTATTCCGAGCTGCTTCCCACTGACGCTGAGCAGTGCGTGAAAGCGAGCATTGATCGCATGGGCGTCACCCTGCGGCCGCTGCTTCGCGGTCCGCATGGACATTGGATGAATCCGGCCCTGTATGGCGATGTCGCAGCAGTCGTGTTTCGAGGGGGGGCGCATAGCCCTGAATCCGACCCTAGGATCCATCCTCTCCCGGACGCGGGATTGCGCCTGTCCGCAGATGCGTCGCTTCCAGCAAGCTTCACGATGCTGCTCGCTGACCCCACGCGGGAGTAATCCCCATTATTTATATAGTGCAGAGCACCATGCGATGGTATGGCAGAGCTTCGCCGAGGTCTTGGATTCTTACCCCTGCTAGCGCTCGCCACGACAAGCATCATTGGCACCGGCACGTTCTTTGGCCAGAGCATCGCAGCGGGAATCGCTGGCACCGCGTCGCTGGTGAGCTGGGTGCTGGTCGCATTGCTTTCGCTCTATATCGCTTTCTGCTTTGCTGAACTTTCCTCCCTGTACCCGCGCGCAGGCGGTGTCTATGAGTACGCCAAGCAAGCGTACGGCAGGCAGTGGTCGTTTTTCACTGGCTGGACTGCCTGGCTTGTGGGGACAATGACCACGACTATGCTGGTTGTCGCGGCTGTTGAGTATCTGACGCCGACAGGCTTTCCGTTGCTGCCAAAATTGCTCATCTCTGCGATGTTTGTGCTGCTGCTGTATGTCATCGCATACCTTGGCGCAGAAGCGTCCAGCATGGCGGTCAATTTTTTTGTGGTTGTGACGTTTGTCGTGCTGGGTCTTATGTTGGTCCCTGGTGGCCTGCGCTTTCATGCTAGTAATCTGCATCCCTTCTGGACCTCAGGTTTCAGAAGCATCTTCTTGGCTATGTTCTTTCTCATAGAGACGTTCTTTGGCTGGGAGTCTGTCACGTATCTGTCAGAAGAGACGACGGATGCGCGTGCGGTCCCCCGTGCCATCATCTGGGGAACGGTGCTCGTCGCAGTGTTGAATATCGCGCTTGTGCTTGTGCTGTTTGGTTTATTTCCCTCTGACCTGCTCGCTACTATGGGAACTCCCCTGCTGGAAGCGGGCGAATTGCTGCTCGGGCATTACGGTCAGGCCATCCTGGGATTGGGGGTCTATCTGGTACTCATCGGCTCGGCAGCGGGGGGCATCATAGGCGGTCCTCGCCTGCTGATGGCCATGGCACGGGATCATCTGGTGTTTCCAAGCTTCGCTCGCGTCCACGAGAAATTCCGTACGCCCTATCTCGCGGTCATCTTCCAGTGCATTGTGTCGCTTGCGGTCATCTTCTTTGGCTTTGGCTCGTATCGTGTGATGCTGTCCTTGCTCGTTCCCATGGCGGCAGTCATGTATGTGCTTGTCCTGATAGCGGTTCCTGTGCTGCGGCGCAAGGATGCGCGGCGGCGGGAGTTTCCAGCGCCCTTCGGCATGATTGGCCCCATCGTTGCGGCGTTGGTCTTGCTGGCGCTTGTCGGCTCCTGGGCATGGACGAGCTATCGGCTATTCCTCATGGCATTGTCCCTGGTCCTCGCGGGCATTCCGGTGTATTATCTCTTCGCTTTGACCAATGACAGCAGCACCATCCGCACGGTCTCTGATCGGGCGGCTCCCCTGACTCTGCTGTTTGAGCGATTCACTTTGCCCGAGAATGCGCGAAGGACAATTCTTGGTCTGCTCGGCGATGTGTCGGGGAAGAAGGTGTTGGAGTATGGTTGTGGGGTGGGCACGGTGACTCAGCTGCTTGCCGATGCTGTCGGTGAGCATGGCGCGGTTTACGCGACCAATGCGTCAGCCCGCGAGATAGCGGTCGCTGACAGAAGGATGCATGGCAATGTGCGCTTCATCCATGATGATCTGCACCACAGCAGGGTGTCATCGAAGGTCCCGAATGTCGATGTGGTGGTCAGCGTCGGACAGCTGGGGTATGTGCAGGACTTGCCCGCAGTGCTGCGGGGCGTCAATAAGCGCCTTGATATGCATGAGCGGATACTGTTCATGGATTTCGACAAATACTTCGGCGTGCTGCCCAATGTCGCATGGCTCGGCGACGATCTGCACATCAAGCGCACCTTCGAGGACGCTGGCTTTCACGTCGGTGTCGTGCGCAAGAAAGGATTGTTCTGGCAGTATGTGTATGTGTATGGGGTGAAGTATAAGGAGGCGTAGGTTACCAGCCCGGGCAACGCGAGATATGCAGGAGAGAGCGCTCACCGCAAGCTTTTTAAACAGACCCTTGTTCCGCCACAGCACATGGGGAAGAAATCCAAGGGGCTACGCTCCGCAACCAAGCTTGCCAACCGGCGCGCCAAGAACCGCTGGTCTGACGCCTACTATGTCAAGCGCATCCTTCAGGTCAAGAAGAAATCTGACCCCCTACAGGGCGCGAGCCAGGCAAAGGGCATTGTCCTTGAGAAAGTGCAGCTTGAGGCGAAGCAGCCCAGTTCTGGCATGCGCAAGTGCGCTCGTGTCCAGCTCGTCAAGAACGGCAGGCAGGTCACGGCTTTTCTGCCGGGCGATGGCGCCACCAAGTTCGTGGATGAGCACGACGAGGTCGTCATCGAGTGCATCGGCGGCAACAAGGGCAGGAGCAAGGGAGACATCCCCGGTGTCCGCTGGCAGGTCGTCAAGGTCAATGACCAGTCGCTGCACGCGCTGCGGCACGGCAGGATAGAGAAGGCAAGGAAGTGACCATGATACTCGCATTCAACCGCTGGAGTTCAGAAGGCATCACCATCGCAGACCCTGGACTGCAAGGCTATATCGGCCTTGAGGCGCGCATCGTGCCAAAGACCGGCGCTAAGTACGGCGGCAAGCGCTTTGGCAAGTCCCAGACCTTCATTGTCGAGCGCCTCATCAACAAGGTCATGATTCCCGGCCATAAATCTAAGAAGCACTTCAAGACCAGCTCCCATATTACTGGAAAGGCAATCACCGCGTACGGCATTGTCGAAGAGGCCCTTGCCAAGGTCGAGAAAAAGGCCAAGGTCAACCCCATCGCGGTGCTGGTCAAGGCAGTGGAGAACGCTGCTCCCCGCGAGGAGATCATCAGCATCGAGTACGGCGGAGCGCGCTACCCGAAAGCGGTCGAATGCGCGCCGCAGCGACGCGTCGATGTGGCATTGCGCCTCATCACCCAGGGCTCCTACCAGAAGAGCTTCAATTCAAAGCGCAGCATCGTCGATACGCTTGCTGACGAGATCTTCAACTGCTATCAGATGAGCCAGAACAGCGCGGCCATCAGCAAGAAGCTAGAGCTGGAGCGACAGGCGGATTCGAGCAGGTAAGGTCATAATTTTTCTGTTCCCTTAGGATACATACTCTTGGTTCTGTCCTGGTCTTTTTTTATTGCAAAGCACGGGGTTGAATACCCCGTCCTTCAGGACGTGCTTTGCAATTCAAAAATCCGCCTGCAATGACGAGGCGCGGTAATACCGCGGCCTTCAGGCCGCGGTTAGCGCCGAGTGGCGGATTTTTGTTATCTGGT
>MNWW01000015.1 GCA_001871415.1 Candidatus Woesearchaeota archaeon CG1_02_57_44 | reverse complement strand
GATTGCCCTTCGCACCATCTGCTCTGCGCCGTCCGGCATGCGCAATCCTCGTGTCTGCTCGGCGGAAAAAAGCGCGTAGCCACGCAGCTCAGGACTGTGCGTGAAACCAAGGTCCGCTATCCTTGCCGCGAAGTCATAGAACAGGAACATCGCATTGCTGTCGCGGTAGTCCTCGCTTGGCGGCTTGGTCTTGATGCCCCAGAAGCGTATGGAACCAGGTGTCATGCGCAGACCTGGCAGCTCTTCATCCAGCTCGCGCACCAGCGCGTCCAGCGGCGATTCGCCGGGCTCGATGTGACCACCCGGCACAATCCATCCGTCCCACTTATGGTTCTGCACCAGGAGCGCCTGTCCATGGTAGTGGAGCAGCGCGCCTGAGCAGTGGTGGATGGAATAGGAGGGCAGCAGCGCATCACCCATACTCGGAGGAAAGTAGCAGCATCATAAAAAATTAGCGATACGATGCCATGGATTTGAGCCATCAGAGAGGACTCTCTCCGGAGATGACTCTATCCGCAGCAAAGAGCAAAAAAATTGGGGGACATCCTGTCTACGCGAACTCCAAGGGCGCTATGACATCCTTGCCGAACTTCTTCTGAGCGGCCAGCAAGCGCTCGCGCTGCTGGAAGATGTGCTTGGCGAACTCCAGCGGAACCTGCTCTTCCTGGTATATCTTCTCGATGCGGTCGAGCTTCCTGAGATGATTGTCCACGCGGATGCTGAAGAGCTCCTCATAGAGCGCCTTGCTGAAGTCCTTCTCGAAGGTCGCCTTAAAGAGCGCCTTGATGTCCTCATACAGCGGGATGCGCCCGACCGGCGTCTCGATGGCCTGATAGTCACCGTGCACCCTGCCTTCCATCCAGAGCAGCCAGACCTTCTTGTCGGTCTTGTCGGTCAGGAACTTTCCGTCCTTGTCCTTCTGGAAGTAGTTGGTCGTGAATACTTTCGGCTGCCGGTCCAGGCGCTCGCCGAAGGCGAGATGATTCCTGATGTAGGTGCCCAGCGGCACGACCAGGAAGTCCATGTTCGCCATGGGGCTTATCGCCAGCACGCCAACCTTGCCCAATGTCGCGGCAGTGGTCTCTGACTCGATGACCGCGCCCATGAACACGCCGTGGGTGTAGCTCAATGCCTGGCAGACCGGCACGTTCGTGTCAGAATCCCTGCCGCCATAGATGAAACCGTCTATCCGCACGCCATCAGGATTGTCCAGGTTCGGGTCCGCGTTGTCCAGCTCGTTGATGTTGAGCGTGAAGCGCGAGTTCTTGTGCGCCAGGGGTATCTCTTTTCCCACGGTATCAGTGTTGCCCACTTTCCATTTGCCGCTGTGATTGTTGCCTTCACCAGGAGCCGCTTCACCCATGCCTAGCCAGTAGGGCTTGCCATCCTTCTCGAGCACATTGGAGAATATCAGCTCGCGCGGCGAGGTCAGGCACTTGTGGATCAACGGGTCGTCCTTAGCGTTGACGTCGGCGATGATGCCGAAGATGCCCTGCTCGATATTGACCGCGTGACAGGTGCCGTCCTCCCAGGCGCGCAGGTAGGCGATGTCATCGCCGATAATCGTATTGCCCGGGACCATGGCTGTGCTGGTCTTTCCGCACGCGCTCGGAAACGCTCCTGTAAAGTAGGTGACACGCTTCTTTCCCGGCGGATGGATGCCCATGATGAACATATGCTCGGTCAGCCAGTCCTCACCATTGGCCTTGTTGATCGCCAGGCGCAGCGCGAGCTTCTTGAGCCCCATGCTGTTGCCCGCGTACTGGTTGTTGATGGTGTAGACACGATTGCCCTCCAGGTCGATGTAGACACGGCGGGACTTGATGTCCTTGCTGCAGCCGCGCTCGTCCAGCGCACCCGCGCTATGGACGAAGTAGAAGAAATCATCACCACAGGTCCTGAACTGCTCATAGCCCTGGCGATAGAGGATGTTCTCGCTGTGCGTGACATAGGCAGAATCCGTCATCTGCAGCGCCGCAAGCGAAAACCTGCTCTTGTTCGGACCCAGGCAGTAGAATGATACCAGCATCTCCTTGCCGGCCATGACACCATCGAGCATCCGCATCATCTCAGCGATGCCCTCGTCGCGGTCCATGGTGTTAATCTCCTTGGAGAGCGACTTGCCCTTGGGCAGGAGCACACGCGTGTTCTCCTTGTCACGGCCCTGGTCGTTGTAGCCATCCCAGTGGATGGTATGACCGTTCATGGCGAGCTTATGCTCCTCGCGGTTCCTGATAGCGAGCTCACGGACATACTGCAGGTCCTCCTTGGTCCCGGTCAGCACGGTCACTTTCGCTGGCTTGCAGAGCGCCACATACTGCTCGACAATCTTCGTGACCCTCGGATTGTTCAGTGTGCTTATCTTCGCCTTGGCTTCTGTCGTCAGCATGATGGTCTACCTCTTTCCCGTCTATCCGTCTAATGATTGGTCCAATGAACGTAATGGACCTGATGATTGCCCGGATGCCGCAGTCTCGCATCAAAGTTGTTCGGACAACGGAAACCCTTGTCCGGGCATCCCAATAACTGATATTTAAGATTAATCCAAACAGGGTGCGAAATGCGGCAAATGTTCGGCTCTGGATGACGAATAGAGGAAACAAAGATGTCGACAGCGCGTCCATCTGCTGAAGTATCCGCGGCATTGCATCTGTAGCCGACAACAACGCGACCAGTCTTCCGAATATACCATCCCACACACCATCCCCTCCAGTCTTCCGAATATACCACAACAAAGTATATAATTGACCCTGCCTTGCAGATTCTCATATTACTGTGAGAACAGCGATGATAATAGCGAAGAGGTGACACTCATGGAACACAAGCTCAGCGACAGGGCGATGCTCGTCAAGCCCAGCGCGACGCTCGCCATCACCGCTAAAGCAAAGGCGATGAAGGCGCAAGGCATCGACGTCATCGGTTTCGGCGCGGGCGAGCCGGACTTTGACACGCCCCGACACATCAAGGACGCCGCCAAGGCAGCCATCGACGCAGGCTTCACCAAGTATACACCCACACCTGGCATCCCTGAACTACGCGCGGCGATAGCTGAAAAGCTCGGCAGGGAAAATGGCGTAAATGTCACGCCAGAACAAGTGATTGTCACGGCCGGCGGCAAGCAAGCGCTGTATAACACCATACTCGCGCTGGTCAATCCGAAGGATCAAGTGCTTATCCCTGAACCCTACTGGGTCTCGTACGTGGAGATGGTGAACCTGGCTGGCGGCAAACCGGTCATCGTCAAGACCACAGGATTCAGGCCCACAGCGCAGAAGATACTGGCCAAGATCAACAACAAGACCAAGCTGCTCATCTTATGCACGGCCAGCAATCCCACGGGCATGCTGCTCACGCGCGATGATATCGAAGCGATAGCAGCAGTGTGCAAGGAAAAAGGGATCTATGTGATCTCTGATGAGATCTACGAGAAGCTCATCTACGAGGGCGAGCATTGCAGCATGGCCAGTCTGCCAGGCATGCAGGATCTCGTGATCACTATCAACGGCGTATCCAAGGCCTACAGCATGACCGGCTGGCGCATCGGCTACGCCGCAGGACCCAAGGATATCATCTCCGCTGCCTCGCGCATCCAGGACCATAGCACGTCAGGCGCCAACAGCATCGCGCAGAAAGCCGCGCTCGCTGCCATAACCGGCCCGCAGGACGAAGTGGCGCGCATGAAACACGAGTTCAAGATACGCCGTGACCTCATCTGCGAGCGGCTCAACAGGATGCGCGGCGTGTCCATCAAGAAACCACAGGGAGCATTCTATGTGTTCCCGAACGTCTCTAAGCTCTTCAACCAGAAGATACCAGACAGCAACGCGCTCGCCGCGGCACTGCTGGAGGAAGCGAAAGTGGCGGTCGTTCCTGGCGCGGCGTTCGGCGCGGACAAGTATATCCGGATGAGCTACGCGCTGAGCGTAGAGAACATCATCAAGGGCATGGACCGTATGGACGAGTGGATTAAGAAGAGCTATCGGACGCTGTAGGTAGCGCACCTTCGGGCCTATTGTTGGTCTATCGCGCCTTGTATGCGCTTGCGACGACTGCTGTTTCCATCGCCGCTATCGACGAACGTGATGCGCTGGAAGCATTGCCACTGACTTCACCGGAATAATAGAAGGAATTGCCGCCCTTGCCACCTTTCTTTGAGCTGTAGCCCTTGTTGTGAATTATCTGATGCACTGGACAATACCAGTAGCCATAGAGCGCGCATAACTCACAATCCGTATGCGGACTGGACATATGCAGCCAGCGGCGCGTCCTGTTGGTCTTCGGGTTCACCCAGCGGGACGCTTCCTTGGAGAGGTGTGTTGACGCGAATCCACCACCCCAGTTCAAAACCATCTGTTTGGCCAAGTCTGTCGCAGGAGCGCGGCTCGCCCTCTGGGCCATCAGGTCCTCCTGCGGCCTGCTGTAGAAAGTCATCTGCGGCAGGTCTGCAAAATAGGGAGGCGCGTTGTCGTAGTGAGGCTTGATGTCATCGGGTTCTGTCTTGATCACTGTTGTCGCAGGCGTGTCATCCGCCATGCGATCGATTGTCGCTGGCTTCTCGCTGAGCAGGGGCTCCTTTATCCGCTCCAGCTGCAAGACCAGAAATTCCAACAGGATGCGCTCCTGCTCAAGCTCGCGCTGGAGCACACGCGGAAAATCCGAAAGAATGAACGTTTCAGGTATATGTTCCATGCGCACTTCAGCAGGAAGCTGAAGGGGAAGAAATTCCTGTGCGGGTAGTACCGCTTCGGTTGTCATAGTCTAGAACTTCGGAAAATGATTTAAATAGTTATTCTTTAAGGTATCCTCATGTTCATACGGGTCAAACGCATCAAAGGCCAGCCGTACGCGTATCAGGTCACGAATGAGTGGACAGCCAAAGGCCCGCGGCAGAAGGTCACAAGCTATCTGGGACGCGTTATCGAACTGCAGCCAGCTTCGCCATCGCGTCAGAGGACCGAATCGCCTTTGCAGGGCAGCACTCCTTCCGAGCTCATCCGCAGCGCGGTGGAGCAGGAATTGCTGCAGTTTGGATTCAAGCTGCAGCCGCGTCAGGAACCACAAGTCATCAAGGTTGAACCAGAAAAGAAGAAGACGAGGACAAAACAGACAAGAGGTCAAGGCAGCAATACAGCAGCCCGGGCTATTGACCAGAAAGATAATAGAGAGCAGGAGTTCTGGACGCGCGATGATCTCACGGTATCGCTCGAGCGCAGGGAATTGCGATGTAGTGGGCGCAAAATTGTCTTGGCCATGAATGAAGGTTTCCTCTGCGACGCGACGCTCACAGATGTGCTTGACTACAAGCCAGGCGAAGGAAAGACTGAACAAGAGCTTGGCCAGGAACTGGCATCGCGGTTGCTTGAAGCAGGATTGCAGGTCAAACAGCAGGAGTTTGTGAGACTATTCTCCGCGCTGTTTCCGCAGGTCAAGTTCTACCAGGGCTCGGATGTATCGGAGAAGCATTGGAGCGAGTTCTTGTGAATATGGCCAGCAGCCCGATAGCTTCAATTTCTCACATCATACAATATCCTTCCCTGCGCCGTGGTGAGCACGACCTCACGACCATAGCATTGATGCACCAGGCAGAAATACGAATCCACCAATAACTGGCATTGCGGGCAGGAGGCGTATCAAAAACAATTCCGGATGCTCTGGAAGATGACGAATAGCGCGCCGTGAAGGATCGGCGCGTCATGGGACAAAGGTGCAACGATTCTGTAAAAGAAAAAGCCCGACTCATGAGTCATTGACGCGTCACTTACGCGTCATTGTCGACGAGAACCGACAATCCTCGAATAACAAAAATCCGCCACTCGGCGCTAACCGCGGCCTGAAGGCCGCTGTATTGCCGCGCCTCGTCATTGCAGGCGAATTTTTGAATTGCAAAGCACGTCCTGAAGGACGGGGTATTCAACCCACGTGCTTTGCAATAAGAAAGCACCCCCACTATCCCTATCGACCTTTACGCCCTTCACCATCATGCGCAGTGCTAATCTGACCTTTCTGCTTCTCGTACATCTCGATGTAGGGCCGCAGTCTGGCTGGGATGCCCTCGCCCGCGAGATGCTTCTTCTCGAGCATGAAGGTCGTGAGACTATCAAGGTCCCATATATCCATAGCTGGCGCAGAGCCTTTCCGTAGGTGCGCAAGAAATCTCTTTCTTCTCGCGTATTCAGCCTTTCCGATGGAGTGAACATGCCCTTTCCTGTTCAACAGGAACGGAAGAACGAGGGTACAGACGATGAAGGCCAGCGACATGAGCCGCGTTCCCACAGGGCCCCAATCAGGCCCCTCAAATAAGGGACGCGTATGCGGGAAGAAATGGTCGATGATCATCGCCACAACAAAGAACGTTATCCAACTCTTCAGCAACACGGGCTTTAATTCCTGAAAGATGCGCGCTTCATCATTGGCGCCAGAATCGTCTTCACTGCTCGTCGCGGCCTTTGATTCAGCCACCCGTCCACTCCCTGTCGCTTCACTCATCATCGTTCACCTATCACTATGTCTTGGGCTACTGAATCCGGGTTCTTCCGAGCAATCCCTTCTGCTGATTGTATAAGGTGATGTATTTCTGCTGCTTTCGCGCAGTTGGACCGGTCAATTCCTTCTCGGAGAGCATCAAATCATAGAGCGCCTCGAAGTCAGACTCGCTGATGGACGGATCGATGGTCTTGGGCAACAGCTCGAGAAACTTCTTTCGTCGGGCGTATTCAGCCTTGCCGATGGACTTACCCTGCCAGCGGAACTGGATGATGACCGGCAGGATGAAGAGACAGAACACCAGAAGCGACCCAAATATCACCCGCTGTCCTGTGTTCGCGTCCGCTCCAAGAGGAACGCCACGGACAATATGCAAGAACCATACGCCCAGAGCAAGCACCAAGATACTGATCAAGACGCTGGCCCATTCGATCCACGTACCTGACAACCCCTGTCGTCTGCTCCCCTGCAATGCCCCAAACCACGAGGGCGCTTTCATAGCACGGTCACGCTCTTGGCCAGATTCCGCGGCTTATCGATTGGCCTGTCAAGGTGTTTGGCCGTGTAGTACGCGATGAGCTGGCCGCAGATGGCGGCGAACAACGACACTTCAGCATCACTCCCTGCCGGCACGCGAAAGAGCGCCTTGCCTTTGAGGCCAAGCTCTGCCTTGTCTGCTCCTGCCACCAGCACACTGCTCGCCCCTCGCGCCTCGACCTCCTTGACGCTGCTGACTGTATGAGACTTGGCGTCAGGAATTATCGCGATGACCGGAACGTCTTTCTCAATCAATGCCAGGGTGCCGTGCTTGAGCTCGCCGGCCAGCATGCCCTCGGCGTGGATGTAGGAGACCTCCTTTATCTTGAGCGCCATCTCCATGGCAGCGGGATAGCACGCGCCTGCGCCGATGATGTACATGCTCTGCTTGGACGCCAGCCACGGCGCTATCTCCTGCGCTACTGGCTCTGCCTGCTCGATGACCTCTGCCAAGGGCAGTCGCGCATAGGTGGTCTTGAAGCCGAACGCCTTTGCCAAGGTCAGCAGCGCGACGATCTGATTGGCGAATGATTTTGTGGCCGCGACACAGACCTCCTGGCCTGCCTCCACACGGATGCAGCAGTCGGCCATACGCTCGATGCTGCTATGCGGCACATTGACCAAGCCCATGATGCGGATATCGCCGCGATCCGGCCTCGCCGCAATGGCCTTGAGCGTCACCAGCAGATCCATGGTCTCTCCAGACTGGCTGATGGCGATAATCGCGTCATGGCTTCGCGCCATGCTCGCATCAAAGTCTGTGGAGGCATACGCGTAAGCGTCCAGCCCTGCGGCAGTGAGAAGATGACGACCCAGTAAGGCGGCATGGTAGGATGTACCGGATCCCAGCAAGATGATGCGCGAGGACTCGCGCAGTAATGATATCATGCGACTGAGACTTGCGGCTTGCGGACCTGCGAGTGATTCTTCCAGATTTCTGGCGACATCCGGAACCTCGTATATCTCCTTTATCATGTGATGCTCATAGTGCATCTTTCCGCCATTGTGACTTTCCCAGTGGAATTCCTTAGGCTTGACAGGAAGCTGCTTGCCTTTGCGGTCATAGAGGCGCGCGCTCTTGGCGTCTATCATCAGATATTGAAAATCTTCCAGGAACACGGCTTTCCTGGTCAGGTCGCTGAACGCGAAGATGTCGCTGGAGACGATATAAGAGGAATATCCATCAGCGGAGGCAGATCCACCAGACCCCACAATACCCAGCACCACTGGGCTGTCTTTCTTGGCCACCCATAAGCGCGGGTCTCCTTTGCGCAGCGCGATGATGGCATAGGTGCCGTGCAGGCGCTCCATCAGATCCTGCATGCCCTTGTGCAGGTCAGGTTCTGCTGCGTACTGCTGCAGGAAATGGGCAATGACCTCGCTGTCTGTCTCTGAGCGAAAAATAGCCCCTTTGAGCTCGAGCTCCTCTTTGAGCTCTAAAAAATTCTCGATGATGCCATTATGGACGATGCAGACGTCGCCTGCGCAATGCGGATGCGCGTTCTGCTCGGCGATGCCCCCGTGCGTTGCCCAGCGCGTGTGCGCGATTGCTGCACAGGTGGTCGCATCTGGCGCCGCGTCTTCGGGCAGGGATGCCAGAAACCCACTGATAGAGCCGACCTTTCGGCGCAGGAAGCCTTCTGCTGTGGCGCAACCGGCGGAATCATACCCCCGATACTCCAGGCGCTGGAGGCGCGAAACAAGCTCGCGCACGCTGAAAGAATCCTTGCTCACCATGCCCAGGATGCCGCACATCAACTATCACCTGCGATAATCGGATTGCCGGTCATCAGATGATTGTCCTCCATCACGCGCCACCTTCTGGCATGATATCGCGCTCTACGACTTGAGCAGGTCGTGTGTGCGTCTGCGGCCAAAGTCTGCGGCCTGGGAGGATACTTGTGTGAATGCCAACCTTGGCGTTATCGCCGATGACCGCGCCGAACTTGCGAAGGCCTGTGTCGACAAGCTTACCACGGACCATCGACTTGACCGTGCCACCATCATGGCGCAAGTTGGCGACAATCGTCCCCGCGCCAAGATTGACACCTTCGCCGATGATGGAATCACCGACATACGAGAGGTGCGCGATGTTGGTCTGATCGAAGACCAACGTGGACTTGAGCTCCACTGCCTGACCTATGTGACAGTCATCGCCGATACAAGTCCACGGGCGCAGGTAGCAGTTTGGGCCGATGAGACAGTCCTCGCCGATCATCACTGGCCCTTCGATATAGCTTCCGGCAAGCACGCGCGTTCCTTTGCCGATAGCGACCGGACCTTTGATTGTGGCGCCATTCTCGATCTCGGCTTCAGGTGAGATGGTAAGGTCTTCTACCATCGCACCCATGACCGCGCGGTTGGCCACGAGCAAGTCCCAGGGATAGGCCAGCGGCAGCCAGCCAAAGCCGGTGACGACGCTGATAGGTCTGGTCTTGTTGAGCGCGAGCAGCGCGTCCGTGAGCTCCAGTTCCCCTCGGGGGCTTGGCTCGAGCGATTCCAGGAGCGTAAAGACCGATGATGGCAGGATCGCGGCACCTGTATAGGCGCTGCCTGGCTCCGTCGCCAGTTCTGCGCCACCCTGCTGCGGCGGCTTTTCCTCCAGCGCTACCAGTATACCCTCCTTGGCTCGCACCATGCCGAAGCGATGCTTCTCTGCCGCAGGCACTTCCTGGACCAGGATCGCGGCGCCTGGCCGAGCGTCAGACTTCGTCGTAACCAGCAGCGCCTGCAGGTCAGCGCGCGCGAACAGATCATCACCATTGAGCACCAGGATAAACTCGCCCGTGTCCTCTGCGCAGGCGTCTTTCGCCTGCAGCAGCGCGTGACCTGTACCTTTGGGCTCATCCTGCAGGACCACTTCGATATGCGCGTCTGAGCTGAGCTCCCGTATGGACTCCTTGAGCAGCTCTGCCTTGTAGCCAGCGACAACGATAATGCCATCGACCAGCCCGTCAAGCATCGCGATGGTGCGCAGAAGAATAGGTGTATTAGCGAGCGGCAGGAGCGGCTTTGGCCTGGACAAGGTCAGCGGATAGCATCGTGTCGATGCGCCCGCGGCGAGGATGACGGCTTTCATGCGAGCACCTTCAGTGCTATCTGCTCCAATTGTTTGGCAGCCTTCACAATCGCCCTCTTGTCAGGACCTTCGACCAGGATGCGCAGCAGGTTCTCTGTCCCAGAATAGCGCAGCAGCACGCGTCCTTGGACCTCCCGCTCTGCCTGCCCTATCGCTTCCTGCAATGCAGGAATGGTCTCAAGCGCCACCCTGCGCGCTACGGACACATTGCGCAGCACCTGAGGGACTTCTGTGTAGCCTGATTGCGCGACCAGTGTCGACAGTGACGCTTGCTGCTCAGCCATGACGCGCAGTATCTGCAGCGCGCCGATGATGCCATCACCGGTGGTACAGTAGTTGCCCACGATAATATGACCGGATTGCTCGCCTCCCAGGGTCGCGCCTGAGCGCGCGAGCTCTTCCGCCACGAACTTGTCGCCCACATCCGTGCGCACCAACGTTATACCTTCCTTGACCAACGCGCGCTCCAGACCGAGATTGCTCATGACCGTCGCGACGACCGTGTTCTTTTCCAGCAAATCTTTTGCCAGGAGATACCTAGCCAGGATGAGCAGCATATGATCGCCGTTGACGAGAGCGCCTTTCTCGTCCACCATGATGACACGGTCAGCGTCGCCGTCAAAGGCGATACCGCAGTCAGCCTTCTGCTCCAACACGGCCTTGGTCACAAGCTCGGGATGCAACGCACCGCAGCCATTATTGATGTTCAGGCCATCAGGGCGATTGGCGAGCAATGTCACCTGCGCGCCGAGCTCGCTGAAGACGGTGCTGGCTATCTGGTAGGCTGCGCCATTGGCGCAGTCAATGACCAGCTTGATGCCTTTCAGGGATCTACTAGCGATGGACGCCTTGGCGAACTCGATGTAACGGCCGGCAGCGTCATTGATGCGAAACGCCTTGCCGATGTCAGCTCCTGTGACGTATGACGATGCTATCGGCCCTGCCTTGACGAGCGCCTCAATCTGTCCCTCTTCTTCCCTGCTGAGCTTGAAACCATCAGCGTTGAACACTTTGATGCCGTTGTCCGTAAACGTGTTGTGACTCGCTGAAATGACAATACCCGCGTCAGCGGCAAAACTCTTGGTGAGATGCGCGACAGCTGGTGTGGGCATGGGCCCGACGAGCAGTACATCGCATCCGACAGAACACAGCCCTGAAGTGAGCGCGAATTCGAAGATGTAGCCAGACAGGCGAGTATCCTTGCCGATGATGACCTTTGGCCTGCCATTCTTTCTTGTCTGATAGATACGCTGGCCCAATGCCTTGCCTACCTGCAGCATGGTCTCTGCGGTCATGCTGCCTTTATTGGCAGGACCGCGGATGCCGTCTGTCCCAAATAATGTCATTTGCCCCCATAGGCCCAGGGGGTATTTATACTTAATTCAGAAGGGTTTTTGAATATTCAGCCCTAATAACTCCATAATATACTAGATGTATCGCATTATCACCATAAGTTTAATTTAGATTCCACATTTTGTTGTTTTTTACTAATCACCTTCCAAATCGCTATTTGTAGAACTTTTATTATATTAAATATTATCAAAAACTATAAATATATTATAAGAATACTCA
>MNWW01000031.1:11787-12661 GCA_001871415.1 Candidatus Woesearchaeota archaeon CG1_02_57_44 | reverse complement strand
TCCGCGCACGCGCGCGAAGCGGCTAGAAAAGCAAGGGATCTGGCACGACGAAAGAGTGTGCTGGACTCTGGTTCTCTGCCAGGAAAGCTCGCGGACTGTCAGGCGAAAGATCCTGCGAAGGCAGAATTGTTCCTGGTGGAAGGGGATTCAGCAGGCGGCTCAGCCAAGCAGGGTCGCGATAAGGCGTTTCAGGCGATACTCCCGCTTCGGGGAAAAATTCTCAATGTTGAAAAAGCGCGCTTGGCTAAGATGATGCAAAACAACGAGATTGCTACTATCATCACCGCACTGGGCGCGGGCATCCATGATGACTTCAACGCGGCAAAGCTGCGCTATCACAAGGTCATCATCATGTGCGACGCTGATACAGACGGCAATCACATCACGACGTTGATACTCACGTTCTTTTTCCGCTACATGCGCGAGCTCATCGATCGCGGTCACCTGTACTTGGCGCAGCCGCCATTGTACCTGGTGCACAAGGGCAAGGTCAAGAAGTATGCCTTCAGCGAGGCGGAGAAAGAGGCCCACCTCAAAGAGCTTCCAGACGGTGGTGTGCAGCGCTATAAGGGCCTGGGTGAGATGAACCCTGACCAGCTCTGGGACACCACCATGGCGCCGGCGACGCGTGTGCTCAAGCAGGTGACTATCGAGGACGCTATCGAGGCCGAGCAGGTCTTCTCCGTGCTCATGGGCGAGCAAGTAGAGCCTCGTCGGGAGTTCATCCAGGACAACGCGCACTTGGCGCTCAATTTGGATGTGTGACTTGCTGTGAAGGGCCTCGGGGGCCAGCAATGCCCAGGCAAGGGATTCCGGATCGTCCCGCAGGCCTGCACCCGCGCATTGACGAGTCCCCAATCTCTTTCGTGCTGAT
>MNWW01000031.1:0-11778 GCA_001871415.1 Candidatus Woesearchaeota archaeon CG1_02_57_44 | reverse complement strand
GTGCTGATTCTTCAATGTCTTTCGTGCTGATTCTTCAATGTCTTTCGTGCTGATTCTTCAATGTCTTTCGTGCTATGTCCTCAATGTCCTCTCTGCTCGCGATGGCTGGCCCGGCGGCGACGCACGATGCTGACCACGAGCAGGAGTGCGAGGAGCGGCAGGACCCAGCGCATCCATCCCGGCTGGCCTGGCTGCTGCGCCAGTGCGGGCTGCGCGTGCGCTGGCAGAGAATACGCCGTGCCGTCGCGCGTGAAAGCGCTGTAGTAGACCGGCAGCTCGCCTGCTGACAGCTCTTCGACCATGGCACCGCGGGCGTCGCCGTCAAAGACCACGATTCCCTCGTCGGGGCTCGCGGGGAAGCCGTCGTAAGCTTTGACAACCGCGACGTCGCCTCCGGCCTTCCAGCGGAGGCGGACGTGCTCGTCATCCTGCCAGAGGGCCGTGAACGGCTCAGGGGCGGCGGGACCGTCCTCGGACACCGTGAACGCGTGGGAGTCGAAGCTGTCGCTCCCGACCTCCTGGGCCGCCGCGACGCGCGTGTAGAATTGATCGGCCGTGATGGCGTAGGTCTGCACGCGCCTGCCCGGGATGATGGGCGTGACACGTATCTCCCGGGCATCCCCGGGGGGCATGAGGTAGATGGTGCCGCCGCGGGTGAGGTCGTTATACGCGTAGGACAGGCCTTCGCGCACACCATCGTAGATGACCTCGACGCGGACCGGGACATCTTGGCCGGGGGGAATGTCCGCGACGCTCACCTGGAGCGCTGTGCCGGGCGCCGGCTCGCGTTCGGACCGCTTCCCGTGCTGCGATGCAGCGAAGCTGTCCGCGTATCCCGGCGGCTCGCCTCGCTGGTAGGTATGGTTCTGGTTGGCGTCATAGTAGAAGCCATGGATGATGAAGAGCTCATCCAGGTCACTGACAGAGTCATTGGGCGTGCTGTCTTGCGCGCCGAGTGTCTTGTTGAGCACAAGGTAGAGCGAGTGCACCGTGACCACGTCAGGCGTGCTGATGAGCTCGAAGGTCCTCTTCTCGCCGAGGCTGAAGAGGTCCCCCGGCTCGTTCTGCGAATCGACAAGGTCCCAGAGCAGCGACGCGACCTGGAACTCCTCGTCAGGCATCTTCACGCCGCCCTGCACGGTCACATGGTTGTTGCCCTCCAGGTTGGTGAGCATGCCTGCCCAGCGGTAAAGGTGGCTCTGCTTCACCATGAGCGAGAAGAACTCAGCGAATCCCTCGATGAATGAGTCGCGCGAATCAGAATTCTCCACGCCCATGTGGTTGACATCGCCTGGCAGCCTGTCCGGATAGATATTCTCTCCTCCGATGAGGGAGTCGGCCTGCACATGATGCCCGAATTCATGGTAGTCCCTGTTGTCGGGCATGTCGCGGGAGCGGATGCTGGACCTGTCCTTGGTCGCCGCGACGCTGATGCTGCTGTCCGCCTTGGAGTAGCAGGCGCCGCACTGGTCGTCGTAGAGCATGATGTCCACGGGCAGCAGGTGGTTGAAGGTGAGGCCCAGCGACTTCTGCGCGAAGCGGACCGCCTCCATGGTGTGATAATAGTATACCGCGGCGTCGCGCAGCACGGCGCGCTGATCAGCGGTGATGGCCGGTGACCAGTCTGCGCTGCTGGGCAGGAAGGCGATATCCTGGCGCATGGTGCCGGGCGTCGGCGTGCGCTCCTTGGTCTGCAGGGATGCCACTGATCCTCCGAAGCCCTTTTTGCTGTGGATGGCTACGATGCCCTGCTTGTCGGTGAGCGCGACGCGCAGGATGTATGGCTGCGTGCCGATCCCGCCGATGCGATAGATGCCGGATTCGTCCGTGTACGCAATCTTCTCCTCCGTGCCCGTCTTTGCGGTCACCTTCACGCGCGCAAGGAAGACAGGCTGGTTCTTCTCGTCGAGCGTGAAGACCTTGCCCCAGAGCAGGGTGTCGCTGACACTGACCGTTGCTCCTGCCTCATTGTCGTCGGGATGCTCGTCTCCGTCGCTGGCGACGAATGCATCGATGCCGAACGTGCCTGCCTGAGGTCCGCTGACCGTGAAGGAATAGGTCGCCTGTCCGCCACCTGGCAACGCGGGGACCTTACAGCCGATGGCCTCTTCTGTTCCTTTGCGACTACAGGACGAAGGCATCTGGACCCGGAGCCCAGGATGCTCCAGGCGGAAGGCAGTGGCGAGCGATCCCGCCTGCTTCTTGTTGCGCACGGTCACTGTCAGCGCATCGCTGCTGTTCGTGCTGATGACGATAGATGCGGTGTCGAATACAAGCGAGAGGTCCGTCGCCTGGCTGGCGGGGGGCAGCGCGAGCCAAACCTGCTCCACGCTGCTGCCCGACGAGGCGGTGCCTTGCGCGCTTGATGTCGCGTACCCGCCAGCGCTCGCGATGAGCGTGTAGGTCTGCTCCTCAAGGCCCGTGAATGCGCAGCGGCCGTCCTGGTCCGTGGTGGTGTGCGACACGGCATTGCCCTCTTTGTCTATGATATTGACCAAGGCCCCTGCGACGGCCCTGCCGGTCTCCTTGTCCTTGACCGCGCAATACAGGCTTGCGCCTGCGCCGCCCGCGGGGAGCGTGAACCCGACGTCGAGCGCCCATCCGGGATTTCTTCCTCCGACGATGAAATTCTGGCCGTCCACCCTGGTGCTGCGGGAGCGGTGCCCTGGCGACGATGCGGTCAGCGTGTAGTTGGTGTAGCCGAAGACGGTGAAGCTGTAGTCGCCGACATAGTTGGTGATCTGCGACTGCGTGTTTCCAAACCCGTCCGTGATTGTGACATTGGCGTTGCCCGAGAAGGTGATGATATCAGGGTATGCTCTGCCCTCCTTGACAAGGACCTCCTGCACAACTCCGTTGATGGCGTGTCGGGGCCACGGATACTGCCTCACATCTATCTGGTATGCACCGGGCGCCTCTACGACGATGCGGGCCTTGCCGCCCATGAGGAACGAGGAGTAGTTGGTGTATATGTCCAGGTTGTTGAGCGTCTCATAGGCGCCATGCCAGACGTTGAAGCATCCCTGGTCCGAGCTGTCGCAGAATTCACCGTCCAGGTCGCTGTCTGTCTCGAGCGAGACGGCCATGTAGGCATTGATTTTCTGCGTGGTATGCTGTATGTGAAACTCGAGCGTGCCCTCTGCGATATCATAGGGCCCAAAGGTCTGTCTGCCCTCGCCTGAGAGATGGATGTCAGGGTGAGGGGGGAGCGTGAGCGCGAATGCGTAGGGGACGATGACCAGGATGAGCAGCGACACGGCAAGTGCGGCGGTTGTGTGATGACCCATGCTCTTCGGTAAAGCAAACAATGTTTTAATATTTTGTGGGGGTCTGGACTATCTTCCCTGTCCCATGCTGCTGTGTGATGGTGCATTGCGCAATCATTTTATACTCGTCCGCATGCCAAGATGCTATGCGATCCCTCGTGCTCGTGGCTCTCTCGCTCTGCGCGTCCTTGCTCCTCGCGTCGTGCGCAGTCCTTGAGGGGGTAGGCGATGCGCATCCCCGTGGCCAGGTCCCTCTTGGGGGTGCGTGCGACTGTCCTTCGCCAGAAGCTTGGTCAGGATGCAGCGATGGATTCTTGTCGCGCAATGTCTCTGTCTGCGAGAACGGCTCATGCGCCCTTCGTGAGGAATTCAGGCCATGCCCCTATGACGAGCTGACCTATCCCGAAGGAGTGCCTCCAGGCATGGCTGGTGCTGTGGATCCTGCATCATTCCTGCCTGATGGTCTTCTTGCCGCCGACAGCCCGCTGGTCACGCCGGTAGCTGTCGGCGCATCGGTGGATTCAAGGACCGCCGCGTACGTGCAGGGGATCATCGACGCTGCGGGGGATGATGGGTCTATCCTGCTCCTGCTGCGACAGTACACATCGCCGGTGTATTTCGCGTCGCCTGACTCGCCCCGCCAGCGCGTGATGCTCTCCTGCGGTCCGGCATGGCAGCTGGGAGTGCAGGCGCTGGAGGGGGTCCCGCTCCCGGAAGGGGCAGCGCCATCTGAGGACGATCCTGGTGGGCCTGATCCGGTCGGGTGCGGCGAAGCGTCGGTAAAGGACAATCATATGGTCATATTGGACCTTGACGCAGGATGCGAGTATGATTTCTGGCAGATGCGTAAGGTCGATGGCTCCTGGGTGGCTTCATGGGGGAACGCCCTGCCCTTGGGCGGCAGCGGCATCTATCCGACCGGCTTATCGACACGGGGTTCGGGGATCGCTTTCAGCTCGGGCCTGATCTGGCCGGCTGAGCTTGCGCGGGGACGCATCGCGCACGCCCTTGTGTTCAGCTATCCGTTCACGCGAAGCAGTGGGCCGGTGCCGCCGGCCACAGAGAGCGATGGCGAGAGCAAGGCGGATTTCGCGCTGCCCGAGGGCGCGCATGTGCAGCTGGATCCTGCTCTGGACCTTGACACGCTGAACCTGACGCCTGCGGAAAGGACCATCGCCCGGGCATTGCAGGAATATGGCATGTATCTCGTCGACAACGCAGGCGAGTACGGTGTCTCTTTGTACGCGGTCGATCCAAAGAGCTTTGAGGGTGACCCATACGATGGTATGTTCCCTGCGGAGGACTATCCTGCGCTCTCCCGCATTCCTCTCGCATCCTTCCGCGTGCTTGCGTTGCCTGAACAGGATGCGTCCTGGCGGCGGAATGTAAGGCTGCAGGGCAATCGGTGCACCCGCTTCGCATAGTCGGGAATGCCACCTGCTCTTTAGAAATGACGCTGGTTGCCGGGTGCCGGGCGCTCCTGTGCGGTGTGCTGTGATCGGGTCAAGTTCCCGGCTATTGGTTGTCCCGGCCGCTGGGTGTGCAGGACCACTGCCTGGGCAAGCTTTTTATATCCCCTGCGGTTTTGCCATGCACTACATAGATGCTACGGCGCCGTAGCTCAGACTGGTTAGAGCGCTACGCTCATAGGTGAGCAGAGAGGCAGTGATGCCGATGACCGCACCTCTAACTGGGTCACGTAGAAGTCCGGGGTTCAAATCCCCGCGGCGCCAGCTTATTTTTTGCATATTTTATGATGCCCTCCATGTTCGCCCCCTTTGCTCTGGCTCATTTTTTTAAATGAAGAAGAAATTGCCTTTGTCAATGGACAAGCAACGGTTCAACCCCTACAACACGACCTGTCCCGCATCTGGCAGCATGTTCCTCGGTCGCCAGGACCTGGTGCATAAAGCGCTCGCTTCGCAAGGATCCTTTGCTACAGTGGGTTTTCCGCGCATGGGCAAGAGCAGTCTGCTCAAGGCAGTGGCGCAGGCCGCTCAGGAGTCTGGCGTCACGGTGGCCTATCTGCCGCTCGCAGGCAGCGATGAGGCTGAGCTGGCAGGACATATCGATCACTACCTTCTCCGTCAAGACGGACGCATGAGGGATGCTGCGATTGCGACCGGCGCGGGTCTGCAGCGCCTGCTCTCAGGCGTGGACCGATACTGCCAAGAACGCGCTGATGACCATGAGCCAGGTGCATCCAAGGTCATGATTATCCTGGACGAGACTGAACGGCTCTTTCGCGACCAAGCCGTCGTCGAGGTGCTCGGAGCCATGGGTCAGGAGCTCCAGCATGTCCGCATGGTCTACACATTGTTTCCCTCAGTCTACGCTGAGATGCAGGGCTCGAGCAGCCGTTTTGACAGGACCATCACGCATCCGGCGTTGCTTCCATTTGATGAGGCGCAGACCGGGCGTCTTGTCCGACTGTGCGAGTCCGAGGATGTGCTGCGCCAGGCAGCCGGTGCTCGCGTCGACGAGTATCGGATGTCGCCCTGGATGATAGAGGACGATGCAGCGGCGAAGGTCTATCGACAGACCGGTGGATTTCCCTGCTTGATCCAGGGGCTGATGGGGGCGGCCTTGGATGCGGTTGAAACTGGTCAGGTTACGCTCGATGCCATCACGCAGGCATCAGAAGGCTACTACGCGATGAACCTGTTGAAAGAGACGAGCAATATGTGGAACCGACTGACGGGCCTGCAGAAGGATATGATCCGAACGGTGTCTCGCGCGCCTTCGCCTGTGACGTACGCTGGATTGATAGACGCTACTCGAGCGTCACATGAAGACAATCCTTCCGCATTTGTCGGCGCCATGATGCCGCTGGCAGAGCAAGGCAATGGTATCTTTGCCTTGGACGACGGGAGATATGCTATTCGCGGTGGATTGCTGCAGCGGGCCTTCGCTGATCTCCTATTGTTCGGATGAGGTGATGCGCTATGGAAGAACTTCCTCCGGTGCCGGAATGGGTGAGGCGGCTAGTGGTGAATGAGCTGCAGCCATCGAACCTGGATGGCGTGCTCTTGATATCATCACAGACGATGATGCGCGCGACAGAACTGCGTCTGGACGAGCTTGCGGCAAAGGAGGGCGGTATCGCCGTCGTGAAGATAGATTATCGAAACGACGAACCCTTCAGGGACCTGTTGGCAGCGCACCCTGACCTGCGACCTTATCAAGGGGTGACCTCAAGAGCAGGCCTGAGGGATATCGCCGAGCAGCTCAATATGGAGAGTA
This sequence comes from Candidatus Woesearchaeota archaeon CG1_02_57_44, assembly GCA_001871415.1. GTDB lineage: Archaea > Nanobdellota > Nanobdellia > Woesearchaeales > CG1-02-57-44 > CG1-02-57-44. The sequence continues at coordinate 5,269 of MNWW01000031.1, read as the reverse complement.
TGCTCGCGAGAGGCGTGCCAGAATCTGCGATGCATACGCCTGACGGATACAGTGCCGGGTGGCGCATCGCAGTGCTGCTGAAGAATGCGCATTGCATGGATCTTGATCAGGCAAGGGACCTGGGTGCCACAATCGTCCATAAGCAGAACTGCGCGAGCATGCCGGATATTGGCCTTCTGCTCGAACGCGGAGGGTGGATGATGAAGAAGGATTTTCTCGCCGAGGGAATGCTCCCTGATGGCTCCTATGGTGCGAATCTTGGTTATGTCTTGGGTCTGCGTACGGCTGATTTTCCCCATAAATATGGTATGTTCATTGAAGCGGATTGGATGGAGCGGTTCAGAACTTTCGCGGATGCCTTGTACGCAGGCAATAACGTGGACTTCTATGGAAGCACGTGTACTGGCAAGACCTACCATCTTACCATGCTTAACGCCCTGATGGGATTGGCAGGAGTGTGCAACCTGACCGTCTATCCAGATTATGCTGAGCGTCCGGAATCGCTATGGGCGGAGCTTGAGCAGCACGCTCATTCCAGCACCCTGCTCCTGGATGGCGCTGATCTGCTGCCCGCGCCATTGCGGGAAGAATTAATGGGCCGCTTCGAGCGCGTCGCCGTCACCTCGGCGCAGCCGCTGGACGGTTTTGATGTCTATGTGCCGACAATCGAGCGGTTGGACACAGACAGGATATTCACCTGGACGGGCATCACGCTGCAGTGAACGGGATTTGATGCGGGTGCGCCTGTGAATCATCGCAGACCGTCTCCATTCATCAGACCCTCCACAAGCTTTATATACAACCTCGCCATAACCCCTTTCCAATTGACCTTCTGGGTGGATACGCTATGGATAATGTCGAGAGCAATGTGTTGAAGACAGGGACCACGACCGTTGGTATCGTGTGCAAGGATGGCATCATCCTCGCTGCCGATAGGCGCGCCACAGCAGGTACGCTGATTGCCAGCAAGAAGACCGAGAAGGTCCATGCTATCGCTGATAATATCGCCGTGACCATGGCAGGCACTGCCTCGGACGCCCAGATGCTCATAAAGCTGGTGAAATCTGAGCTGGCGCTCAACCGCATCCGCCTGGACAGGGAAGTGTCAGTCAAGGAGGCAGCTAACCTGCTCTCTCGCATGGTCTATTACAATATCCGCAGGATGTCGCTTATCCCAGGCATCAGCCATTTCCTCATGGGTGGAAAGGACACTGACGGCTTTCATCTGTATGACATTTTCGCGGATGGCTCCATCCAACTGATCGATGACTTTATCGGCTCAGGATCAGGAAGCGTCATGGCTTATGGTGTGATGGAGACGCTCTACAAGCCGGACATGACTTCGGACGAGGGTTTGAAGCTTGCGCTCAAGTGCATCAACGCTGCCATACAGCGCGACGCAGCGAGCGGCAATGGCCTTGACGTTGTCCTTGTCAACAAGGATGGTGTCAAGAAGATATTCGAGAAGGACTTGACCGTGACGGTCTGAAAATCATTCCAACTTAACCATTTCAATTCCTCGCTAGGCAATGGTTTTATGAGATCTGCTCCCTCATGGGTGTAAGCAGTACTCAGTGGTTGAACCGACATTGCGATGCACAATAGTGATACAGCGGTAATCGATACAAGAACATAAACAAGTAAATAACAGAAAAAAATCAATGGTGTATATTCTATGACAACAATTATTGATGAGATTTTGAAAGTCTTGCCTGATGGGAAGATCAGCGACGCGGTCTTTGAGGCGGCAAACATCGTGCTGTACACGAAAGACTCTGACTATTTCCTCGACAATCAGGGAAGTATCAAGAAAGCGGTCGATGTGGTCAAGAAGCGTATTGAGTTGCGCTCTGATCCAAGCATCACGCAGAACCAGGATGAGGCTGAGCCGACTATCCGCAAGATTCTGCCAGAGGAAGCGGGCGTCGGAAACATTATATTTGATGCGCAGCGCAGCCAGGTCATCATCGAGGCGGAAAAGCCAGGGCTGGCAATCGGCAAGCAGGGAAGCAACCTTCGCGAGATCCGTAAGCAGACCCTTTGGGTGCCTATTGTCAAGAGGACTCCTGCTATCAAGAGCCAGCTCACCGAGGATATCCGCAGCGTCCTCTATAAGAATTCCGACTACCGACGCAAGTTCCTCAATAAGGTCGGTCATCGCATCTATGACGGCTGGATGCGTGAGAAGAAGCACGAGTGGGTGCGGCTCACCGTGCTGGGCTCGGGACGGCAGGTCGGTCGCAGCTGTATGTTCCTGCAGACGCCTGAGTCCCGCATCCTCCTGGACTGCGGCGTGAACGTGGCCGACGACCAGGAGCCCTATCCGTTCCTCGAGGCCCCGGAATTCAAGATCAATGAGCTTGACGCGGTCATCATCAGCCACGCGCACCTTGATCATTGTGGCTTTGTGCCCTACCTCTTCAAGTTCGGCTACCGTGGTCCGGTCTATTGCACCTTGCCGACGCGCGATGTCATGGCGCTATTGACCCTAGACTATGTGAAGATTGCGCGTGGCGAAGGCAAAGACCCCATCTACACCTCTGAGGAGGTGCGCGAGATGGTCAAGCACACCGTGACCATCGGGTATGAGGAAGTGACGGATATCACACCCGATGTGCGCATGACCTTCTACAATGCGGGTCATACGCTCGGCAGCGCGATAACGCATCTGCATATCGGCAATGGGCTGCATAATTTTGTCTATACGGCTGACATGAAGTATGGCAAGACCATGCTGCTTGATCCGGCATGGACGAATTTCCCTCGCGTCGAGACCCTGATGATAGAGGCGACTTATGGCGGGCGTGAGAATGTGCTGCCCAGCCGTAAGGAGTGCGAGGATGAATTCGCAAAGCTCATCGAGGATGCGATAAATCGCGGCGGTAAGGTGTTGATTCCCGTTTTGGGAACGGGTCGCGCGCAGGAAGTTATATTGATAGTTGAAAGTCTGGCGCGAAGCGGCAAGCTCCCGCAGATTCCGGTGTATCTTGACGGCATGGTCTGGGACGTGACAGCTATCCATACAGCGTATCCAGAGTTCCTCAACAGCCAGGTGCGCAGGCTGATTTTTCACAAAGACCACAACCCGTTCATATCTCCCATCTTCAAGCGCGTCGGTTCCAGCAAGGAGCGCCGCCAGATAATCGAGGAAGGCGGCCCTTGTGTCTTTATCGCGACCAGTGGCATGCTTGTCGGCGGCCCGAGCGTCGAGTACTTGAAGGCCTTGGCCAATGGCTCCAAGAACCAGATGATTTTTGTCGCGTATCAGGGTGAAGGATCCCTTGGAAGGCGCATCCAGCGCGGTGAGCGTGAGATCCAGATGTCTGGCGGTCCGCAACCAGAGATGCTGCACATCACTATGCAGATAAATACTATGGAAGGCTTCACCGGTCATTCCGGGCGCAAGCAATTGATGAACTACGTCAACAACATCAACCCAAAGCCAAAGAAGGTCATTGTCAATCACGGGGAAGTGAGCCGCTGCCTTGATCTGGCCAGCAGCATCCATAAGCAGTTCAGGATTGAGACCGTCGCGCCAAGGAATCTGGAAGCGCTGCGGCTGAAATAAGTGTCAGAATGATGCGTCAAGCGTCACTTTGCCCTGATGGGTGTTGCTCCGACACTTACTGCATCATGATGCGTCGCAGTCAGATAAGCCCTTCTTTCTTGAGCTCATTGTCAAAGGCGTCAAGCTCTTCTTTGTACTTGCGCAGGAAGCTGTTCTTGCCCAGCAAGCTGGTGGAATCCTTGGTGAACTTGCCCACCCTCTGCACAGCATGGTATGCCGCCATGTTCTTCCATTGAATCTGCTCGAAGTGACGCTTGAAATACACCTCGGCGATGAGCAGCAGAGCGAAGAAGACGATGGGCACCGCGGTGAGCACGAACACGCCGGTGAACATCCTGGAGAGATCAGTGCTCGGAGAGAGATCTCCCGTCCCGACCGTGCCCATGGTCATGGAGACGAAGTAGAATGACTGCGACCAGGTCCATCCTTCCACATGATGATAGAAGCTCATGCCTCCTATGATGAACAGGGTCACGATGACCGCCGCGCTGACGATGTTCTGCTGCCGTTGTTCCATACCTGTATCAGGCGTATTCGGCTATTTAAACCTGTTGGTGGCGCTCCGGGGGTGTGGGTAAGTATAGGGTCGTCAGTATTCTGACACGCTATCGACGACTGCGTCGTCACAGTGCATTTAAGCTGCCTGGTCCTCAATTGGCTCCATGCAAGACCAGAATCTGGAATCTATCCTCGAACAGGTCGGCGGTGCGGTCATCTATGAGGACGGCACGGACTACGCGACCCAAGACGATGATATCAGCCTTGCTGAGCGCAATATGGCATTGTATCAGGCCTGGCAGGGCTCGACCATGGGCAGGCTGGTGGGAAGGTATCTTGACGCGCAAGGTCTGCCGCCAGCGTCCATCGACGGCTATGTATCAACAGACCTGAATCAACTGTCCGGAAAGCAGGGTACGGTCGCTGCCATCATCAACACTGGCAATGGTCAGTATCTTGCGCTCAACCGCAGCAGCCATGAGCTCAATGACCGTGCAGTCCAATACGCTCTTGGCCACGAAGAGGTCCATGCTCGTGGTGTCTCCTCTGAGACTGGCGTGCGTTCGCTCTATGCTCCTGCGCTCTGGTACGCGGCGAAGAACGCGGCATCCGACGCGACAGGCCAGCTGGCCGCCTATCTGTTTGGACACGCTGAATCCGCCAGAAGGAATGGCTATGAGATGCTGCCTGCTTAGCTTATGGCATATGCTCTTCCGCTTGTCCTGAAACAGGCGAGCATCGCCAATCCGAGATAGGGGCTTATCTTCCAGCACGCGACAGTGACGCTGCATCCGATGAGGGTCAGGCCCCAAATAAAAGAGAATTTTCTGAATGAGAGCTGTTTGATGAATGGGCCGGCGCTAAACAGCGCGGCGACCACGATGACATGCAACGCATACACGACGGATATACCAAGACCGATAAGTCCTAGTACCGTCCAGGTGAGCCCTGCCAGTTCAAGGGCAAACCACTTCTGTATGTGGGGAGCGAGCCACAGCAACAGTATCACGCCAGCGCTGAGCAGAACTGCTTGCAGGACTGCCATGCCGAGCGCGCCCCGCCATGGCCGGGTCATCTTCCCACTCGTTCCCTCCTTCAGGTAGCTGGCCAGCAACCATAGTCCTGTCTGTACGATGACCGATGTCAGCCAGACAGTGATGAGCAGCGCAGCGATGCCATACAATGCCGTGTTGGCATATTGCG
>MNWW01000003.1 GCA_001871415.1 Candidatus Woesearchaeota archaeon CG1_02_57_44 | reverse complement strand
AGCAGGATACCACGACATCACACCACAGTATGATTTCCGCAACGAGGATCCCATCACCAGACGATTATTCCCTAATCCGCTCGACGGCTTGCTGCCCTCGCGCACACCAGGCCTTGCTGCTGACGGATTATCGACACCCGTCACCGACCTGCTCCATAACACCGGCAACACAGCAGGATACCACGACATCACACCACAGTATGATTTCCGCAACGAGGATCCCATCACCAGACGATTATTCCCTAATCCGCTCGACGGCTTGCTGCCCTCGCGCACACCAGGCCTTGCTGCTGACGGATTATCGACACCCGTCACCGACCTGCTCCATAACACCGGCAACACAGCAGGATACCACGACATCACACCACAGTATGATTTCCGCAACGAGGATCCCATCACCAGACGATTGTTCCCTGATCCGCTCGAGGACCTGCTGCCCTCGCGCAGGCAGCCAGGCCTGCTGGACATCCTCTCCCCTGTGCGCAGGCTGCCCGGAAGGCAGGGAGCAGCGACGGGTAGATCGCGACCTAGCGCTGAATCAGTGAAGGCGCCCGCGCCGGCCCAAGCAGCGGATGGTGCTGATCCGATGGCCAGTACTCTGGCACAGAATATCGTCTCGCACCTGGGCGCAGCCACTGGCATCATCGCCGACGCTGTATATGTCGCCCAGCATCGACCCTCAGGGAGCTGGCTCGACTGGGAAGGGCAGCGCACCTACCTGCGAAGGGCAATCAGCCTCGATGAGTTCTGCAGGGCGATGCTCACGCACAGGACGCATGAGCTGGCTGTCGATGCCCTCACGTATCTCGTGGACACAGACCATGAGAGCAGCGTCGGGCTCATCGCAAAGATGCAGCAGCTCCTGCTCGCGCAGGGACCATTCGCCTTCAATCAGGATTCTTATGCACAGCTCGTCAGAGCAACGTCAGGACAGCCCATCGTCACGGCCCGCATCGGTGATGTCGACTACAAGGGTGCGCCTGCCTCCAGCGCAGAATTCGTCGAGAGGGTCAGCTCCGCCATCATCGCCCCCCTGCCCCGGCAGGACGACATCTGCGGGACCGCCATCGTGCAGGGCCAGGCATACGTCTACAAATGGGCGCCGAGGCACTGCTACAAGGAGAACGACAGGTACTACGTGTTTGAACCGGTGCGGGTGGGCGTCAAGATACACCCGCAGGTGCCCGGTCCAGAGACGCTCGATCCGTATCAGCACCCGTTTCTTCCGAGGGGGTACAGGAGCATATGCTACGGCACCGCCACCACCACAGGCGAAGCCATTGACGAACTCATCGCACGGGGAGAGGTTGGCAGGGCCTTGGCCGCGTCTGTGCAGCGGCTGGGCATCGATGTGCTGACGCATGGGTATGTATCCTCCTGCACACCATACCATCGGCTCAACAGCTTCCCATGCAGGACGAGCGCGCCGGACAATGTGCCGGTCGTGGAGGTGCACTGATGCTCGCCGTCCCTCGAGGTGTGAAGGACTATATGCTCAGCTGCGGTGGCTTGCTGGAGACTATTGTGCAGGAACCGTATGAGATAATCGGCCAGCCGTTCGGTTCGCCCGACGGCACCATCAGGGGAGTCTCTTTGCATCAGGTCATGGACCTTAGCCAGACACGTTGCACCGGCCATGGCGCACCCATACCAGACAACATGATAGCGCTGGGACGTGTGCATACGCATCCTCGCTTCGGTCCGAATCCTTCCGGACTCGATAGGGCGGCAAGGACAGGGATAGCAGGGCAGGAATCTTGCTGGAAAAAACCATTAGAGAACCTGGTGGAGTATGACGGGCCGCTCATCGCTGATCAGCAGGGCTGGCATCACGCGCGGTTGCAAGCACCCTGGCAGGACTATAGCATCACATCAGGGGAACCTGCTGGCAGGATACATGTGCGCCTGAGCCTTCCCCGCGAGGAGCATCAGGGATATCAGTTGATAATCAGCGGCCTGGGGACAGAATACGCGGAGCATCTGGTCATGGACGCGACAGGCAATGTCAAAGCGACACCGATGCAGGTACATTGGACCGATGAACCCGCAATACTGCCACGGACCCCGCAGCAGAGCATCGAGGAAGCGCTGGCGCATCTCACCCATGAGCATCAGCCGGTCCCAGCAGCAGTGGAAGCTGCGAGGAATCTGCCGCCGCCACGGATCACCGCGCCGCTATCACGCATAGCGCCAAGTCCATCGCAGAACAATCCCGCACACATACCCGGGGGCTTCTCACTGGGCACTACGCTGATAGAGCCCTCATCGTATCAGAAGCTCGACTGGTGCCGCGCCATCAGCATCCTCGCAGGAGCGCCTATCCCGGTCAGCATGCAGGCAGGAACAGTCCATCCGTTCTATCGATACCATGCGGCGAAAGTCGGTGTACCCTCGCTGCAGGCAGGTCAGGCCCTGGCATACGCGCAACGGACAACAACGGTGGAGCATGCGCTCATGCGCGTGGACAGGACATTCAGCCATGCCTCCTTGGGGACACGCATCTGCGAGTACACAGCAGAGACAGAGCAGGAGTATTTCCTCTGCGCGAGGGCGACGTTGCCATTGGACCCGGATATCACCTTTCAGCCCGCACGTCTGGGCTATCGCGAGGTGGCCGAGGTCATGCGCGTCATCTCGCCAGGACTGGGAGCCGCGCTCGCTGGAGACCATCATAGAAGATGGTCTGAGCGCATCCATGATGTGCGCAAAGCACTGCACGGGATGGGCAGCGGCGACGAAGGATCAGGACAGCAACAGGACCCTGCGTCCAGCAGCGCGCAAGGATCGCGATTGCAAGGCATCTGCGCTCAGTACCTCATGGGCAGGAACCGCAGCGCGCCAGACGGTATCGGATATACGGCCGCAGCCAAGGCGATAGCCGCGACGTACAGGCAGACAGGCGCTGATGACGAGCTCTCACGGCTCGCGGACCTCATGGCAAGCAGAAGACCCTGGACAGAGCGCAAGGCAGCGATGCAGGAAGTGTGGAAAAAAAGAGACACCCTGTCAGAAGAGCAGCGTCAGGTGCTGCTGGCGCTCGCGCTGCTGGCGAGCATGAACCGGAGCGCCCATGGTTGACCGATTCACGTCGCATGACTGGGGCGATGAGTATCAGGCATTGCTGGCGACTAAATCAGTCGCTGTCATCGGCCGCTCCTTCGGCGCTGACCTGGCCGCTATCTGCCTGCAGTGCCTGGGATTCGGCCACGCGCATCTGATAGGCCAGCGCCAGGAGGATTGTTTCCTCACTGATGATGAGCTGCGCGCCATCACCCCCTCATGCAGCGTCGGTTGCTGGGACCTGGACATGGATATGCCGCTTTCACGTCATGCATTGCCGTCATTGGACGGCCTGCTCGCAGGAGGCGGCCATGACCGCGCCCGGGTGGAGCAATGGGTCGGGGCAACACCGCTGGTGGCGCTGGATGGAGCAGGTCCTGCCAGCGTGCAGGGCATCTGCGCAGGTATGGGCGCTGAGTTGTTACGCGCGACCATCGCTCCCTTAGAGCAGGAGTGTGCGGATGAACCGCGCATCCAGGTCTCAGATGCCCCTACTCTGCAGCGCCCTGACTTTGTCATCGCGGGCTGCGGAGGCCTTGGCACGATAGCGTCGCTGGTCCTGTCCTACGCCTGCGTGCAGCAGCATAAGCAGGCGCGATTCACCCTCATCGACCCTGACATCCCGGAGCGCCGCAACCTGAACAGGCAGTTCTTCTACGCGCTGGAGCAGGGCAATAAGGCCGAGGTGCTCGCGGAATCCCTCGCCGCCCGCTATCCCCACGAATATGTGGCAGTGCCGCAGTACCTTGAGAAGTGCAGCGCGCGACACTTCCGGCCAGGCAGCGTGCTCGTAGGGTGCCTGGACAACAGCGCGGCCAGAGCAACAGCAGCCAAGGTGATGAACGCGAGAAGCATCCCCTACGTCGACGGCGGCGCTGGCGCGCATGCTGGGCAGGTCGCAACCTACCTGCCAGGAGACAATGTTCCGATGACGCCCGGACCGACGCCCGCGCAGAGGGCATCATGCCAGGACAACCCCATCCCGTCGGTCATAACCACGAACATCGTGGTCGGCTCCTGCCTCGCGCACGCGGCGCTGTATGTCGCCAGCACAGGAGAGCGCATGGGCTTTCGCTATGCTGCGCGACCACGGATAGCGCTGCGCCAGGAATGAACAAGGGAAAAGGAGGAGAATGGACCAGCGATTGGGAACGAGAGCATAGTCCATGTGGGGAGGAAATGAAAGCAATGGACAGCGCAATAAGCGGCGCGATAAGTCACGCCCTCAGCACAAATCGAATGATATTTATACCTCCCGGCGTCGCAGAGCATCATGCAATTCCTGCTGCTGCTCGCGCTGATAGGCATCGTCATCGGCTCGGCGACAGACATCAAGAAACGCGAAGTGCCTGACTGGGTGTCCTACAGCATGATGGCGTCCGGCATCGGCATCAGGTTGCTGTTCTCGATCGCTCTGCTCTCCTGGCAGCCGCTGCTCGCTGGCGTCTATGGCGTGCTCGTCTGCGCCGTGGTGGCCAATGTCATGTACTACCTTGGGCAGTGGGGCGGTGGCGACGCCAAGGCGCTCATGGGCGTAGGCGCGCTCGTCGGCATCGCTGGTTGGACCCGCGCAGATTTCACGCTCGCGTTCCTGCTCAATCTGGTCATCGCCGGAGCGTTGTATGGCCTTGTCTACTCGCTGGTCATAGGGCTGCTACGTCCGAAAAAGACCTGGACAGCGATGCGCTCAGCATTCACCCGATTGCCAAAGCAAGTCTACGCGCTTGCCCTGGTCATCGTGGCGCTCATCATCGTATGTTTCGCCATACTGCCGATGCGCGAGGCCCTCTATCTGGCAGGGACGCTGACAGGTCTGCTCGCCCTGCTGCTCATCCTCTGGTCTTTCGCCAAAGCAGTGGAGGATTCAGCCATGCTGCAATGGGTCGCGCCGTCGAGACTGACCGAAGGCGACTGGATAGCGAAAGATGTCATGGTCGGAAAAAAACGCATCACCGGTCCGAAGGATCTGGGCGTGACAAAAGAGCAGATACGCTTGCTGAAGAGATTGCACCGTGAAGGAAAGGTGAAGAAGGTACTGCTGAAAGTCGGCATCCCCTTCATGCCCGCGTTTCTCATCGCGTTTCTCATGACGATGCTGTGGGGCAATGTGCTGCTGGCCGCGATGCCATAGGACCGTGCGAGGTGCAGCTGCGCGCAAGAGGATTCCACAAAGTTTATTACACACCATTCCTTCCCCGTGCATCATGGCACAGGTAACCAGCGCCACCCGCGCGGATTCAGTTCATCATCCGCTGTTGTGATGCTGGCGGTGCCTCTCTTCTGCGAAGTGTGACTCCAACAGCAGGAAGTCCGCGCAACGCGACCGACCTGCATCACCTCAGTCTCAGGACTGCAGTGATAGCAGCGTGATACGCTTACTGCCGCCGGCAATAGGCCGGTTGGATACAACAGGTGAAGAACATGCGATTGAATGAACTAGTGGAACTGCTCGCTTCAAGAGCAGGTGTGAAGACTGATGAACTGCTCGGACAAAGCCTCAGGGATGTGTTCCCTCAAGACTACAGCAGCAGTGCCAGAACACAGGGGACCTGGTACGTCATGAACCCGGATCCAAGTGACCGCATGAGCATGCGGCCATTGGAGGTGCAGACAAAAGGGGATGGTGCCATCCTGACCGCGTTTGCCAATGCCTTCAATGAGCTCTATGATGGGTGGCTCATGACGCCGCTGTTGATACCAAGAAGCGTGGGCTTTGAGCCCATAGTGGTCGCGCGTGAGTTTCCCATCGGCAGCTATGAGCGCTCTGACGCGCCAGCAGAGCCAGGTACGTTCCTGACAAGAAGATGGGAGCAACTGGCGGCTGTAGCATACCCCAGAGTGGAACGCGATGAAGGCATCGGCGGTTACTTCGGAGGGATGACGGTCAAGGACGCCCTGTCAAGGGCAGGGATGCTAGCTGACCGCGCGAACACCTATATGTTGCGTTGCCGCGCTAGTGGAGCAGTAGTCAACCGATTCGGGAAAGTGGACGTGTTCCCTGACAGAGTATGCCCCGGACAGATCCCGGGAGAGGAATAGACCGGGGAAGAATGCTCCATCTACCCTGAAAGATACAGGGGGCAGATACAGGAACCAAGTCTTTATAAACAATTTATAAATATTTTTTATTTTTTTACTACCGTAAAGTTAATAAACTGGGACATATTCTATCTTCTGTATGACAAGCTACCTGGCAGGCCAGACAGTGATGGGCCAGCATGTGGACATGGGAGGCCTTGAGGCAGCGCTGTCATCAGGCAATACCTCCTGGCCGAGCGGACATTCTCACTACGATAAAGCGCATGCCCGGAAAGTCGCCTATGATGTGGTCAAAGAGACCTTGGGCGGCTCTTACGAGCTTATCGGCCATGCCATCGACCATTATAGCGGCAATGGCAAGCAAGACAAGACCGACGAGGACACGGTCATGAAAGAAGCATACAAAGTCGTCAAGCATGCTCTCCAGGGAAAATACGGCAAGGACGTCGATATCGAAGACGACCTGCATCCCAATTATGCGCTCGATAGCGAAGTGAGCACCAACGAGTACGACTGGAGTGAAAGCGAAGGCGCTCATTATACGGGCAAAGACGCCGAGAATTACCAATCCGCAAGAAACCAAGACGGCAACAAGTACGATGACGGGAAACGAAAGCGATCAACAGGATGCCCTCGAACGCGCGAGGAAGTCCCCTCAGACGAAGACAACTCTGATAACGAGGAGTCAGGAGATGAAGACGAAGGCGGACCAGACGAATGATTTTATGGAACCCGTTTTAATTTCTCCAGGAGATAATCACTGACCTCATTGCTGACTTGCGCTGATTGCATTGTTTCGACCCCGACAGGCCCACCCATGCCAACAAGAGCTTCACGCATCGCGCTGACAATGCGACCCGTGTCCTCCTCGCCGACCGCGCGCTCAGGCAGCGAGAACCGTCCATCATTTTTTTCGCGCGCGATAAGCCAGAAAACTGCGTGCGGCATGCGCTGTCCGGCAGGGATGCCGTTGTGTAGCAGTACGGTGACAGCAGACGCATTCCAGTTGGAGAGCATGAGCTGAATGGCCTCTTTGAGCGTTCGACCAAGCGGCTCGAGCATCTGGTCGGGCACGGCCTCAAGGATGGGATAATGAGCCCTGGTCGCAACCCCCAACCCCGCAAACCCCTCAAGCTGAAAGCAGAGCGTATCAGCATCGCCGAATTCTTCAGACACCCCTTCCATCTGACAAAGGTTGCAACCTGCGCTAGCAGGTACAGGCACATCAAGGCCGACACCATCACCCTCATAGCGGGGCATGACCACCAGCGATGCATGCGGCACAATCTGCCCTGCCTCCACCCCGACACGGCCGAGCACCGTGGTGCCCGCGACATCATAGGTGCGTAGCATCGCCTGTGATATCTTCTTGACGCTGCCGAGCAGCTCTGCCAATTCGCGGTCAGGAATCTGGCTGAGGAGCGGATAATGGTTGCGTGTGAGCACGATGATCTGCCCAGCGACGCTCGGGCGTTTGTCCAGTAGCGCGACCACCGCGTCATTGGAGACGATGGTATTGGGCTGCTGCTTTTTGATGAGCCCGCAGAACAGACAGGACGCCATGTTGACTACCAGCAGCTCCGAAGGTTATAAGCGTTGTGGAACCAGGCAGGATGAGGACCAGTGATTCAGCGAGCCATAGATGCAGACCTATCATCCGCTCACAAACCACCACACCAGTAGCGCCACCACAGCCGCGACATTCACCAGCAGGCCCTTGAGCAGCTTCTTTCGCTCGCGAGCCAACAGCCAGACAACGAGCGTGACCGAGGCAAAGCCCATGATGTGCGCGAGATGCGCGATATTATCCGTCGGTGTGAGAACACCGAGCGCGTCCGTGAACAGTTGCAGCAACCCGATGGCCATGATGGGCAAGGGCAGTATCAGTACAAAGGAGATGTAGAAGGGCTCAAATAATATAGCTGTCGCGACCAGCCCCATGATGGCGCCTGACGCGCCGAGAAGATACCCGCTGCCGCCAAGCGCTAAGTGAATGGCAGAGTAGCTGAGGCTGGCGAAGACGCCTGCGAGCAGGAACACCAGGATGACGCGCCAGCCGATGTTGCGCTCCACGACCCTGCCAAAGACCAGCAGAAACAACAGATTGCCGAGCAGGTGCGCGATGGACGCGTGCAGGAACAGATGGGCGAAGAGCGCGACAGGGTGCCAGCCGAGCAGCAATGACGGCTGCCACATCAATGACTGAAAAAGCGCGTCCTGCCCGTTGTAGCTGAGCCAGAACCCATACAATGAGCTCAGAAAACAGACAAGCGCCAGCGAGAGCGTGAACGGCGCGGTCAGCAAGAAATGCACTATCTTATCCAGCGGCTCAAGCAGGTCGTGGCGAGCGTGTTCTGAAAAAATAGACGCTATCAGCAGAAACGGCAACTTGATGAGATACCAGAGCATGGACAATGCGAGGTGGGATTCTGAGGGAACGTACATGATGCTCACACGTTTCTGAACGCAATCAGCGCGCGTTGATGGCACTTACCGGTACAGCCGCTAATAAAGGTATGGGAAATGCGCCGCGGTGATCCAAGGACCAATACTCACCAGAGCAACCACACGCGTACAGGGCAACGCGATGACATGCTGCCCTTGCATCACTGACCAGCTGCCGACTGTCCGACGCTCACTCACGCATATCGATGAAGAAGCGCTTGTGCGGCGGAAGTCGGCTCCTATCGCTGTGCATGCGGTGCGTTGTCTTAGGCAGCGCATGAGGAGTTCGCTTGATTTCCCGCCAGGGTGGCACATCTTCTTTTTTTGCAGCCTTGACTTGTTTTTTTGCCGCGCCCTGTTTTTTGGCGCCGGCTTTTTTTGCAGCGCCCTTTTTGCCGACCGCAGGCCGCTTCTTGACAGGGCTCTTTTTGGCCGATTTTACAGATTTTTTCTTGATGACGTTTTTCTTCACCAGCCGTGTCTTGGCAGGCTTCGCCTGCTTGTGCACGAAGCCCTTCTGCTTGCTGGAGGCACGCTTTGACGCGCTCTCGCCGCGCTTCAGGACGCGCCTTTTGACCTGGTTCTTTCCAGGGGATTTTTTCGTGGGTTTCCTGACAGGACTCTTTCTCACAGGTTTCCGTACCACCCTCTTTTTCACAACGCGTTTCTGAGCAGGGCTCTTGGTTGACCTGCTGCGCGGTGGCTTTGCTGGTCGTGATCTGGACGCGTTGGCCTTATTGATCCTCTTCTTGACTGCGCGTGGCTTCGCTTTTGCTCGCGCATTCGCCTTTGCGCGCGCTTTGCCAACAGCCTTGCGAGACACCCTGACGGCTGATTTGGGGCGCTTCACAACAGCGCGTTGCCTGGGCGCTCGGGACGCCGTCTTTCGCGCAGGAGCGGACTTGCGGACCGGTCGAACCGTTTTTCTTGCAGGACCTTTCACCTTGCGCGTCTGTGATACTGACCGTGATTGCTTCTTGACGACAGCACGTTTTACCAATGTTCGGCCAGCGATTGGTTTCTTGCCTGTGCCTTTTCGTTTGACCCCCTTGCCTTTCAAGGGCGCTTTTTTTCGCGCTGGCGTTTGCGAAGACGCAGACCGAGTGGTTTTCTTATTTGTCTTTCCTGCGTTTGCCTTGCGCTTCTTTGATGCTGTCATAGTCATGCTATCACCTGGCTGGTCGCATTTTCTTTATGGATCCTGAGACAATGGTCGACAAAGGCCTCTATCTTTGGCTCGTGGCTGACAATGATGGTCTGCTTCGCTCCGGTCTGCGGAAACACATCGCGAACGCGGTCAAGCTGCTCAGAGGAGAATCCGTCTGTGGGTTCGTCAAGGATGAGGACATCGCGTGTGGCGATGCCCTGCGTGAGATTGTTGAGCACTTTGTTGAGCGCGAGACGATACGAGAGCGCAAGACCCGTGAGCTCGCCTCCCGATAAGTGCTGGGGCGTTGTCTCATACTCGTTTTGCACAAGCAGGGGACTGAAACTCTCATCCAGTCGCGCGTCGATGCCTTCATCATCAAGGATGGCTGAGAACCAGGATGAGAAGACCTGCCCGAATTCAGCGCGTATAGCATGCAGCACATGGCGCTCAATGGTCTCAGCCAGGGGGCTGAAAAATCCTGTCAACCATGTGGCAAGTGTGGTGTAGTTCTGCGCGCTCCGCTGCTTTTCCGCAAGCAACGCGAGCTGTTCTGCCAGATGCGCGGCTTCGCGCTGCAATCCCGCCAGAGCCGCGGTCGCCTGCGACTCCCTACTCTTCGCCTGCAGCAGCGCGTCATTGGCCTGCTGCTGCATTGCCAGAGCTGAATCGAACGCAGCTTTGGCATGCGCTAGGGAGTCGACGGCCTGCTGCGCGGCAGAGACCTGCTGCTGCGCTGACGCCATGCGCGCCTTGACCTCGCCGATAGAACTCGCTATTGACTGCGAACGCTCCTCAAGACCTTTGGCCTTGTCCAGAAGCTGTTGTTTCTGTTCGAGACATGCGAGAGTAGCGCGAAGTCCTGGCAGATCAGCGATCATGATGGCAGCGAGTTGCGCATCCACACGCTCGATATCATCTGTTGTATCCTTCCTGCCATCAAGCAGGTTCAATCGGGAAAGCAGCGACTCGCGCAATGCGTCGTAGTCCTTTGCCTCCTTGCGGGCGCCAGCCAGTGCCCCTGACACACGCACGTGATCTGATTCCAACCCTGTCAGCGTGGCATTGTGCTCCGCGACATGCTGCTTGGCCGAGCCCAGCAACGATTCCCTGTACGCGTCAGTCAGGTCTTGGTTGCATAACGGACAGACATCACCCTCCTCAAGCTCTGATAATATGCGTCCCTGTTCGCTGATGCCTGCCTGCACTGTGGCGCGCCGCGCCATGCACTGTGACAACTCCTGCTCCAGCGATTCGATACGTTGTGAAAGCGTAGTGGCATCTGGCAACGTCGCCAGTCGCTTGCGCGCGGCCTGCTGTTCAGCAGCAGCTTTGACATATTGCGCCTGCTCCCTGACAAGCACCGCGTGGGTCTGCTTGAGCGCCTGCTGGCTCGCCTGAGAGCGCTCTGCCGCCAGCAACGCTGCGCGAGCTGCCGAAATCTGCGACGAATCGCCAGGAAGCTTGTCCAATTGCCGCATGACTGCCAACCGCTCCTGTTCCAGCGCTGCCTTGTCCTTGAGCAGTCCCGTGGCCTGTCCTTTCAATGAATCAAGCGTCGCGAGCAGACTACCTAGTCTTGCCTGCGCTTCGGTGAACGCGTCCTGATCGCGCCGGCTGGCAGCGACAGAGGCAGATGCTTGTTCCAATTGACCCTTGGTCTTGGTAAGCGCCGCTTGTGTATCAGACAATTCCGCTTGCGCGCTGGCAAGAGCAGCAGCGACATGCTTGCCGCGTTGTTCAACCAGTGATTTTCCTGCCGCTTCTCGCTCAAGAGCACGCGCCTGCGCCCTATACTCTTTTGCGACGAGCTCCGCGTTCAGCTTGGCCTGCTTGTAGCGATCAACCAGAAAAAGGTTCCTGATGATTTCCAGGCGCTGCTCCGCGGGCTCCAGGATGATGCGCTTCATGTCCTCCTGCGGTGTGTAGACCGTATAGCGATACAGCAGATTCGCGTTGCGCGCGCTTGCGGGATAGCCAAGCAACAAGAGCACCTTGGCCCGCAGTTCCTCAGGGGTGAGTTCCTCGAGCACGCCATTCGCCTGCAGACTGCCGATATCCTGCACGATGCTGGTTTTAGTGCGTTTCAGACCTCTGCGGATGATGACCTCGCCAGAGTCCAGCACAAGCGTGACCTCAACCATTCCCTTGCCCGCGCCATGGCGAAGCAGTGTTGAGCCCGTAAGATCCGTGCCTTTCAGCCCGAAGATAACGAACTCAATGGCCTTAAGTATAGTGGACTTACCCGCTCCGATGTCCCCTGACAAGAGCACAGACCCCGCGGGCAGAGTGATGGTCTCATCCACATACGACCGTATGTTCTGCAGCCGCACCTGGCTGAAAATCATCCCGAAAAAGGGATGGTAAGGCGGTTTAAATGCTTTTGGCGCTGAAAATCAATAGGCTTTTATTGTATATCATTGCAGAGTGGTAGTTAACGAGAAAGCAGCTGCCAAGACTGAAGTTACCCGCGATGCATCAAATTCCGGGAATAACGAAACAGCTCCGGTTTTCTGCTAGTAACAGCTATTAAGGCCTGCATCGCGCTACAGGCCATGCGCATAACAGAGCTTCGGGTCTGCGACCGGCCAAGGGAACGACTCTATGCGCAAGGTATAGCCTCTCTCTCAGACGCGGAGCTCCTGGCGATCCTGCTGCAGTCCGGAACCAAAGGACAAAACGCGATCACCCTCGCGTCCCGACTGCTCGCGGATTTTGGCCTTGAAGGTCTGCATCAGGCGGACATTGATGAATTGCGCAAGGTCCCTGGCATCGGCATGGCAAAAGCATCGCAACTCATCGCCGTGTTTGAGTTGACTAGAAGAGCGCAAAAGCCAGACAACCCGAGTATCCAAGACGCAGCAGATGTGTTCACTTATTGCAAACCTATTATCGGCCATCTGCGACAGGAGCATCTGCTAGCCTTGTTCCTGGATGTGCGCAATAAGGTGCTAGGCCATGAAATGATTGCCAAAGGCACCCTTGACAGTTGCCTTGCCCATCCTCGGGAGATTTTCCGACCAGCCATCCAGAAGAGCGCAAAATCAGTCATTATCGCGCACAACCACCCGTCAGGAGATCCGACACCATCAGAAGAAGACCAGCAGCTGACCCGCGCCATCGCGAAAGCAGGAGAACTGATAGGCATCCCATTGCTGGATCATATCATCATAGGAGAGACCTGGGAGCGCGCATAGGGAACAGCATGCCCCCCAGACAGAGATTTAAGGTCGTCCTAACAGGATTATTTTGCCGGAAGTTATATATAATAATGCACCCAGAAAGCATAAGGGTCTAACAGATTTTTGATATTTGGAGGTCTCAATCATGGCAGAGCGTAAAGCAGAAATGGGCATGGGTACCCTGGTCATTTTCATCGCGTTGATTCTGGTGGCGGCGGTCGCTGCCAAAGTGCTCATCAGCACGACCGGAACCCTGCAGAGTAAAGCGTTGACAACAGGCAAGGCGACGAGCCACGAGGTCGGAACGTCCCTACGCATTATCGACACCTACGCCGAAGACGGCTCTGACCAGCAGCTGGATTGGGTGTATCAGACCATCAAGCTGTCCAGCGGCTCTGATGAGCTGCGGCTTTCCGACATGCTCATGTCCCTGAACCTTGACGACAGCTCTACGCAATATCAATACACATCCACTGCCCGCTGCGACAATGTCTCCTATACATACAACTATACCGAGAATACATCAAGCCCGAATACCCCCTGTGAGATCGCGGGATGCGCTGATGTGAATTTCACCCCACTCAACGACACGTACTATAACAGGACATACTTTGGCGCAAAGTATCAGATAACAGGGACCAACAACAAGAGCGGTTACCTGACCAAGGGCGATGTGGTACAAGTCTGCTTCAAATCATCGCGGCATGTCAATGAGAGCGAGAAGTTCAAGATAACCGTGATTCCCATGGTCGGCGCTGCGATGTCGATAGAGGGCAAGACGCCTGACCTGATGACCGACAAGCGGATATCACTCTATCCATAGACGACAACACATCAACTGGCACCAACGTCGCCAGTATTTTTTCTTATTACTATTGCGACAGCGAACAGCATTGAGACAACCAGAGAGAGGAGCAGTACCATGCGCAAGAAAATCTATGGTCAGAGCAGGATCGACAAGTGCCCGCTGTGCGGCAAGCAGGCGATTGCCAGAAACAGCCAGGGCCTGCCGGTGTGCAGCCATCACAAGAATGCGACCGTGACACTCAAATGTATCTGTGGAGAGAGGCTTGATATTCTCGAAGGAAAGTACGGCACGTTCTGCAATTGCTTCAATTGCGGCAATGTGAGCCTGGCTAAGGCGCTGAGCATGAATTAGCAGAGCATTCAACGCTGCTTTGCGCCGACGCGCGCATACAGGTCGCGCTCGTGCCAACACTTGTCCAGGTACTGATGCCCTGGGCAGGAACAATCAAAACGGGCACTGTCTATCTTACCGTCAGGGACACGCAGTCGAGACGTATGCATCGTTCCAGGATTGCTCCTGCTAGGATAATGCGCGACAAACTCCTGTCGGTCCGGCTGGAAATCATCGCGCACTGACGCAGCCCCTGGCAAGAGCTCATAGAGCGCAGAAAGATGCGCATTGAGCTCCCCTCCTGCCTCGGCCCATGTAGCTCTTCCACGAATCGTACGCATCACGTGCATGCGGAGCGCTTCTAACCTGTCTGTATCCAGAGATGGCGCGCGCCCATCATACAACCAAGGAGACATGGCAGAAAATTCCAGTCGCGCGATTGCGTCGACAAGACGACCGAATTCGTGCCGCATATGCCGGGTATTCGACGTCGTGCCCTTGTAGGGATTCTCCACAGAAGGCAGCGCCATGAGATCGCCCATCAGATACGGCGTCTTGCGGGCAGCGATCTTGGGTTGCGGGACGAGCGTGAAATGCGTGAGCGTCTCCAGCGGCAGAGGGTCATACCATTTGACAGACTGCACCAAGGGACGCTGCTGCCCCTCATGATACATCCACACAGGCCGGAACGCGAATCGGCGCACAGCAGCCCCAAGCCGCGATGATGCAGGCTGCAGATAGAAGGGCGTCACCTGATGCGCCAGGAAGATGTCACGCTCCAGTCCGCGCGTGTCAATGGCATTGTCAGGCGTGGAGGGCATATTAAGACGCTGCGCTTCAGGATGTCTGAGCGAGCGCTTGCGATGCGCCGCTGCTTCGCCATACTCGCGGCCAGACCGCCTATCCTGCTCACGAAGTCCCCGACGAAACATCCAGCCCTCGGAATCAAGGTATTTTGTGCCGATGAGGATTGTCGCGATGCCCCTGCTGCTCGCCCAATCCATATCAGCCAGGACCTGCTCCAGGCTGCCGGGCGCGTGCGTATGCAATTGCACAGAGAAGAGGAATGGCTCACGGTCCTCGACATAGGATGGTTTCTTTTGGGCGAGGAGCAACCCGTATTGCCTGTCTGGCGTCGCTGATGTGGCCTTGATGCTCGTGAATTGCCCGGTCGCATCCAGCACGTGCGTGAGCCAGGCAAGTCCTGCTTCTTGCAGACGCTTGCCATGGCGGACATCACCCTCAGAGGGCGTCAATCGCAGCGCGTCCGCTCTGGTGGGCGCGTCAGCAGATACGCCCTTGCGCCTGCGATACGCGACATACGGAGTCCAGGGGACACCTTCGACAGCCAAGGCGTCATCAGTCCACAGGTCAGGCACGTCAGCACGATCAGACACATCAGACACATCAGACACATCAGACACATCAGTCATGCACGAGAGGACGTCTGTCGCATATATAAATATTACGACATTAACCACGATTCAGTAGTATTAATGATGGCACTGAGCAACAGCATCAAGCCACCATGCCCGACGCGACCAACGATGAGCATAAAGGTTGAACCTACTGAAAAATAGAAACATTTTTCAATATCAGCACTAGTTTCCCCGAACACAAGCATTGTCGAGCAGCATACGGCGCATAGGCAGACGAGGGATGAAGCATGGCAAGAACACAGACCGCACAGCAGACCACAGCACCCAGATCAACAGGACTCATCGGACGCGTCACTGATGCCATGGCGTCAGGCAGATTCGGTGAAGTTGGCCGGAACATCCTGCTCGGCACTGCGCTCGCGACTGGTGCTGTCACTGGCGCGACTGCTGCCGAGAAAGCCGCAGAGCAGGCGCCCAAAGCGATAGTGCTGCCCACAGAATCGCAGGACGAGCAGCCCGCTGCTGCATACGCCATGCCGCGGCTGCCAACGGGCGTCGTCTACATGGGAACACAGAGCTACGTTCCCAACCTGCACCCTGATAATGACTTCATCCACGCGACCGGCGCCTCAGTGGGGGCTGATTTTGATGACTGGGACCCGCAATTGAAGTATCGCACAAGCTTCGAGGCCGTATTCTTCACCAGATGGGACCTTCGCACATTCCAGCCTGCTGATCAGGTGATCCTGGGCCTGGAGTTCACGCCGCTGCCGGGAATCCTTGACACCACATCCAATGGAAGCAACCTGCGTTGGTCTACCCGCAACATTCAGGTCTCCCTTGGTGGCGAGACCAAGATATGTGATAGCCCCACCCTCTACCTTGGCGGAAGGGCGATCGCGACCTACATCGCGTCAGACGTGTCGACAAGTCTGGCAGGAGGCGCGGCGACCTCAAGCACCAGCTACAATAACTGGGGTTTCGGTGTAGAGCCATACATCGCGATGCCATTTGAGGTGTCTGCCCTGGGCTTGCACCTGCATGGCAGGGTGCGGGCCGGTTATGTGTTCCAGCCCATGGGCGGGACTTTCTCCGGGACCCTGAATGGCGCTCCGTTCTCAGGACATGCGAGCACCAACTTCTCTGGACCTGAGATCATGGTCGAGACCGCCTTGTTCAAGTTTTGATGCGGCACGCTACAGGCGGTCATAGGGTCAGCCGTGCGTTCCAAGGTCAATACGCGGCACAAGGAATAGCGGCGAGCATGCGACAGGGACCGCCCTGATGCAATGTGCGCTCACCCCTGCGTGAAGACGAGTAGAAATGTTTATATGCTCCATTCCGCAAAATACAGCATATGACCATAGAGCTCATGCAGGTGAATGATCCTGCGAGCATGGAGCTGTTCCTGGATGTGCCGAGCAGGGTGCTGGCAGGCCACCAGCACCATGTGGAGGACATCAAGTCTGAGGCGCGAAGGTTCTTTGATCAGGATAACCCATTCTGGCGCCGGACCGGAACCGCGCTATATGTGGTGAAGAAGCATGATCTGCCAGTGGGTCGCATCGCCTGGTTCATGGACATGGCATACCACGAGCATGCCAACGAGCAGGTGGGTTATTTTGGTTATTGCGACGCTGTCAACCAGAAGGATGTCTGGCAGGCCCTGATGGAAAAGGCGGAATCAGACCTGCAGGCCCGTGGCATGAGGACCATCAGAGGGCCTATCAATGGCACTATCGGGAATCAGGTGGGCATCCTGACAAGCGGATTCCATCTTGACCCGCAGCCCTTGATGGCCTATAACCCCATCCACTATCTCCATCAGATTGAGCAATTAGGATATAGGAAATGCAGGGACCTGCATGCCTATCACATACGCCTGGACAGCCCCAGGGCGATAGAAGCAGCATCAT
Source organism: Candidatus Woesearchaeota archaeon CG1_02_57_44 (assembly GCA_001871415.1). Classification (GTDB taxonomy): domain Archaea; phylum Nanobdellota; class Nanobdellia; order Woesearchaeales; family CG1-02-57-44; genus CG1-02-57-44. The sequence goes on along the minus strand of MNWW01000003.1, from coordinate 2,643 downwards.
TCCATCCTTCCGCAGATGTCACCACGCGCCCGTTTGACCGCCATCGGATGGATGAGGAGCTAGAGCTATTGCGCGTGCTCATCAACAAGGGAATGGAGCATCATTGGCAGAGCAGACCCTGGGGAAAAGAGGAATTCTTCTATCTCATCAAGGAGATGAAGATGCTGTATTTTCCCCAGATGGTGCAGTTCGCGCTCGTCCATGGCGAGTATGCCGGGGTCATCATCAGCTATCCGAACATCAACATGCTGCTCAAGAAGTATGATGGTCGCATGGGGATAAGGCAGCGGATGGATTTTCTCCTGCGTCTGCATAAGATTAAGGAAGCAAAAGTAGAGCTGATATGTGTGTCGCCAGAATATCGGGGCCATGGCGTGGGTAAGGCCTTGCTGGCAGCGGTCATGCGACACCTCATTGCCGCTGGCTATCGCGAGCTTGAATACTCCTGGGTCGTCGAGGATAATGAGGCGAGCAAACATCTGGCCAGGTCGTTTGGCGGCGTCCCTTACAAGCGCTATCGGGTTTTGGAAAAGGCACTCAATAGGATGACGTAGAGTTCTACTGGAACTATCACTAGCAAAGTCTATTGTACCAAAACATCAACAGGGGGACCCTCATCTGCTCAGACTCAATACGTGGCCAGAACAGTCTCACCAGCGCGGACCCTGTCACCCTCTGCCACAAGCATCTTCTTGACCATACGCGCTGGCATCACGACATCGACCTGCGATCCCATGCGGATGAGACCGTAAGATTCCCCTGCCCTCACCCGAACGCCAGGATGCACCTTGCAGACGATGCGCCGCACATAGAGGTCTGCTATCTGCACGACCCACACGCGAAGGACTCCCTCAGACCGCTTACTGCGCGCCTTGACACACCCAAGCTCCGGCTCCGTCCGGCCATCAACACCACGCTCACCAGAAAAAAGCACCGTATTGCGCTCGTTGGTGAACAGGTGTGATGCACCGCGCTCATAGGGACGCAGACCAAGCGCGCTGCGCATCCACGTCGCGGTCATGGGAAGGTTTGTGCCTCGCGTGTACCACACACCATCAACCCTGCCCGCGATAGGCGCGCGTTGATAATGTACATCAAAGGGGCTCATGAAGATGCCCACGACGAGCATATCTCCCGCAGGTTTCTTGGCCGCTGAACCGACAAGTTCCTGTAAGGCAATGCTTCGCCTGCGCTTGACAGAGACAGGAACAGCACCTTTCGCCACGCATCGGATGTAGATGACTTTCCCGTCAGCAGGAGACAACACGACCCGCCCTGTTTCCGCAGGCGTTCGCTTCGGATTGCGAAAGAACCAGACATGACGCCAGAGCAGCCACACGGTGACAACGGTCATGATAATGATTGCAGGTGTCATGGTGTATCAGATTGCGATGCGATTCAGATAGTGTGTCGTGCTTTGATGCCTTCTTTGTACGGATAGCGACCAGCCGTGAACACGCGGACCCGCAGGAACGGCGCGCGCCGCTGCTTGAGGCACTCATAGTCGACCGCGAAATCTGGATTGCCATCACGCAATCCCTGCTCTATGGCCTTGGAAAACTGTCCATCAAGCGCTTTGGAGGTCGCGACCTTGGGCTTGAGCTGTATGTCGACCGCCAGCACCTCATTCTGATGCGCGTCATGCGTGACATACAGTTTGAAGCGCCCGGTGACCACACGTGCGAGCGCGACCCTTGCTTCAATTGCACTGCTGACATTGTCCGGATAGATGAGCGAGCCATAAAACGAGACCGTGCCGCTTTTCCTACCAGCCATGACCAGGAACGGGAAGGGAATGCCGCGAGACACCTGCAGGCCTCTGCGAGAAAGCAGCTCCCGCATGTCGCTGTAAGGGATTACATGCCCCAGGTCATCCAGGCAGTACTTGATGAGCGGAAGCATGACATCCAGGCCTAGGGTCGTGAATAAAAGGCCATCAGGGCCTTTGGTGATATGATAACGTGCGGGGTCGTACTGAAACAACATGGGCAAGGTGTCCCTTGCCTGGAACACAGCTTCGCGCAGTGCCATGTCCTTGCGGCATGCGCGCCGTATGGCCAAGGTCTGCTCGTTCTCATTGATGCCCATCACACCGATGTCTGAAGCCCCGAAAAAGCTGTACACCTTACCGCCTGTACGCGCGCTGACATGGTCGCGCCATTCTTCGGTGATAGGCTCGCCTCCGACAACCACGTGCAGATCAGGATGACCACCGATTGGAAGCGCGTCAACCACATCTTTGACAAATGGCGGGCTGCCGACCAGGACCAGTTGGGGGTAGTGCGGACCAAGCGTCGCCACCAGCTCAAGAATCTCCTCCTGATTGATGCCCGGGCTGATGATGGTGCATCGCTCATCAGCTATCTTGAGCACGTCAACGCCACTCACCCAGGAACCAAGGGCAAAGCAGTTGATGATGAGTGTAGGAACCTCGAGAATAGAAAAGAGCAGCTCTGAACCCAGCGTCGACATCCTGCGCGCGAAGGTCTCTTCCTCGTGGGATCGCGCCCAGATGACAGGATGCCCGCTAAATCCAGAGCTGCGAACGAGCATGTCCGCCTGCGCGACACTGCCGTCAAGGCACAGCTGAGGCAGCGTCGCTGGTTGCACATAGTGATGCTTGTCCGTCTCCGGGACCTGCTG
>MNWW01000067.1:52208-85766 GCA_001871415.1 Candidatus Woesearchaeota archaeon CG1_02_57_44 | reverse complement strand
TGCCAATAGCTCTGATCAGGCCTTCCTCCGGGCCAATATCACCGGACTCGCCTACGGAACGTACAACTTCTCGGCATCCACCATCGACAGGAACGGCCTGTCCAACACCACGGGGACCAGCACGGTGCAAATCGTTCAACCTGACACGACAAAACCAGCCATCCTCTTCCATAACGCCACGCCATCCACGGGTAACTACAGCAGAAGCTATATCGATATCAATGTCAGCGCTACTGATGACAACCTCGCGAACATCACTATCAGGATCTATAATACGACCGGTCTGGTGAATGAGTCCAACAGCGACAGCAGCCCGTTCCTCATCAACTGGACTGGCCTGCCGGATGGAACCTACTACATCAATGCCAGCGCGAATGACACGCTTGGTAACAACAATGATACCCTGACGCGGACCATTGAGCTGGACACCACCGCCCCGACCGTCAGCCTTGAATCTCCCTACGACGACACGCAGGTGAACAGCACGCCGGTGACCTTCCAGTATAATGTCACGGATACGGGCGCCATCACCAACTGCTCGCTCTGGATAGACGGCAGCATCCAGGGCACCAATAGCAGCGTCAGCGAGGGCGTCGCGCAGACCTTCACGTATGCGCCGGCAGCAGGGCAGCACAACTGGACGGTCGGCTGCTATGATATCGTCGGAAACTTCCAGAATGGCACAGCGCGCAACATCAGCTTCTATCAGGACGCAGGACCACCCAGCGTCACGGCAGTCAGTGTATCCCCCGTCCTGCAGGGGTATGATGTCAACGTGACCATCCAGGCGACCGTGACCGATGATACAGCAGTGGACCGCGCATGGGTCGGCGTCATGCAGACCGACGACGCGGAAGCAAATTTCAGCATGTACAATGTGTCGGATGTATGGTTCGCTAACGTCAGCTTCTGGTACAACGGAACGTATCCGTTCACCATCTACGCGAATGATAGCAGCAATAATCTCAATGACACAGAGACGGGCTCATTCAATCTCAGCGCGAAGGTCACCATCGGCCTGGCGACCGACCTCGGGCTGTATAATGGCACGCAGGCAATCAATCTCTCGAATCTCACGGTGCAGAACGCGTCGTTCCTCTCGACGAACCTGACGAATACGTCATTCTACCTGCTGTTGCGCACGGAGCAGTGGACCGGCTCGCTATGGCTGCCGCAGGACACGCTTGTCAGTCCCCTGCCACACATCCAGCTTAACACCTCGAGCAATCTCAGTCTCGCATGGCTTTGGCCACAGTACAACGCGAGCGACCTTCCCGGCGATGGCCTGTATCGCGTGTTCCTGGCATTGCAACAGCTGAGCACGACCATCCTGTTGGACAAGAACGACCAGAACATGTCCGTCGCTGCTAATTTCACTGTGGACGCGACCGCGCCAATCATCCATCTGGTCTCTCCTGCCAACAACACCCAGAGGACGAACAGCACCGTGGAGTTCGTCTATAATGTATCCGACAACAGCACGGTCACCAACTGCTCGCTCTTTGTCAACGGCATCCTCAACCAGACCAACGCGACCATCGCCAAAGACGTGAACCAGACGTTCACCACCTGGCTGGCGGATCAGCAGTACAACTGGAGTGTGGGCTGCTTCGATGAGCTGGGCCAGTTGCGCAACTCGAGCGCCTACAATATCACGGTCACGAGCAACAGCGCGCCGGTGGCGCAGTCGCTGGCTATCCTTCCTGCAGCTCCGACCAGGATAGACCAGCTCAATTGCTCATTCAACATCTCCGACGCGGACAGTGATCCAGTAGCGGTCAACATCACGTGGTTCAACAACAGCGCGCGCGTGACCGACTATGACTTCAGCTACAGCGGCATCGTGCTTGGAGCGCTCTACAACAACGGCAATGGCTCGATTCCCGCCAATGTCACGACCAAAGGACAGATCTGGTCCTGCAACCTCACCCTGAGCGACGGCAGTGTGATCGCCGCCAACATGTCCGCCAACGCGACCATCCAGAACAGCCCGCCGGTCGTCGCATTGCTCTGGCCGCAGAACGAAAACAACACCCTGACCTCGCGCCAGCCAAACTTCAACTGGAGCGCCTATGACCCGGACAATGAGAGCATCAATTTCACGCTCAACATCACGCACCAGACCTATCCGAATGTGGTCCTGGAGGACATCGTCAATGTCACCAACAGCTCCATAGCAGACCGGCTGGAAGTGGACACCTGGTACAATTGGACCGTGGAAGCATACGATGGCACCAACACCACGGTCACACCACTCTGGAACTTCTCCGTCGCCTCTCTGCTTGAAGTAAATCTTACCATAACGGGCGTGAACTTTGGTCTCTTGGCAGTGGGCAAGGAGAAGAACACGACAGCCGACAGTCCGGCCCCGTTCACGGTGCAGAACACAGGCAATGTCATAAGCGACGTCAAGGTCAGAGCGACCTCTGATCTGTGGGCGACGCAGCCGCTCAACACATCCTACTTCCGTTTTATGTCCGGCAATGTCTCTGACGTGGTGAGCTACAATGTGTCAGGATCCGCCATGCTCTTCACCAATATGTCTGACCAGGAAGTGCTGGTCATCAAGGCGCTCAACTGGAGCGACGGCAACAACCGCGCACAGATCGAGATGCAGGTGACGGTGCCGTGGGAGGAGCCCCCGGCAGTACGGCAGAGCACCATCGTGATAGCGGCGAGGCAAACCTGATGGAAGGAACTGTCCTGATCCCAAGCGGCATCTTCCGCCAGAGGGACCTCTCGGTGCTCGAGGCGATGGTGGTCTACCTCAAGGTCGAGCGGGGTATGACGTATCACGAGATAGCAGCGTTGCTCAACCGCGATGACAGGACCATCTGGACCTGCTACAATCGGGCGCAGAAGAAGAGGGTGCAGCAATGACAGCGATGCTGACGCGGTGCAGGATATCGCGCCAGCGTGAGCAGTGTGCGGCTGTCGCGATGGGCAGGACGGGGCGGGCGGATGCCTTGGTCAAGCGGCTGCTGCCATTGGTGATGCTGATGGCGCTCCTGCTGCTTTCCCCTGCGCTCGCCATCGGCATCAGTCCGGCTAAGTTCAATATTGATTATACGCAAGGTGGAGAGCAGGACCTGGTTGTGCGCCTGGTCAATCGCGAGGCAGAGCCGACGCGCATCATCATCTACGCGCAGGGAGAACTGGAGAAAGCGATAACCGTGCTCGAGCCAGTGGTGGATTTTGCGCCAGGAGAGGCAGAAAAAACCGTGAGGGTAAAAGTGCGCCTGCCAGAGCTCTCGACTCCGGGCCAGCATGAAGGAGAGATTGTGGCATTGCAACTGCCCAGGAACTATGGAGAGGACGACCAGACTACGGTTTCAGCCACTGCTGCGGTCATCAGCAAGGTCGTGGTCAATGTGCCGTATCCAGGCAAGTACGTCGAGCCGGTCATGTTCGTGCAGGAAGCCAATGGCAAGGTCGTCTTTACCGTGTCATTGAGCAACCATGGCAAGGAGCCGGTGGAGAGCGTCGCTGCCGAGATACGCGTGCTCTCCAGCACCAACCAGGAGCTGGCCCGCCTGAACACCGATAGCATCGCTTTGCCGTTGGCAGGCCAGGGCAAAGTGACCTCTGTCTGGGACGCGAAAGTCAATCCCGGCCCGTATCACGCGATCGCGATGGTGCGTTATGACAATGAGATGAGCCGCGTGGAGCGTGACTTCAATGTCGGCACGCTCAAGATAAATGTGGCGAGCTTCGATGTTGGAAAGTTCCGCATAGGCGAGATAGCCAAGATGCTCATAACCGTCAAGAACGAATGGTCTGATGATATAGAAGGCCTCTACGCAGACCTGGTCATCCGCGACAAGCAGGGTCATGAGGTCATCACCACCAGGAGCGCGAGCGTGAATGTGCCTGCGTTGGGGCAAGCCACCTTGACTGCCTTCTGGGACACCAATGGCATCCCTGTGGGCAACTACGATGCGGTCATCGTGCTGCATTACGCGGACAAGACCACCGAGCAGCCATTGGAGCTGGCGGTCAACATCGACAGTATAACTCCTATCAGCCAGGATATAACAGCCAATGCCGTGGCCGGAGAGGCAAGTCCGCTCAACCGGGACACGCTGATGTTCGCTGCGGTCATCATCCTGGTGCTGGTCAACGTCATGTGGCTCTTCTGGTTCAGGAAGAAGAAGTGAGCGTGCAGAATTGTCGCACTGGTCCTGTCCTTCAAGTGCTGCCCTGCCGGAGATTCCATTCTCAAGCGTCACATGCTTCACTGGATGCGTATCAGATCATGATGCGCCCCTGCGGTTGTGAACCGCACATGCAGCACAAGCACTGCACACTCTGATTTCTTGCGATGGATCCATACCTTGCCCTTGAGGGCGCACCATCGCAAGGACCAGACGCAAAACGTCCATTGGATGTTTGCGCACAGAAATCGCCTGCAGGCGATTTCTCGCGAATCCGCGTTCAGCAGTGAGGCGCGTCATACTGCGGCCTGAAGGCCGCGGTCAGCGCTGAGCAGCGGATTGCTGATTAATATTTAATTACCTAATTATACAAATATTTAAAAAGAATGGGTAACCAAATATGAAACATGACGGCCAGTGGAATTGCCGATTACCATATTTACTTACCCATATTTCAATTTTTCGCCTAATTGAGTATGTAATATGCCTGCCAGACCAAGGAAAGAGAAGGCACTGGACCTCTTACGTCAGCTCCGCGAGGCAGGGGTAAGTAAAGAAGAACTGCTCCGGGCGATACAGGATCTGGATGCTGAGCCGCAGCACCTGATCCCCAAGGACATCTTCCCATCTGATCTCGGCGTCATCGAGGCCGTCGTCAAGTTCCTCCACGAGCAGCGCGGCATGCGGTTCGCTGACATCGCGCGCCTCACCAAGCGCTCTGCGAAGTCAGTCTGGCTGTCCTATCGCAATGCGAAAAGCAAGCATGAAGGGCCCATCACGTCCAGGGAATCTCCCTGCATCCCGCTTGCCATATTCTCCGATGATCGCGGCGCACTGGAAGCGCTCGCCATCCATCTGCATGACACCGGCCTTCGCTATGCCGACATCGCCAGGATCCTCGGCCGTGACGCGCGCGTCATCTGGAGTTCTGTCCAGAGGGGGCGGCGCAAATGAACCGCCTTGATCAGCTGCGTCGCGAGCTGCTCTACGCCAGCCCGCAGGACCCGCGCGTGGATCATCTGCTCGCGGCGGTCGCCGAAGAGCAGGGCCGCCAGCGGGCGCACCAGAAGCAGCCCTCCGGTGGCAGGAGCGTTGCCCTCCTGCTCATATCACTCATCCTGCTGGCAGGCGTCGCATGGCTTGGTGCGCAGTGGAGCGGCAATGCCGTATTGAGCGTGCTGCGAAGCGACATCGTACCCCTAGGCGTGCAGGTTGATGGTGCGGCCGAGCTATCGCTGAACCTCACCCACGCGCGCATGATCACGCTTGACGCTGTGGGCCCGGCCAATCTCAGCGTCAGCATTCGTGCGATACGCAGCGCAGGGGATACTGCAGGCGCCGATGGTCAGGACCCGGACACGAGGTCATATCTCATCTATCACGGGGAGCTGGACGCGCTGCGCGCGGGGTGCATCGAGACCTGCGTCGCCAACCTGCCTGCTGGCGAATACCGCATTACTGCGCAAAGCGACAGGCCCGTGCTGCTTGAGCGCCTCCGCGTCTCCAGCGCCACACTCCTGGAGTTCACGGTGGAGCCCGTCAATGTGACGGTGAACACCGCCGGTGACGCGTCGTCAGAGACTGTGCCCATCATCATCAGCAATCCGCGCCACCAGGAATTCCGCCTGAGCGTCAGGCCCGAGGGACCAGATGCTTCCCGCATCGCCCTGGATACGGGTCTTGTCTCATTCACAACGACCGATGCGCAAAAGGTCATCTACGCCACCATTGACTCACGTCAGGGCGGCTACCTTGGAGATATTGTGGTTTCCTTTGCACCCGAACAGCGTTTTGCCGGACAGCCCCCGGAGGAGCGCGTCGGCGTGCATGCGGGGACTGCTGATGGGCCGCCAGGAATACCCGGGACGCTCGCCGCTCCTGACCGCAGGCAACTGCTGCCTGCGACAGGTCTGCTGGGATGCCTCCTGGCATTGTCTGTGATCATCGTCATCTCGCTCAAGCGCCATGAGGCGTCACTTCATCAATGGAGGAAGACCTAGCGTGAGAGCAAACAGCCGAAGGGAGATGAGGACTGCATCCCTGCTCCTGACCGTGGCCATGCTCCTGAGCATGACCTCCATGATCCTGGCGCTGCATGGCACCTACCTGCTGGGCGACAATTCCTGGCACGCCGTGTACGCGGAGATGATAGCCCAGTCGATGCGTGACAATCACACGCCGTTCACCTATTCCCCCTGGTGGAACATGGGCCAGCCCATGCTGCTCTACTATCAACCGCTGCCAGAATTGCTGCTTGCGACCTTGCGTATCCTGACGACACTGCCGGCGGCGACGCTTCTCAAGGTCCTGGTCGCCCTGTTATGGACGCTGACGCCCCTATGTTACTACGCTTTCGCCCGCGCGTTCCGCTTCGACCCGGTGCCGTCTGCTGTCGCATCGCTCGCGTTCACGCTGTTGCAGAGCGCATCCAACGCAGGAGCTGAATTCGGGTCCCTTGCCCTGCTCGGCCTCTACACGCAGGCATTCGGCATCCCATTGATGCTCCTGACCATCGCTTCATTCGTATCAGAAAGGAACGCAAGAATAGTCGGCTTGCTGCTCGGCCTGACCATACTCTGTCATCCCTTGTACGCGTTCATCGCGTTGATCAGTTGTTTGATTCTTGCCCTGTGGCCACATGAGGCATACATCAAGGATGCCATGGCTAGGATGAAGACGATGGGACTCGCGACGCTCGTAGCGTTCGCCATCTCCGCCTGGTACGTCCTGCCGCTGCTCATCCATCATCCTCCGACGCGTTATCCAGGCATGCCGTTCATAGACTCGCCCAGCATAGGAAGCGGCGCAATCAATCTTCTCCTGGGCAACTACCACAGCCCCGGGAAGTGGCCACTGCTCTGGTTGGCCGTGCTGGCCGGACTCGTGGCATCGTGGCGACAGGACAGAAGAGTGCTCGCGCTCTCGACAGCATGGTTCGTCCTGTTTCTCGCAGACCCCTTGCTGACACGGCTGCCCTTGCTCAGCGACCTGCACCCTTTCCGCTTCATCGGCGCGGTGCAAGTCTTTTCCGTGCTGGGTATCGCGGCGCTGGCCTCGCAGATAGCGAAAGAACCGACCCGCAGTTCGCGCATCATCCTCGCCATCGTATTACTTCTGCTCCTGCTGCCCGCGGCAGGTCAGCGCTTGCGCATGGCCAGCGCCATAGACAGACGATATCATCTGGAACCAGATTATGCGCATGAGGTCGCGCTCATAGCAGCTACCTTGCAGGGCACTCCTGGCCGTTTTGCGCTCAAAGACGTCCCTCACAATCTCTGGACAGCGAATGAACTGGTGTTGCGGGCGAAAGTCCCCTATCTGGCAGGGACCAATGCGCCAGAGTCAAGCGCGTTCATCCAGGCCCATACATTCAATGACATGAGCAGACAGGACTATGAGTCCGATTGGGTAGAAGCGCTCATCACGGGCAATAATGTGGCCGTGCCATCGTTCCTGCAGCCCATCGCTCGCACAGAGCATCTGATACTCTATAGATATAATGGGACGACCACGCCGATGACAGGATGCCAGGTGACGAAGGATATGACAAACGACACCTGTACGCTGGTCCTGCGCATGGCAAATGACCCTGGCTGGCGAGCGATCGTGGATGAGAAGACCATACGCGTCCAACAAGACACCGCGTTCCCCACAGTCACTATTCCTGAGCAGGTCCATCAAATCATATTTCGATACCGATTCCCGAAATACCGACCATGGCTATTGTTTTTTGGTCTGAGTGCCCTGTTGGCATTCATATGGCGACCACTGCAAAATAGAAAACTTTAAATATGAAGCATCGCAGAAAGGAGTTTGGTATCAATTGGAGGCTCTAGAGTGCACGATGTTCCTAAATCAACGGTGATGGTTCTTTTGCTTCTCACTATTGTGGTATCCATACTAGGCACCTGGACCGTGCTGGATGCGTCGCACGCCTCGACGCCGAAAGTGCGCATGGTCTCAGGACCCGCGCAGGGAGACGTTCAATTGACCCTGCAACGATCGCCTACAGGCAACATGATATCACAGGGTGAAGGACACGTCGGATTAACAATATTGCCACAGCCGAATGGAGGGTAAAACATGTCAGAAGTATCCAATAAGACGCTTGCAACACTGCTCATCGCGGCAATCGTTGTCTCATTGACCGGGACGCTGGTAAGTCTCAACAAGATAGGCACCAGTCAGTCCATCGTCACGCTCATGGATGGCCTGACCGGCAGGGCAGTGACCGAAGGTACCGCACAACTGGAGATAGAACAGTTGGTTCAGGTGAACCTGTCTATAACGACTATTGATTTCGGCACAGGGTATGTCGATCCCGTATACAGCAATTGCTCTATGAACACCATCACCGGCGGCAACAACACCTGCGCCACACTGCCGGGGACCCACGCAGGAGCAGGCATGGTTCTGGAGAACACTGGCAACGTCAATATCAACGTGACCGTGCAGCATACGAAGAACGCGACCAGCCTCCTTTCAGAGACCATGGAGAGCAGCACACCAGAATTCAAACACGCTGCCCGTGACAATGAGACCACAGGCGCGACATTCATCATCCCCGTCTGGACAGAGATAAACGCTGACAATGAGACGCTCATGATTGCGAATCTGACTCCATCAGAAACGCAGGACGAGTTCTGGTATGATATCCTTGTCAATATCCCAGACGACGCGTTTCCAGGGGCAAAGGCGAGTACTGTGACCTTCACCGCGTACTACTGCGGCGCTGGCCCTGACTGCTGAGATGAACCACGGCAGAGGGTCATTGCCTTTTTTTCTTTTATCTTCATTCATTCTTATCGCTTGTATGGCACCGTCAGCACGGGCCATTGGTATCGCGGGGCCGCAGGGAAAGATTCTTGAATGGCATCCCGGCGAGCAGCAGGTTCTCACATACACTATCATCGCGAGGACAGATAATCCCATCGACCTGGTGATTGACCAGCAAGAGCAGTTCCCGCTCAATGCGAGCGAATTCGTCCACGTCGAGCCGGCAAGACTTGAAGGGCTTGAAGGGGGAATGACGGGCAAGGTCAGAGTCATCATTGATATGCCTGAAGAGTTTCCCTTCCCTGGCGTGCACACGTTCCGATTCCGCGCCCTTGAGAGCTCAACAGATGAGCAAGGAATGATCGTCGCCAAGACCGGCGCAGGAGTCTACATCGCGATACGGGTTCCCTATCCGGGGAAATATCCCAAATTAGAGGTGTCTGCCAAGGACATAGCGCCAGGCAGCCAGACCACCATCGATGTCAGCATGTCGAATCTCGGAGAGACCTCGATCGACAGCGCGAGCATCCACCTAGACATCATTGATGAGCAGGGAGCAGAAGTAGCGTCTTATGATCTTGTATCCAAAGGTGTGCCGGGGCGCTCCCAGACGACGTGGCGTCAGCTCGTGGATTCTAGGTCATTTCCCTCCGGAACATATGCAGTCAAGGTGACTTCGAGCGCGGATGGACAAGCGCTTGCCGCGGAAACATCGTTTCGGGTTGGCGCGATGGGCGTAGAGCTTGCAGGTTGGAGCCGTGAAGTCCACAGCGGGAGCATCAACAAGATCACCTTCACGATAGAGAGCCGCTGGTCCGGCACCATCAGCAACGTGTTCGGAGAGCTTAACGTGCTCGGCAAGAATGTCCGCACCTTGCCTATCGACGTGGCGCCATTCGCCAGGACTGACCTGGTCGGTTACCTTGACCTCACAGACGTGGATATGAATGATGTCGCCCAGGGAACATTGTCCTTGTACTTCGGCGAGAACATCTCTGTCCATAACATCGACCTGCGAGTCCTGCCGCCCAAGCCAGCCGCGTCACCAGAGAAAAAGCCGCTCAACACGACCGCTATCATGATTGGTCTGATTCTGTTGCTGGTCGTAGCCAACCTATTCTTCATCCTGCGCAGGCCAAAGCAGCCACAGAACGCAGCTGCTTTGGGCATGCCAGCGCAAAGAGGGTCCAGGATAGATGACTGGAATGATATCCCACTGCCGCCGGGCACCCCGTCGAATGCGTTGGACGATATGCCACTGCCCCCCGGCAGTGCAGCGCCTGCGTCCACAGATGTCAGCAGAAGACCAAATGCCAAGGCAAAAGCGCGCGCGAAGCCAGCAGCCAGGAATAAGATCGCCAAGAGTCCAACCTGTGCAAGACCAGCAAAGCACAAGACCAGCGCCAAAAACAAGGCGCCGGCACACAAAGCCCGCAAGCGATAAGCTTTTTAAGCGACGTCGGTTTCTTCGTCCCATGAGGTCAGCTTCCCTGGCACTGCTGCTCGCAGCGGTGTTCGCGTTGTCAGCCAGTATGACCGCGCTCGCGCACTATCGGTACACGGTCCTTGACGACCGCATCATCCCAGCGCAGGTGCAGGTGGCTGAAAAGATAGGCTTTGATGTCAACGGTTCCATGCTCCGCTTTGGCATGGTACGACCAGGCGGATGCGGTATGCGCTTCGTCGACGTCAATCACAGCTACCCGTTTCCGGTCAAGGTGAATGTGAAGGGCAGGGGCAACATGAGCAACTGGATAACGACGCAGGACATCCTGCTTGAGCAAGGACAGCAGAAACGGGTGACGATATCCGTGTGCCCTCCCGATGGCACACCGTATGGTAATTATTCGGGCGAGGTGCGCATCAGATATGTGCGCGCCGGCATGGAAACCATAAGCACGGGGCCGTAGTGTAGCTTGGCTATCACTCTAGCCTGGGGATGCCCGTCAAGGGCACAGGTTTGCTAGCAACCTGGATTCGAATTCCAGCGGCCCCAATTTATCTTATCTTAATATAACAATTCTTATCTTAGCGACAAATTTATCTCAACCGCGGGGCTGAGGCCCGAAGGGCCGATATGTCCCGCTCGGGGTGGTAAGGGCGGTAGGCCATTACTTCGCCAATTCCAGCGGTCCCAATTATTCCTATTTTTATCAATGCAGCAATTGTATCTATAAATACACCAATCAGTCCTACTTCGGTCAATGGATTCGATTCCTTTCAATCAGTCCCTATTACCACCGCATTGCGCCATACTGCCGCTATTTTTATATACCAAACACCGACATCCAGCCCAAGAGAGAAAAAAGTAAGCGAGCAGCAGCCCCGTAGTGTTCCGGCCCGACCCTTTACGAAAGGGTCGATCCAAAGAAGCGCGGCCCAAGGCCGCACGGTCTGCGAGCATGCGCATCATGCGCGCAGCGTATAAGCGATGGAAAGTGGCCTGGTCCTGCAGGGCAATACGGCAGCAATCAGGCCGAAAACCGCAAGACAAACCATCGCCGACAGTCACATACCAACACAGCCCCGTAGTGTAGCGGCCAATCATCCCTGCCTTTGGAGCAGGGGACCTCGGTTCGAATCCGAGCGGGGCTAGTTTTTTCCCGAAGATCCCCCGTGCAACCGCTCTTGCGCCTCGTAGATGCGCCTGAAGTGCTTGTTGGGGATGAACGCCATCTTCTTGAGATCCTGCAAAGTCGCCTCAAGGTCAATGAGGAACCACTCATTATGGGCGGCCTGCATCGCCGCTTTCTCGACGAGTGCGCTCCAGTCAATGCTCGTGTCCGCCTTGATGATGGCCGCTATGTCCTCATGGTCTTTCTCCCGCCGCGTGATCGCCTTGAGCAGGATAAGGTCTTCCTTTGTCGGCAGATGGACGATAAACTCGCTTTTCCCGAGGTAATCTCTTCGCTCAGTGAACGCATCCTTCGTGCTGAGCATGTAGCCGAAGATGTCGTGCACGAACAGATCGAAGCGCTCTTCTCCGCGCGTGAACATGAGCGGCTTTCCTGGATGAGCCGTTCGCTTCGCGTCATAGATGCCGGACAATGCCTTATCAGCATAGCCGAGCTCCTTGATCGCACGGATGAAGACATCCCGTTCTTGTTTGGAATCAAACACCAGATCGATGTCCTTGGTGGCGTTCTTGTAGCCCATGAACATCATGGCAGTGCCGCCGATGGCGACGCAGACAAGGTCGCGCTCAAGATACTCCGCGATGAGCCTGAAGAGCTGTTCCTGGTCTTCCGTGTTGATCATTTCCTATACCTCTCGGGCATGCGCTTCACTCGTGTGGTGGCGCGCGCCTTCTCGTAGAGCGCTCTTACGTCCTGTTCGCGCCCGTGCTTCCCGGCTAGGGTGAAGAGCCGCTTCCAGTCCGTCACGTGCCGGAACAGGTGCTGTGTCGCGGCGAGCGTTCGCGCATCGCCTATGCCAATCCCATCGATGATGGCATGCTCGACCGAGTAGTTACCGCAGACATGATGCTTGAAGCGCGGCACAAGCTTCTCCGGGCTATACTTATTGACCAGCGTATAGAATCCGTTGCTCGGTTGCTGTGGCGTGTTGTGCAGGGTGTAGATGCGCTTTTGCGCTCCGCCGCCGCTGACGGTCACGTATCCTTCGCGCTTCAGCCGCGAGAGCCTGTTGAGCGCTGACGCTCTGGTCAGGCCCGCTTCTTTCGCAAACGTCTCTACTGTGTATTTTCCAGCTCGCATGATATTATCTATATGAAGTAATATATAAACATTTCTATGATATTGTTATCCGTTGAGACAAAAGGCTGGTAGCCGACGCTCCATTGTGGCGGCGAACTGGCAGCAATGACGTGCGATCCAAGTACATCGCGGCCAGTCCCGGCCAATCATCCCTGCCTTTGGAGCGGGGGAACTCGGTTCGAATCCAAGCGGGGCTAGTTTTTTCTTGAAGCTCCCCCGTGCAACCGCTCTTGCGCCTCGTAGATGCGCCTGAAGTGCTTGTTGGGGATGAACGCCATCTTCTTGAGATCATGCAATGTCGCCTCAAGGTCAATGAGGAACCACTCATTGTCAGCAGCCTGCATCGCCGCCTTCTCGACGAGTGCGCTCCAATCAATGCTCGTGTCCGCCTGAATGACAGGTTTAGCAGGTCTTTGAGCAACAGACTTTGCACATGCTCCCAGAGCGTATATGTCTTCGGACCGAACCGGTGCCGCCACTTCGGCAAGCCGCAACGCTTCACCAAACGCCTAACTTTATCAGTCTCCTTGTTTGTCTCATCCATGGTGGAGATTCGCCTCCACCCCCCTGTAGCCCTTACGGGCCGCAGGGGTAAATCTATTTTACGGAGATTCAGGACAGAGCCTGTTCGGCGCATATTCATCTATCTCAAACAGGACTTTCCTCCAACTCATACCAGAAGACGCGCGAGTACCAGCTGCTCTCTTTCGCCGTGCCATGCCCCCAAGGGAGTCCACCCCACCTATAATAATCCCTCCTGGAAATAATCCGCCCCACCCCGCATCCCTTCCGGCTTTTCTCACAGAAGCGATAAGAGGCACCAGGTATGCGTCAGTGCCGTCATGCAGCAGAAAGATAGGATAACAACCCTTAAATATAATGATAGATTCTATAGAATTTATGGAAACCTCTGCCCTCGATCGCGTGGCGACGAGCATCCCTGTCACCATGAGGACGAAAAATGAGCTCAAGCACGCCAAGGGCGGCCTCAGCTACGAGGACTTCATCCGTCATCTGCTGCGCATCGCAGCGAGACAGAAGGAAAGCACCCCCACGCTGCAGGCGACCACCTTCGAGCGCGCCGAAGGATATGTCGCAGACGCGCCGTTCGGACTCACCTTCCACTACAATCGACTCCTTGACGCGGAGAACTTCAGGTTCGACATCACGCTCAAGAGCGTCAGAAAAGACGGAAAGAAGATACCGCTTCAGGCCTACGCCAAGCAGCGCGATCCGAGCAAAGACTATTTCCTCATCCTTGAGCAGGTCATCAGGAAAGAGATCGACCCCATGTTCGTCTTCAGGAAGTACGGCAAGGAGGACTTCCGGGACTATCAGGCATGGAAGAAGCATTTCTCCCGTCTCGGCCTGCACGAGACGTCCTTCGAGGAAGACGTCATGGAGCATCTCGAGACTCCCCCTCGCTGAGGTGCAGGCGTATGTCAAGACGCGGCATCTGCAGGCAGCGGGCCACACGATACGCGTACGTATAGCTGAAGAGGATGGCTTCGCATTCACCGTACAGTTGAAGGTGCGAGAGCAGGACGCAGGACAGGAGCATCTGGTCAAGTTCAAGGTAGGAATCGAGCGTCACCAGACAAAGACCCCTTCGCATAGAGCAGACATCCCTCATTTCCAGATAGACTACTATCACCGGACACGACGAAAGGGCGTGCGTGCCTACTTCACGCTTGAAGTCAGAGATGAACAGCACTTGCTGGATTGCGTGAAAGGGACATTGGTCGTCATGGCGGAGCTGCTCGAGCAGTTCGGCGAGCGCGTAGGAGATAGCGGCATCGTGGGGCAAGTGCTCTACGCCGACGCCATCGCCGAGGAACTTAGCCCATGCAAACAGATTCTCATCGACGTTCTCCACGAGAGCTTTCGGGACAGACAGTTCATTGTGAGAGTGGACGGCATCACCAAGACGATAACGACGAAGCGACAGATGCAAGACGTCCTGGAAATCCCCGAGGCTGAGCCCATCTATCTGCCGTTGCTGAAGCGCATTGAAGAGGACGACAGCAGACGCATCTGACAGCAACCTTTATCCCCCCGGATCCATTCCCCATAGCGATGCATCTCGAATCCAGATTCGTCGTCATGGAGTACGATTCCTCTCGCGTCGACCCCGGTCCTGCCTTGGCGCTCTTCCATGTCAAAGACGCGCAGCTCGTCATGGCCTACGACCCGCGCACCCACCCCTGCACCCAGCCGGACATCGGCGAATGCAGAGCCGTCAGGCAGTATCTTCACGAGCACCAAGCCAGCGAAGTCTTCTCTCCAAGGCCCGTGATTCCGATGCCAGAATCTATCCTAGGCCTGACATTGGACTTTGACAATGAATGGGAATGGGGACTGTATCGCCCCCTGGGAACACACTATTGGGCAGAGTTCTTTGCTGAGGCCGATATCCAATTAAGAGAATTCGATCCATCAGTATTTTGACCGTCTGTCAATACAAACCAGACGCCCACAGCCGGAAAAACGCTCGCCTCGACCAAAACCCATAAATATCACCATTCCAATTCTGATACATATGTTCCAAATACGAAACGATATGGAGCTCATCGAGGCCCTGCGCATCAGCCCGCTGCATGTGCGCCAGGCCGCGCTGGCAACTGGAATCCCTGTCGCGACAGCCCTGCGGATACTTCGGCACCTGGAGCAGCAGAGCATCCTTGATTTCAAGCGTGAAGGCCGCAACAAGAAGTATTTCCTGAAGGCGACGCCGGACGCACATCAGGCATTGCTCATGACCGAACACTACAAGCTGCTCAAGCTCATCCAGCGACCTCTGATGCGCCAGCTGCTCAAGCACACAGAGCAATGCACAGCCGGAGAGCTTGTGGTCCTGTTCGGAAGCTACGCGAGAGGCGATGAGACCAAGACAAGCGACATCGACCTCTATGTGGAGACCGCGAACACCAGCATTCGGCAGGACCTCCAGAGGTATTCCGCCAAGCTGAGCATACAGTCCGGAGCGCTTCAGATAGGCTCCGCTTTTTCGCGGGAAATCAATAAGGAGCATATCATCCTGCAGAACCCGACACGATACTACCAGGTGTTGGGATGGCCGCAAGCATACGACTGAATAGACCAAATCCTCATATGCGACAAGCGTACAGCAAGAAGGCCTCTGGTTCACTCGCTGCCGCAAAACTGCTGCTGGAGCATGAGCTCTTC
Source organism: Candidatus Woesearchaeota archaeon CG1_02_57_44 (assembly GCA_001871415.1). Taxonomy (GTDB): domain Archaea; phylum Nanobdellota; class Nanobdellia; order Woesearchaeales; family CG1-02-57-44; genus CG1-02-57-44. The sequence goes on along the minus strand of MNWW01000067.1, from coordinate 69,934 downwards.
GCCGAAGCCATCGCTCTCGCGTATTATGCCATGTACCACAAGACGACAGCACTGTTCTGGAGCATCGGCCTGCGATGCAAGAGCCACAGGAAGACTACGATAATCCTGCAGCAGGTGTTCAGCATCGACCCTGCACCATTGGAAGAAGCCAGAGAGCAGCGCATCTCAAGACAATACTATGCGGATATCACAGCGACAGCCATGGATACGGCATCGTTGATTGACACCGCTGTGTCATATCTGGCGACAATGGACGCCCTGATGGACAGCATGAACGAAGAGGGACGCGATGCCTGCAGGAAAAAGGCCCAGCTGCTGGCAGACAGCGGATGACCGGCCAGTTCTATGACCCAAAACAATTATCAAGTCCAGTTCCCCCCACCAAACCATGTGCGGAAGATTCTCGCTCATCAGCATACCCGAGGAGGAGCTGGAGCGATTGGGCCTGATTCTCCCGGACACCTTCGTGCCGCGCTACAACATCGCGCCCACGCAGCCGAGCTGGACCGTGCTGGCAGGTGATGAAAGCTTAGCAGATGCGACCGACAAGGCGAGGGCGCAGCCAGCAGCAAAGGTGACAAGCGCGGCGTCCAAGACCGCGACCAAGACAGGCGACGCTCCTGCCATAGCCGTCCAGACCGCTGTCCGCAAGCCCGGCCCGCCGCATCGGTTCACCTCCCTCAATTTCGGCCTGCGCCCGGACTGGGCCAAGCGGCCTATCATCAACGCCAGATCTGAGACCCTGCAGGACAAGCCATTCTTCCGCGCGCTGCGCCCGTGCCTCATCCCTGCTGACGGCTTCTATGAATGGAAAGACAGCATACCTTACTGCTTCACGACTGACAGGTTCCTCTGGTTTGCAGCCCTCGCTGACCATTCAGGATTCTGCATCATCACCGGCCCTGCCAACACGTCTATGCGCCCGTACCACGAGCGCATGCCCGCCATCATCCATCGAGGCAAGGAAGCAGCATGGCTGACGCAGCATGCCATGGACACGGGAGCTGTGATTGTGGATTGGGACATCGCGCTGCGGCCGACCCCTGTATCATTGCTGCTCAACAGCCCGAAGAACGACAGCAAGGACGTGCTGGAACGACCATAGTCGCTGCTGGCCCCTGCGTGCGACAGCGGCTTTGCTTTGATGTGTCAGGCAGGGACAGGCCAAGGAGTTGCTGCGCAGGAGAAGTGCACGATGATGCATAGCGCGGTGCACTGCGCTGTGCCGAGCAGCAGTCGTCGGCGAGAACCTGTGCAAGAGGGCTCATGCGCAGAAGATTCATGCGCTATCAATCGCACGTGAGCAGCGTTCATGTGCGAAAACGCCTTGCGTCGTATCTCAGCGGGCTGCGGCGCAAGAAGCATTGCTCCGGGCGTTTTCCACTGGACACTAGCCAGCCGGCCGCCGACCATTTAATCCCCCCATACAACCAGGCACCCATGACCATCACCTGGGTGAAGACCAGCCACGAAGCCATGCGCCACGCCATGGAGCGCGCGCCAGGACTCATCATCGACGCAGCCAATTGCGCAGACCCGCACGCGCTCTTCCCGGGCATAACCGACGAGCAGCTCGACAAGACCTATGTGCTGGGCGTGGACCTCATCTACACCTTCCGGGACATCCTCAAGGCCGCGCCGGACATCGCGCGCTCCTATGGCTTCAGGGCCATTGGCATCACGCGCGCGGACATCCTCTTCCATTATAGTGATGATACTGAGAATCAGGCCATCAAGGAGCATTGCCTAGAGCTGCTCGACGAGCTGAGCAAGCACCACGACATAGCTGTGGCGGAGGGGCGCTTTTGGGCCACACCGTGAGCAGCGCCCGGCAGGTCATCGACCGCCACCTCGCGGAGCTTTCCGCGTTCAGGAAGGCGCTGCGCACGGAGGACCGCGAGGCCTTCGACCGCGTCATGGCAGAGCCGCTGCGCCATTATGGCTCCATCACCTACACCGCGAGCATCCACGTCTGGGCCTTCATCCTGGTCGCCTGTCTGCTCGAGCAGGAGAAGCGCATCATGGCGCTGGAGCACGGCCAGAGGAGAACAGCCAGCCAACGAGAAGGCGACAAGAGCAGCGCCAGCCAGCCACTTCAGCTCGAGCGTCAGCTCGACGAGGAAATACCCTGATGCGCGCGTGGCTCATGGACGCCTATCGGCACAGCGACGAGCTCATGCTCTGGCTCAAGACTCCTGAGCGTGAGCGTTGCATGACCGCTCCCGGCAGGGCAGTATGCTACGCAGAAGACAACCGACAGGCAAGAGCGCTCCTGCAGGACCTGCGTATCGTCTACACCACGGTGACGCGCGAGCATCCGCTTCATGGCCCAACTGACATCCTGCGGATAACGACAAGACTGGACCGCTTCGAGCAGATCGTCCGGGCGATAGAGCGCAAGAGCCGGTATCGCCTCGCGCTCTTCGACGCTGATGTGACGCCTGAGCAGAGGTTCTTCTACCAGCACCGCGTATATCCTGGCGCGCTCTGTGATATCAGGAGCCACCCCTTCACCATCAACACCATAGCCGATGCTCCGCCACCCGTCCTGAGCGCCATAGAGCTCTCGGTCACAGGCAGGAACACGGTGGAGCGCATCACGGCAGGGCAGAAGACCTTCACGGGCGAGGAGCGCTCATTGCTCAAGGACTTCGCGTCATGGTTCCAGAACAAGGATCCAGATGTCATCGTCATGGAGCGCGGCTTTGCCAGGCTTCCTTTCCTTGCAGAGCGCCTCGCGCATCTTCGCATCGCCTGCCCCTTGCACCGTTGGCACGAAGCCCCGCTGCGCTACCGCGGTGGCAGGTCGTTCTGGTCGTATGGCTCTGTGCGCTACCAGGACTATGCCGTGCGTCTCAACGGCAGGTTCCTCGTCGACACCTCGACCATGCTGGGCAGCATGTGCTCGCCTGATGCGCTCCTTGAGCTCTGTTGTCTCAGCGCCCAGCGGTTCCAGCAGCTGGCGTCGCGCTCAGCAGGCGCCGCCTTCCAGGCAGCGCTCGTCAAGGAGATGGCGCAGCGAGGAATCCTCATCCCCTACAAGGAGAAGCCCATCGACAGGCCGCTCACCTTCAGCCAGCTGCTCAAGGCGGACAGGACAGGCCATACGTTCGACCCGGTGCCAGGATTCCATAGGGACGTCGCTGAGATAGACTTCTCCTCCATGTACCCCTGGCTCATGTACAACCGCAACATCAGCGCCGAGACCGTGCTCAGTGACAGCGTCGTGCGGGAGCAGGCGCCCGGCATCGCTGTCAGCATGGCATTGGACCGAAAAGGCCTTGTGCCCCTTGCCATCAAGGCATTCCTTGACAGGCGTATGCGGCTGAAGGCGACGCCGACGGCAGAGAACAAGGAGCGCGCGCAGGGGCTCAAGTGGGTGCTCGTGTCAAGCTACGGCTATCTGCGCTTTCGTGAGTTCAAGCTCGGGCTCGCGACATCCCACATGGCTACCTGCGCCTTCGCGAGAGAGACCCTCATCGACGCCGCGAAGCTGGCCGAGCAGCAGGGCTTCCGCGTGCTGCACGGCATCATCGATTCGCTCTACGTGACCCGGCCCGGCATGACCGGGGAGCAGGTGCGCCGCCTGTGCGAAGACATCCACGCGCAGGCAGGCATCCCAGTGAGCTTTGAGGGCATCTTCGACTGGATAGTGTTCCTTCCCAGCGTCAATGACAGGCGAAAGCCATTACCCGCGGCCTACTACGGCGTCTTCAGCCACGGCGCAATCAAGGCGCGCGGCATCGAGCTGCGCCAGCGCTCCTGCCCGCCCTATGTCGCGCTCTTCCAGCGCCGCTGCATCGAGGCCATGGCCAAGGCGCGCTCAGAAGAGGAGATGCGCGCCATGCTCCCTGCGTTGGGGCGCATGCTGCGAAGGGCGGTGCAGCATCTGCCAGCGGTTCCCGCGCAGCTGCTCTGCCACCGCGTCACCATAAGCAAGCGGTCATATGGCCGCGACATACCGCAGCGCACGATACTCGCGCAGCTTCGGCGCCATGGCGTGGAGGTCGCGCCGGGCCAGTCCATCGCCTATGTCATGGACGCGCGAGGACCCGTGCTGCCTCAGGACTACAAGGGATCGCCGGACATCGCCTACTACCGCAGGCGCCTGGCAAGAGCGCTCTTTGTGCTCCTCCAGCCCGTGGGCATCAGCAGGCAGGACGTGCAGGCATACGTCATGCCCGAGCGGCAGGCGGTGCTGGATGAATGGGCGTGAGTTGCTAAGTCTAAAAAACACCTGCCATGGGCTCACCTCGAGACCAGAAGGCAGCCAACGCAGAGATGAATACTGTCATAGAAGATGCAGCGTCGCCATTGCCAAGCATGGATCTCATCCAAGGAACGAGAGGGAAACTCCCGCAAGGACATCCATGAGGATTCAAACAGGGCACGAAGTGATGCATGGTCTTGCGCAGTCTCTTTGCGTTTATTGCTTGTGCCAAGATGCAGATATGCTTCTGAATCCAGGGACATCAATACCGAAAAAGCGCAGAGTCTAATAAGATTCGCTCTCCAGGAGCGAGCCCTCTGGACCGAAGGCTGTAAGACTCAAGCGATACCATGCGCACCCTGCGCGTCACGAAACCCGCTTGACCCTGAAGACCTCATTCATCCGTCCATACGCCTGTAGCACGCTCTTCTCGGTCACTGCCTGACGACAACCCATGATAGTGGATGCTTCTGAAGTATCCATGCCCATGCAATCAGTCAGGATCAGCGCAAGCCGCTGTGTCGGCGTCGCCGCCTCCATAAGGGCCCTGACCATTGATGCATAGGGACTAAGACCTTCCATCGAATTCATCGCATATGCGCAGCTGAGCCGTGCGAGCGACATACGGAACAGCGCGTCCATGGATGCGGGACTGAATTCCCTCTCATCTGTCTGCAATGGCTCCAGCAGAAAACCGCCCTCTGGCACTATTGCCGGGAGGACCTGCCGGGCCCTGGACTGGACATACGAAGGCAAGGTGCCATGCAGGCAGGGCGAATACTGATCCATCATCGCTGCTGTCACTTGCGTGATGTCTTCTGCCAGCTCTGGATATCCTACTGCTTCAGCGAGCCCATAGGCGACAGGCGCGACGAAGTGTTCCCGAAGAAAACCATCAGGGACGTGTGCAATGATGTAGGTCAGTGGTGCATCGACAGACAGACAACGCACCGGAAGCCTTGGCATCCTCGACGCAGGATATGCGTGCGACCTTATGGGCTCTGCGGTGCATAGACCATTGCCATTGGTATGCGCAGATACCGGTCCAGCAGCATCGGAAAGAGCATCCCCCATGAGATCCCCCAATCGTATCAATGCCTGCTTCTTCAGATGGCAAACGCGGGATTCAGAGACATCAAGCGTGCTGGCGATCTCCTTGAGCGTCATATCCTCAAAGAAGTATCGCTGGAGGACAAGGCCTTCGCGCTCCGGCAACTGAGCGAGCATAGCCCGGACCCTGGATGCCTCAATCTCCTGAATCGCGGTGTCCAAGGGGTCCTGGAAATCATGGTCGTCACCAGTAACTTCCAGCTCCTCCAATCGCCCTCCATATTCATTGGAGACATCATAGGTCATGCTCGTGCCAGACATGGCCAGACGTCTCTCCAGCGCATCAGGTTCCATGCCCAGCCGTGATGCGACCTCCTCAAGGGTGAGCTCACCATTATGGGTAGACGCAAGATCAGCATATCCGTCTATCGCATTATGCTGCTGCCGGGGCATAGTGCCATTGCTGCGCTTATAGTCGATAATCGCGCCATGCATACGGGTGCTGACATAGGTCCTGGCAGGCATGTCCCTGCTGCAATCGTATCGACCAAGAGCGACGAGACCTTCGATAATCACGTAGTCGATGGCATCTTCGAAAAGATGCGACGCGATTTCAGCATTCTTGCAAATCCCCCCGGCCAGAGGGACTATGACCTGCGCGACGAATGCTTCCTGATACGAAGGGTCGGCTGCCCGTTCAGGAGAAGGATGGGTCTCAAGCATGCTTGTCAAAGAAGCGATATTGATGAGACGACCTGATGGCTCGGGCATCAGCATCGGGAATGCCCGCTCTCTTAAATTAGTATTCCTGGCGCGAACTGACAAAATATAAAATACCCTGCCGCATCCAGGGCAAAAAACCATAGTCCGGGTGATGCATACATGCCACGATTCGAAGCACGAGAACTCAGCACAGTCGTCGATGGTGAGACCGAGAGGTTCCATCTGCTGGAAGACAACGATACCGGCAGCAGGGTCATCGTAGCCCATCGCGGCGCGTCCCTGCAGCAGTATGCTGCAAGCTTCGAGCGCTTCGGCAAGGGGCTTGGCCTGGTTGATCTATGCTACTCGCACTTCAATTGGGCGGATTTCCAACGGGGTATGCCGCGCCAGCAGGTGCGCGATGTCCCTGATGCAGAGACATTGGTGATGGGCACGACATTGATGCGCCTCAAGCCGACCTGGGCTGGCGATGCCTGGCTCGGCTCGATCAACCGCTTCATCGGAGGTACCGGCGCCATCCTGGATGACCATGGCGCTGTGCGACGACACCTGACCGCGCTGGTCAATCATCCTGATTCTGGAAGCTACCTTCATGACGCGACGATGGGCATGGTCGCTGACCTCATTGATGTCTACGCTGGCGATGATTTCGCATATGTCGAGTTCGAGATGCCCATGGGCACGGGCTTTGAGTCCGGCTATCCTGAGGGCGTGAAGGCCGTCCTGCGCTACACCCTGACGCCGGAAATGCTCACCGACGGTCAGCGGCTGGTCAATGGCTCAGAGATCGCTGTGCCCATGACCTTTGGCCGACATTCATCAAGGAGGGTAGGCGCAAGCCCCGTGGACCGCCACATCCTGCAGGCGCAGGCGATCCATTACCTGGAGACCGAGGCAGTGACAAACAATCCGACCGGACGCCTTGCGGGCGCGGCAGGACTGATACCCTATCTTGAGCCTCTGGGCGATCGTCGCCTGGACCATACCCTGGTGCTCACGCACCCGCTGGTGCGGCTCATTAGCGCTGACACGGGCTTTGGTCTGGAGACGGAAGCAACGGATCGATATTCCCTGCAAGAGACGGTCTGGACACATAATCTGTCATTGCCCGAGCATCCGGGATACGCCCGTCAGTTCGTGGCGTGCGAGCGGCTCTGCAAGAACCATGCCGCAGCGACCCACTACGCTGGGAGGATCCCCCAAGAAGAACTTCCTGATGCGCTCAGGCAGCTGTGCCTGCCTGCTGGACAGGCATATGATGCTGTACGCGCGATGAGGCCCATGATGTCCTGGACCAACAGGGACCTGCCGCAGTGATGAAGGCCGCGACACGTCGCTATCGCGTTCATACGGCCGCCGCAGCGTCGCTGGTGATGCTGGCGGCCAGGGCATGCTCCTGAAGACCTGCATCGGAAGATGCGCGAAGGCCAGCATGATGCAGGAGCGATAGCATATGATGGAGAACAAGAAAAAAGCGCCTCACGGCGCCGGATGGTGGCGAGTCCTCTCTGCTGTTTTGCCTATTTCCCTGCGTACGCCCGGACAACCGATGCATGTGTCTTGAGCAGCATGCCTTCGCTGACTGATGGCGTCTGCAGCACTTGCCTTTGCGTGTGGTTGAACTGATAGCCCTGGTCGGTCAGCGGATAGCACAGCGGAGCCAGATTCAGATGCGCTGCGTGATTCGCCTGCCACGTTGCCGCCGGGTTGCCCGTCTGCTTGCTCCAGACATCCTCGTTCTCGACGATGACCGGCTTGTAGCTGCCATCACCTCTTGCTAGCAGAGTGGCACCGCCGCGCAGGTACTCTGTCCAGTCCATGTCCCCACCACCACCGAAACCGATGAGCGTGGGTCTGCCGCCATAGACGTCCCATTCATGTGCCCGTTGGCTCGCAGGAGGCGCGAAGCCGCCGCGCATCGCGCGGACGTGAAGAGCCTCTGGATTATTGTTATCCGTGTCCTTGATGTGCAATGCCCTGATGCGGGAAGGAGTCTCCATCAACAGCGCACGCAGCACGCCCTGGACGCCATCGCCCTGGGCAAGGCCGTGGCTCGGATCCGGGATCCAGAGCAGGTTCTCGGCGCCACCGACGGCGTCGACCATCATGCTGCGGAGCTGGTAGGTGCCGGCCAGATTGCACAAGGAGTCGCGCTGACCTGTGGCCATCCAACCCTCCATCTGACAGTTCTCGAAGCTCACATCGATGCCCAATGCTGCGGCATACGAGAGCACCGGACCGAACACTGCCCCGAATTTCTCGAGATTGCCATCATAATCCAGCGTAGCATCCATGCCCGCGAAGGTGCCCACCGACACCCCATTCCTCCTGCCACCAAGCAGATGCGCCGCATTGATGACCGACACGAGCTGGTCAAGATTGGCGGATGCCTGGTCCATATCGGCCGTCAGCATATTATGATACACGCCGAGCGTCAATCCCATGCCAGCATCGCTGAACATGGACAAGATGTCGTTTGCGCTGTCGACTGTCAATCGCTTCGCGCTGATGTGGCTCGCTGCAAAATCAAGCGCGCCTGCACGATCGCCCCCTTCCTCGAGGAACGCCATGACCTCCAAGCCGTTGTACCCTATCCCGCCAGCCCGTGCAACGACTTCCCTCAGCGGAAGCTCGGGGCTGCACGCAGTATTCAGCCATATCGGTATGTCCACTCCCTCTGCTATTGCCATATCCTTCACCTCCCCACACAGACCAGAGGCCCCGACGTCCAGGCGTCAAGCACCTTCATCACCTTGACCGCATCGCCGATGTTGCGCTGCGTGTATGCCCGGATAGCATCGCCGCCTTCACCGATCACATCATGCATGCGAAGCAGCTCCAGAGCGATGGCATCGCCATAGCCCTGCGGGTGACCGGGCGGCGTGCCTACGATGCCTGGCGCCGAGCCCCGCTCATATATCGTGACCTGTCCGTCAGCACGTGCGATGTAGAGCTGATTCGGATGCTCCTGGCTCCAGCGCACCTTGCCGCGCTCAAACGTCACATCCAACGTGAAATCGTTCTTGTGGCCTGCATCGACCTGCGAGAGCGCGACGCGGAAGGGCACATCGTATCCTGCTGCTATGCGCAGCATGCCTTGCGCGGTCGCCATGTCGTCGCCGGAATACTGCGCAGAGAGCATGTCCATCTGCGTGTAGAGGTCGGGCCGCTCCGCATAGCTCGGCACTGTGCCGTCGGGGAAGGTCCCTGCCTCTGTCAGCGAGTAGCGGACAGGGAACACGTTGAACATCTTGCCCGAGAAGTCTGTGATATCCCCGCCGAACAGGTGCAGCATGGTCTGCAGGCAGTGCGCGCCAAGGTCTCCGACGAGCTTGCCCTTGCCTGCGATCTCGACGATGGGACGCCATCCGATGGCGGCGGAGGGATCCATCTGCCAATCCTGCAGATAGGCGGTGTCTATGAACGTGGGATTGCCAAGCTCACCTGATACGATGATGCCGCTGAGCGCACCATCCAGCGTTTCATGATAACGATACTGGCTATTGATCTCCGCAGCAACGCCCGCCCGGGTAACAGCTGAGAAGAACGCCTCTGCATCAGCGACCGTCGTCGCCAGCGGCTTTTCCATGAACACGTGTTTGCCCCGCTGCGCCGCAAGGATCCCCTGCTCAGCGTGATACTGATTAGGTGTCAGGACAGCGACGACACTTGCCCCTGACTCGTCGAGCGCGGTCTCGTAGTCGGTCCACACGGGAGCGGCCTCATTGATGCCGTCCAGAAACGCTGTGCCCCTCTCCGCGTCGCGGCTCACGACCCCGACGACGTTTCCGCCGACGCGCCGGACCTGCGGCCCAACCAGATTGCCCATCATGCCGGTTCCGACGATGAGCACGTCAAGTGAAGATGCGACCATACGAGTGCCTCCGGGTCACGACCCAAGAACCGCAGAACCGCCGTAAAAATTATATATTTAGTCATAATACTATATATATTGGTATAAGGTTATAGGGTCCCTGACATGGAACGCAGCATCATCGAACTGGGCGGCAAGACCAAGGTCATCTCATTGCCCATCACCTGGGTGAGAGCGAACGGCCTCACCAAAGGGAGCCGCGTCAGCGTCGAGCAGAACGGCAACTGCCTCATGCTCTGCACCAGCGCGCCGGGGAAGAAGAAAGCGAAGATACAGGTGAAGAAAGGAGAGCTCTTCCTGCGCCGCTACCTGACCATGCTCTACATCATGGGCTATGACGAGATAGAGATACTCTTCGATGGCAAAGCCCGCATCGAGCGTCTGCGCGAGCGCCTAGAGGAGCTGCTGGGCTACGCGCTCATGGACCAGGGCGAGCATCATGTCAGCATCCGCAATGTGGCAGCGCCCATGGAGGAGGAGTCGGAGGCCATGCAGCGCAGGGCATTCACCATCCTCACCAACATGGCCAAGGAACTGCCCGATGCCTGGCAAGGGAATGACAAAGACGCATTGGCCCGCATCGCGGAGCTCGAACCGCTTATGGACAAGTTGACCAATTTCTGCAAGCGCGTCATCAACAAAGTATCCTCAGCGGAACGCAGCCACGCCACCTATAGTTTCATCATCCTCGATCACCTGGAGAAGATGAGCGATCAGTTCTGCCATCTCGCCTCGCATCTCAAGGATGCGAAGGTGACGCAGCGTCCAGAGCTGCGCTCTATCATGGCATCCCTGGGAGAGCTGGTAGCCCAGCTGGAGCGACTGTACTTTCACATGGACAAGAAAGCGTTGCCGGGCTTCAAGGAAAAGAGAAAACAGCTCGTCGCTGCGATCGAGAAGGAATTCGAGCACTGCAGACCGAAGGAGGCCCGCATCCTTGCCTACTGCTCTGCGCTGGCAGAGCTGGTCATGGATACCGAGCTGCTGCTGGTGTTCCTCTGACGACCAATATCGCCCGTGGCGATCACCTGACCACCATTGGCCATGCCAAAGCCCTGAGCAGCCACTGCATTCACACCACTATTCCCGCGCATGCGTAATGCGCAGGGTCCGGAAACTCTTTTGCAAGGAATTCCTGCATCTCCGCGTGCCCTGTCCTGAACACCAGGTTGGTGAACGCGTAGCCGAGCTGGCGGGCACCGATGCAGCCGGGCAGCAGCGCGCTGAGCGCATGCCATGCGAACAGGTTCGCCCTGCCATAGTCTTCCCGGGCAGCATAGGCGAATGACGAGCCGATGGCTTGCAGAGGTTTCTGATGCCAGTAAGAAGCGATGATGGCATCACGTACCATGGAAGCGTCTGCACCATGCTCAGCAGGAGAGCCTGCGAAATCGAACATCTGGTGCAGGACGATGGCATCCCCCTCTTCGCCTGTCGCTGCAAGCGGTGTCACCATGGTGAGCATGTCAGCCAACCTGCCGACGAGCACATCCTCCAGAGGCCGCGGCGCATCAGCATGCCGTAGGGCGACGGGGTAGTGCAACAGCGCTGCCATCCTCGGATCCATGGTGAAGAGCGAGAAATAGAACATCGGGTCGCCGACGACCAGATGGGAAAAATCTATCATGGTGCCATCTGCCAGGAAATTCTCCAGCTTAGGATTGGTGCTGAGCACACAGCATCCGCTCATCGCGTAGGCCTCGCGCTCCGCTCGCCCCATGCCATCGGTTATCTGCTTCATGCCCCTTGTGTGATAGTCGTCAAGTGACGTCAGCATCCAGTCCAGGGCCTTGCTCTGACCGGGCACATACACACGCGTGCCATCCTGCACCACATAGCCAGCGCCTTCAGGGACTGAGCGTTGGACCGCATCCGTATCCTTTCCCAGTACCTTGCGCACCACTTCCCCCGGTAGTTGTGTCTTGCGCAGGGGGATGGCGACCTGTTCCTCAGGGGCAACGCGAGCGGTCCAGACGTAGTGGTCAGCGTCGTCAGTGAACAATCCGGGCAATGCCTCAGGATGCAATTGCCTTGGCATCCGCGACCAGTTGAATCCAGCGTGCAGCAATGCGCTGATACGATCCTGCAGCGGGACGCGCGCATCTTGCGCTTCCATGGCAAGCGTGCCCTGACCAAGCGCAAGGAGCAGCAAGTAGTTGCCCTGCTGATCGCCGCAGCCCCCCTTGTAGCCCACGACAGAAGCCGGAAACATGGGAAACGGATCATCAATGACCGCCCGCACAGCACGCAGCGCATCCACTTCTGTTGCGTCAGTCACCTTGATGGCGATCGTGCCTGCTATCGGCTCCACGAACGGATGTCCGCCAGTGGTCATGCGATAGACAGTATCGCCGATCGGGATGAAATGGGCATCCTCTGCCAGATCCACCGAGCCGATGATGCTGGCAAAAGACGAGAAATGTTCTTCTGCATCCCTGCGGTGCCGCAGGACCTGTCTGTGGAGGTCATGGATGGCAGGTGCATAAAGACCAGCATCCTCGCCAAGAAGATGCTTCTCGAGCATTGCGAGGAAATGCGGACTGCCATAATCAGGGCAGCCATACAGCGTGGCGAACCGATAGCCCATATCCTCGGCAAGTTGCGCGGTCTTCTCCCGCTGCGCGCCAAGATGCAGCTCATGGAGCGCGAACTGCAGCGTCGCCTGCACGAGCGCGGTGTCATCGCCAAGTTCAATGCAGGGTTGATAGACGCCGACCATGAGCTCGCAGAGCTCTGTGCGCGACGTGGCATTGGCCGTCATGCTCGCGAGTTTCCCGAGCAGATAGGAATGGGGGGACGGCAGGAACTCGTGCTGCCTCACCCGTCGCATGAAGGCATTGCCTGCGTCTCTCAGCGTTGCAGCGTCGTCCTCTTGACCCGCAGCAGCGAGCGATGCCTGATGATACGCGATGGCCGCGAGCTCCAGCGGGACACTGCCTGTGGCCGCGGCTGCAGGCACGTCAGCGAGCAACTGCATAGCCGCCACCGGCTGCTGCAGGTCATAGGCGAGCGCGCGTGCCATGCTGACGCTCATTGTCGTGTAGCGTTCCGCATAGGCTCTTTGCGGGTTGATGCCAAGGTCCTGACGTGCATGACCGTCCATGGAACAGACGCGTCGGACGCCTGCATGGACATGTTGCGTGATGTCGCCAGTCGCCTGCATCGCAAGGGAGAGCTCATGGAGCGCTATTTCCCGATGTCCCCTGTCGAGATTGTAGATGGCTTGCGCGACCATCCTTGCTGGAGCAGAAGTCGTCTGCGACATGACGGTCTTAGCATCCAGCGCGGGCATCATGTGCTGCAGAGTCCGAAGGTACGCGCCGTCAGCGTCAACAAGCAGGGGTAGTGCCTCGGACCATCCATTGGCGAGCATCATGGACGCCTTGATGCCGTCCCACACATCTTCCTGCGCTGCGGGATTTTCTGCGTGGAGCAGGTCACAGAGCGGGGATTTGTCCAGATGCGCCGGCGCAAAGTGCCCATTCGCATAGACACAACGCGGCAATGGGGTGCCCGCCGCTTCCAGCATGCCGGTCAATGCAACGCAGGCTGCCTGCACGACACTCATGGATCGGACCTCTGGCAGGTGCCCATTGGAACCAGAAGGTCCTGCATCAGACCATCCCATCCTCTCAAGCATCACCTGCGTGAGCAATGGTCGCGCAAGATGAGCATAGTCGCCGCCCCATCCGGCGATCATGCTACCGGCCGCGTGGTATGCGGTCTTCCAGAGAAACCCTGTCTGATAGAAGCGCTCGTCCTGGCGCCGCTGGTATTGTTCCTGATAATCTGCGAAGACGGACTCCACCGCGCTTGCCAGATGCCCATCATGCATTCCAAGCACCCTGCCGTTCCCCTGCGCGCCAGCACCATCATGGGCTAGCACCTGCGCCAGATTCCGCTCAAAGGCGCTGCCCGGCAGGAAAGAGAAATACCCGTCCAATAAGCCCGGAAGCGCAATAGGACCTTGAGCGACCACGTCCTGCATCAGGCCCAGCAACCCCTGCCCTTGTGCATCAGCGACCGCGTAGCTGAAGCCTTTCAAGGCCACACCGACGACCAGGGCATCGGCCAGCGCATCCAGTGCAGCGCTGCCGACAGCATGGTTGAATGATGTGGTCGGTTGCGTTAGCATGCACGCAGCCATGCTCGGCCCGCCTATCTGCATGCTGTATTCTCCGACGAGCAGTCTGCCTGCATCATGCAGGAGACGCTCAGTGGATACTCGTGATCCGAGATCGTCCATGAATCCCTCGACACCAAGCCGCTGCGCGACAGCAGCCCCGAAGTCCAGGTACTGCCCGCGCAGGATCTCGACTTTTCGCAGCGCTATCGCTTGCTTTCGCGCATCACTGCCATGGCGGGCAGGCGTCCCGGGGACCTCGATGCCTTCAGGAGTGCAAAAAGACATGACAGCGTCGAAAATTACAAGGTGCTTTATAAAGCTTTGGATGGATTCACTATTGTGTAATGAGAACATGGGATGGTGCTTTTGCTACATTCGATATCCTCTGCCGGAGCCGTGGCATGGAAGGCAGCAGGAACCTGCCATGCAACAACCATTATAGCCAAGGGGGAATTCCTCACCATCATGAGCCCGCAGGGTGTAAAGCCAAGGCCCGGTTCCATCGAGCGATCAGCGCAGGTGAATGCGCCCTACCTGGTCATCGGCTCGGGCATCGCCGGCGACCGGGCAGCATTAGAGCTCGCTGACCGCGGTGCCGACGTGACGCTCATCACCAAGGGCCGCATGGACGAGTGCAACTCTGATCTCGCGCAGGGAGGCATATCCGCTGTGTCGCCTGAGGCCGTCGCGGCAGGCCTTGACTCCTACCGCTCGCACGTTGAGGACACCTTGCGCGCCGGCGATGGATCATGTAATCCTGATGTCGTGGAGATGTTCGTCAGGCGCGCCTATGGGGATGTCATCGGGTATTTGGAGCACCAAGGCGTTGCCTTCGACAGGAAAGACGGCGTCTATGTCCTGCATCAGGAAGGAGGCCACAGCGTCCCTCGCGTGTATCCTGTCGCTGACTATACAGGCCATGCCGTGCAGATGTCCCTGGAAGACCACATCCGCGCACATCCGAACATCACGGTCCTTGAGCATCACGCGGCCATAGATCTGATAACAGAAAACACCGCTCAAGGAAAGACCTGTTGTGGTGCGTATGTCCTGGACCGCGAGATCGGCAGGGTGCGCACATTCGCCGCAGGCAACACCATCATCGCCACGGGCGGCGCAGGCAGGGTCTATCAGGTGACGAGCAATCAGTCGACCATCACCGGTGACGGTATCGTCATGGCTTTTGATGCAGGGGCCTCGGTGTTGAACCTCGACAAGACGCAGTTTCATCCCACCGTCTATTTCGATCCTGGCGCGAACGCGAATCGCAGGTTCCTGATGACCGAGGCGCTGCGCGGTGAAGCAGTGGGAGGCGTACTCGCCTTGACGCCAGAGAGCACCGAGGACCTCGTGAGCGTCATCGTGCCCGGGCACAGCAGCCACAGTACACGCGATATTGTCGCGCGCGCCATCTACACCGCCATGCAGCAGGAGCACAGCAAGGGCAATCCTATCAGCAATGTCTGGCTGAACTTGACAACAGCTGTGACAGGCAAGAGCCGTGAGCAGCTTGAGCAGGAATTCCCGACCATCTTCAGATTCTGCCTCGAGCAGGGCATCGATATCTCCGAGCAGTCCGCGCCGGTGGTGCCCGCCGCCCACTACACCTGCGGCGGCGTGCCTGTCAACATCCATGGTGGTAGCGCAATCACAGGACTCTATGTCATCGGCGAATGCGCCTATACAGGCCTCATGGGCGCGAATCGTCTTGCGTCCAATTCCTTGCCCGAAGGCGCGCTGTACGGACTGCTTGCCGCGACGGACGCACTGTCACATCCGCGTCGACCAAGAGACAGTCTGCGGCCCTGGCGCTACACCCATGCAACCCAGGAGATAGACGAAGCAGCGCGCAACACCCTCTGGGACAGCACGCGGCATATCGCCACCAATCTGGTTGGCATCGAGCGCAGCGGGCCACGGCTTCAGGCGGCGCAGCACGCCATGAGAGGCCTGCATCTTGCGGCATTGGACCTGTACTGGGACAGTATCATGAGCAATGAGACGCTCGAGCTCCGTAATGCCACGCTCGCCGGATACCTCATGGCCACTGCCGCGTTGCAGTGCGAAGAGAGCCGTGGCGGACATTTCAGGACAGATTTTCCGCAGAAGGACGACAAGCCGATTGTCACATACGTCAGCAAAGACCTGCACGGTATACCATACCAACCACGCAGGCATTGAATAGACCCAATGTGAGGACATAGGAATCAGACAATGTACACCATTCCAGACAATATACATCATTCATATGCGCAAGCGTCGCAGTTTTTCCCCTATTTCGTCACAACGTGAAGACAAATACGATACGAGTCTGATATCACCGACGCGAAAAGCTCACTTCTAAATCTCATCTTTCTCCAAAACCATTTTATGCAAGCTCGTTATACCAAGGGCTATGAAAGCCCAAACCCTATCAATACTCCTGCTCGCATTGCTCATCACGCTGGTCCCGATCACTGTCTCGGCCGCGACGTTCACTCAGAACATTGACAGTCCTGTCAGGGACAACGCGTATGCGACCGGCAATCTTATCCAGGTGAATGCGCCCATCTCCGGCGATCTATACGCTGCAGGTCAGACCATCACCATCAACCAGCCCATCGGCGATGACGCCGTACTGGCAGCGCAGACCGTGACCATCAACGCCCCTATCGGCGGCGATGTGCGCATAGCCGCGCAAACCCTCATCATCAACAGCGACATCCACGGCGAGGTCATCGCTCTCGCCCGTGATGTGCAGGTAAAGGGCATGCTCGGCAAGGGCGGTTACCTGACAGGCCAGAACATCATAGTGAACGGCCCGGTCAATGGCAACCTGAAGATAGAAGCCAACACTGCGAATGTGGACGGCGATATCGCTGGCAACCTTACGGCAACCGCAACAAGCCTGACCCTGAAAGGGACGGTCTCCGGCAACGTCGATCAGGGAACAGACTCGTTCACCAATAGCGCGACGGTGAACGGACAGCTCCTGCAGCATACACGTGTCGCCAAAGCTGCGCGCAATCAGAATTATGCCGCCAAGGTATCATCCATCCTCAGCTTCATCATCGTCACCTTGCTCGCGGCATGGCTCTTTCCCAAGGCAATGACAAAGCGTCTCAAGAACCTCAGGAAAAGACCCGGCAGCGCGTTCCTCGGAGGTCTGCTGGTGGCCGTGCTCGCGCCGTTCGCCATCCTGTTGCTCTTCATCACCCTGATAGGCATCCCGCTCGCCCTGCTGGGCATCGTCGCTTACATCCTGGCGATGCTCCTTGCGCCTATCCTCTCAGCCATGTGGCTCGGCGATGCTCTGCTGCCGAAGCGAAAGAGCATCTGGCCTGCGGTGCTGGGCGCGTTGGTGCTGGGCATCCTCATGCACATCCCAGTGCTGGGATTCTTCGTTCACGCGTTGGCTATATTGTTCGGTCTCGGCGCGATGCTGAAGTGAACAGTAAGCCAGCAGCCCCTGAAGCATCTGCTGCCTGCCGGACACCATACAGGGAAGGCCAGAGGGTATCCTTTGTCAATGTGTCATCCGAGAAATCCGGAGATTTTCCGTAATTTTCGCACGCACCATTATTAAGCACATTCACAACACAACTGACAAGCGGCCATCTGGACTTCCCCACACAAGGCCGGGCGTAAGGGTCGCTGCCCGGCGATTATTCTTCACAAGCAATATCATTTGCGACAATACCACATACAGCTAAAAAGGTCTGTCAATAAAAGGAAAGACACTACACGACAACAACAGACAATAC
>MNWW01000067.1:0-52198 GCA_001871415.1 Candidatus Woesearchaeota archaeon CG1_02_57_44 | reverse complement strand
CAATACGCCATCACAACAGACACTACACGACAACAACAGACAATACGCCATCACAACAGACACTACACGACAACAAGACGCTATCCTTTGACTTTGCCCAGCACCTTCAGCTCTGCCTTGAGTTTCTCTTTGCCGACATCGGTCATCGAGAGCAGCGGCAGTCGCAGCGAGTCATCAGGCAACACGCCCATCAGGTGCAGCGCAGCTTTGGTGGGCGCGGGGTTGGGCTCGGAGAACAATGCAGCCACGACAGGCAGGGTCTTGTAATGTATCACCCGAGCCGCTTCCAGGTATCCCGTAGGCTGCTCGCGCAACAGGCGCAACATCTCCTGATACTCCTTGCCCACTATGTGGCATACCGCGCTGACCGCGCCATGTCCTCCGAGGCACATGTTCAGGAAAGTCATACGATCCTCGCCCGTCAGCACGACGAAGGGTCGTCCGAGTGATGCCGCGCCCTGCAGCAATGCCTCGGTCTGCACGATGTCGCAGGCAGCGTCCTTGACTCCGACGATGGTCGATATCTCCTTTGCCATGCGCAGTATGGTCGCAGGCTCCACATTGCGCGCCGTCCTGCCCGGGATGTTATAGAGTATCATGGGCAGGTTCGAGCCTGCCGCGATGGCCTTGAAGTGCGCGACGATGCCATCCTGGCTCGGCTTGCTGTAGTATGGAGTAACCTGCAGACAGGCGGCGCAGCCGGCCTGCTCAGCGAAACGCGTCAGCTCGATGGCATGAGCGGTGTTGTTGCTTCCTGTGCCCGGTATGACAGGCACCCTGCCCTTGGCCTGATTGACCACTATGGTCACGACCCGCTTGTGCTCCTCGAAGGTCAGCGCCGGCACCTCACCAGTGGTGCCGCAGGGCATCAGCCCGTCCGCCTGCTGTTCGGTGATGCAGTAGTCGACCAGCGTGCGCAACGCCTTCTCATCGAGCTCGCCTGTGGAAGTGAACGGTGTCACCAGCGGTATGTGTATGCCAGAAAAGTCAGCAGTGTTGTTCATCAACTCACCCCTTTTCGCGCCAGGCAATGGACCGGCCCCAGTACAAGTGGAAGAAAGAGAATCTCCACCCGTCCTGCGCAGCTGGAATCACCGTATGGCGCCATGCGAAAAGTAGCGCCCATCCATTTATATGCGTTTGGATGCGGGATTGCGAATATCGGACAGCGATTCGACATCAGACAACCGCGTAGTGCCGTAACGTGGTACGCAGCCTGCTCAGGACTCAAGAAACGTCTTCCAGTCATCCCAGTCCTTGCCTGAGTGTATCTGTCGCGCGCGCATACCCATGGCTCTTGCTCCGGCTATGTCGCGATGTGCGTCATCGCCGATGAAGAGCGCCTCTTGCGCCTGGCAGCCAATACGGTCCAGCGCGAGCTTGAATATGCCAGGTTCTGGCTTCTCGACTCCTGCTTCTTCGCTGGTCACGACAAGACCCACAACGATGCCAAGCGCCTGAATCTTTCGCAGCTGAATAGCAGTGGTCAGATTCGTGACGATACCTGTCCTGATCCACTGTTCTCTGCAATAGTCAAGAAAATCCGAGACACCTGGATACAGCTGCATGGCATCCAGGTACGCTGACCAGTAAGATTCCTCCATAGCGAGGCAAAGAGCGGCGTCTGTCTCGTCGAGAAGAGACTCTACAATCAGTTTCGCGTAGTGCAGACGAGAGTGCTCAGCGGCAGTACCCACCAGCAGCCGCTTGTTCTCTTCCTGCGCCTGACGATATGCTGTCCTGAACCCCTCTTTATCCAGACCAAGTTTCTCTTCAGCCAGCTGCAGCATGGCCTGCATGCCAGCGGCGTGGCAAGGACGATAGTCATAGAGCGTATGATCCAGGTCAAGAAGCGCAGCCCGTAGTATCCCAGGTTCCTCCTTGCCGTTGTCGGGCGCTTCATCTGTCGTATTATTTTTTTCCTGATCCTTCGCGAACTTGTTCATCTGTCCATCCAGTGAGCCCTTGCCGTACATGTCGCCTTCGCCTGCCATCAGCGCTTCCCCCCTGTCCGCAACCCGGAGACATCAAGAGGGGCTGTCCAGTCCTGCGCATGCTCCAGCGCAGTCATGACCGCATCGACCCATAGCCCCTCTGCCAGCATCTGACGACGATAGATAGGGATGTCTTCAGGCCTACCCCATCGCTCCGGGCATACCAGGCAGAGCTTGAAGCCCGCAGAGCGGAGCGCATCATGACTGCGCCGGTCCAGCGGCAGTCGTGTGAACGTATCCACCCACACCCAATCGGCCCGCCCCTTCATGGCAAGCACTGCCTCAAGAGGCTCGTGCTCGGAGAAGCGCAATGCAATCTTATGCTCTCCCGCGAGGCACAGTTGCCAGATAGTGGGAAAAGGAAGGTCCAGGAAGAAATAGTCAGTCACTGCGTGTTTGCGCAGCACCGTGAGGATGGCGTCTTGTAGACCATCTTCCTTCGGGTTCAGGACGATGAAGCGCCCCTCAAGTGCCGCGACCAGAGACGCAAAGCGTTCGGGTCCTTGACGCGAAGAGCCAGAGTCTTTCTGCTCTGGACCCTGATCAGCCATACCACCAGCGCTTTGCATCCATGGCTCGTGGTCCATGACCAGGACACCATCACGCGTGCGGATATCCACTTCCACGCCGAAGTGCTTAGGCACCAAGGCCAGCTTCTGCAGGGTATTGACGCGATGCACGATGATGCGTGGCGCTGCCTGCGCAGGTACAGCGCCTGAATGACTATCATCGGACATGGTGCATAGGAGGGTCATGCTTCTATATATTACTTCAGTTGAATACAGCGTGACGCGGGCACTCACCGCGGATGATGGTCGCACAGCCGAAAGTAGCGCGACCAGTAGCGATACGTCGCGACATCGTCGTCTGTGCTCAGCTCGATGCATTTATCCACAGGGAAAAGCCGGGCGCCCGGCTTGCCGAGCGCTGCGATGGCAGTCGCTTCGCCTGACGCCATGCCCTCCCAGGAGATGCTTTCTTCCTGGCCAGCGGATCGCTTGCCTTTCTTGACCTGCGGCAGGAACACCGCGCCCAGATACGCTTGCGTATCCTGAGCGTCGCTCGGCACCCGACCGTCTTTCCCCTCCTCGGACACGACCTTTACTCCACCCGATGTCACCGTGGACAGAAACGTGTATCGTGTCGGATGCCTTCGCAGATTGACCGTGTTGGAGAACGTCCAGAGCAGTGGCGCGTCAGCCATGCTCACGAAGACATGCAGATCCCACCAGCAGAGCTTATCCCAGGGAGCCAGCAAGACAGCGCCATGAGCATGGGCATCTGAGAGCACGCCCTTCGCCCCATCAGCGCCGGTCGCTTCATCTACTGAGCAGATCTGTGCCCCCGGGAAGTGTATGCCGATGCGCTCGCCGTACAGACGTTGCGTGTCATCGAGCACGAAGATATAACGCGCGGCTTTGGGAAAACTGAGCAATGACTCCACGAACACGGGCTTGTCTTCCAGCAGCTGGAAGGGCCGCTCTCCTGCGCCAGCCATCCAGCTGACAGCGCTCAACGATTCCTCCAGCAACGTTCCGTCGCGGATCTGCGCTGTGAGCCGGAACGCATTCGACCACGAGAGATATTCCATCAGATCTTCAGGCGTCCCCCACTGGAGGAAGTATGGTATCTCGTAGGCAAAGACCTTCAACCCGTCAGCGCTCATCAGGTTGTAGACCAGGCTGACATAGTATTCACCGTTCTTCTGCACGCCCTCATCCATGGCCTGCTGAAAATACTTTTTGACGTGGGCGCCTTTCTTGAAATAATAGGTCCCTGATGACGCGTATTCCTGCATGCGTTCGTCAGTGAAAGATTCCTTCTCGCGCAGCTCCAGGAGCCGGTCGGACGCGTCCACCTTGAGATAGGCGTAGTACGTCGTGCCGAGACTATGGGGATGAAAGCCCTTGTAGGAGGGAATGCACCCCTCGACCTCTGGGCGCGCGACAAAGCTGCAAAAGTCATCGTAGTCCCAATGCCAGCCAAAGTCGCAGTAGTTCACGACGACCTCTTCATCATCAGCTATATGCTCCGCCGCCTGCAGCACCGCATACACAGGTCCTTTCTTGTGCGGCGCTATCTCCACAATGGTGCATCCAGGAGCGACACGCTTGAGCACACGCCGCAGCGGTGTCGTCGCGAGATGCTCACTGTTGCAGATGAAGACGAATTCCCCATCAGGGAACATGCGTACGATATGCTCAATAACGGGTCTTCCGTCAATCTCGATGAGTGGTTTTGGCGTCTTGATGCCCGCGTCAAGAAATCGCTTGCCCATGCCGGACATGGGGATGATGACTCTCATAAAGAATCCTCTTGCTGCGCAGTGCCCTCGAGTTTGCTATCAGGTTTTTGGCCATCGCCCGCTGGCGCATCAGCCTTCGCGGACAGCGCGCTTGACGATGCGACAACACCTTGTCGCCGCCGGAATCTCTCGGCTTCCATGGCTAGCAGCGAAGAAACGGCGTCAGCGGGCAGGTAATGCACGCTGCCCACCTGCCATGCGAGATGCGCGATGGCAAGCCACGCGAGCGCGATATCCTGCCTGCCGCCCGGACCGATACCGTCAGGAAAGAACACCACAGAATCCGGGAACAGGTGCTGCGTGAAGTCAATGCCGCTCTGCGCGACAAAAGCACGATCCAGTCCTGGCGTCGGGGCCTGATATGTGATGCCCTCATCATAGTAGTGATCGATCGCGGTCTTGACCGTATCCTGCGTCAGTGATACCGCTTCTGCAAGCGTCTCGCCGACGCAGATGAGTCCATGGTTCTGCAGGAATATCCTGCGCGGTGAGCTCTTTCCCGCCACGGTGAAGCGAGCGAGCGCACGCCAGATGGCAAGTGACAATGGTAGTCCGGGGAGCGCGAATGCGACCTTGCAGGAGCCAGGGTACAACTTGTCAACCAAAGATTCCCATTCCTCTGTGCACAGCAGACCATTGATCGCCACGGGGTGCGTGTGCACGATGGCCTTTCCAAGCAGCGCGTGGAATCCTGTCTCCATGCTCGGACGCGCTCCGCTCATCAGCGCGCTGGCAATGGCGCGCGTGTATTCAGCCTCGGGCTTCTGTTCTGAAGACTTGCCATCCCCCTGAGCATGGACAAATGTGCCAATGACATCCTGTTGCACCAACGACCAGCCGCGGGACGCGCTCACCTCCGCGAGGTCAGTGCCGCTGGCCTTGATGAGCATCAGGGATGCTTGCTGCCCTGCCTTCGCGCCAAGACCATCGGCACCCAGCGTATCCACTGGCATCGAGACCTTCACGGAGATATTGCCTCCACCCGTCTGCACCAGCGCCTTATCAGCACCGACAGCATGACAAGCGTCAAGAAATTCTTGGAGCAGCTTCCCGGGCAGTGATGGCCGGCCCTGTATTTTCCATTCATCCTCTGCAGGAGCCGGTTCATCCATGAGACTCACCTGTTCTCGCCGAATCAGCGAGCAAGAGCAGCACGAGCAACTGGATGATACCATTGTATCCTCCTCGCCATCGCGGCCTGCGGTTGTCCAGCAGCTCTTCCAGATTCGGATACAGATGATACGCGATGCGCGCTATCGCTTCAGGCGTGAGCAGGGCCTCTGGACTAGCTGGAGATCCTGCATCAGATACGACTCCAGCAACCCGAGAGGAAGTGATGTGCTCGCTGAACATCATGCTCATGTGCTCCAGATCATCGCTGTAGTCATGGCACACCAGCGCGTTGTCGAGCGCTGCCAGCAGCGCCTGCACATCATAGTGATTCTTCAGCGTCACTTCCAGGAGCAGCGACGGCTTGCGTTTGTCTGCTTTCCGGGATGATGCCGCCGGGCCTTCTCGAACGAATCTTAGCACCAGGTCAGCGAATTGTCTCTGCGGCAGGATATGCTTCTTGCTGTCCGGAAGGCGCTTTTGTATCTGCCTGGCGACGGCCCGTCCGCTGTGCTTTCGCTCACCGCTGTCGCGCGTGAGTTTCCATTCACGGCGAAGGGTTTCTTCCGGCTCAAGGAAGATCTTCAGGTCCAGCAACGCGCGCATGCGCGCCAGATAAAAGCTGTGCAGGCCTGACACGATGACAAATCTGCCAGGCGCCTTGGACTTCGTGTCCGTGAACTGACCATTTCCATGGTCATACTCCCGTCGCTCGACCTGCTGGCTGTTCTTGATGGCGGCGAGATGCTCTGCGTCGAGCGCTAGCTTGTTGGCTTTGGGATCAAGATGTGTCAGACTCTCCCAATTGGCATCGCCGCGCTCCCAGCGGTGAAGGTCATCGCCCTCCAGCACCGTCAGGTTGTGCGCGCCGACCAGGTCGCTGATGATGCCTGTGAGCGTGCTCTTGCCGCTGCCAGAGTCGCCGGCGACACCGATGCTGAGCGGGCGCTCGCGCACCTCCAGGGTCTCCAGAAGACCACGACGATAGATGAAATAGATATTGGACAGCAGCACACCGACAAAGAGCGTGAAGCCAAGGTTCGCGAAGAATACCGCGTTGCTGCCGAAAAAAGCAGAGGGTACGCTGACAGGAAGTATGTCGGCTGGTACGCGCAGCGACGAGAACAGGTCAGATTGCGGAGAGAGGACGAGAAAGTACAGGAGATACGAGCCGTTGATGAGCGTGTAATATTTCTTGCTGAGACGCTCATCCCTGATGAAGAAATACGCCAGGAACGGGATTGACCAGTAGAACCATCCTGGCCGCGGAGGGACAAGGGTGACGAGCAAGGTGAACGCGACAGCCAGGGACATGAACAATCCGTTCTGGCTGAAGGTCTTGAAATAAGCGACGCGAAAAAAGAACAACACCAGCGCGAGCGGAGCGAGATACAGGACCAGGCCCTGGACGTGGTAGGGCACTTGCAGCAAGAAGAGCCAGAACTGCTCTTCAGCGTGCACCACCAGTGCCTGATAACCCGGCGAGGAGACGAAGGGCAACGCCAAGATGGCATACACCACACCGCTCAGGGCAAAGTGACCGATGATGCGTTCCAGGCTCTGTCGCCGGCGCCAAAGGTAGAGGAAGATGAACGGTACCGCGACAAAGATATTGGCTTTGGCCGAGAGCGCGAGTCCAAGCACGGCGAAGGACGCAGGGTACTGCTCGCGCAAGAGCAAGTAGAGCGACGCGAGCAGCAGAAAGACAGGAATGACATCAAGCTGGCCATGGAAATACGTGATATAGATGGCGATAGGGCTTGCCCAGTAATACCACAGTACTTTTTCCTCGCGCGTCGGAAGCATCCTGCAGAGCAGCAGCAATATGCCGATGTCCGCGAGCAGCAGCGGTAGGCGAAACAACAGCAGCTGAAGCATACTGGCTCCTGCACCACCGACGGCACCGGAAGGGCCCAGACCAGCAGCAACGCCGCTGGCAAACAAGGATCCGGACCACAAAGGAGAGAGCACAAACAACGGCAATGCCAGGAACAGCAGCATGGCTGTGCTGTATGGGAACGCCTTGACCTGGCCAAGCGCGAGGAACGCATCGTATGGATTCGCGAATCCTGACGTGATGAAGTGAGAGACAAATGGCATCGTGCCGTCAACATAATAGTGCGAGCCGAAAAAAAGTGATAGTGCCAGCTTGACAAGCAGGATCCAGAGGAACAGGGGATGTCGCATGACCTTGGGCACTTGCATCGTGTCCAGCGGCTTGGCCAGGACGCAGAAGAGCACCATACCAAGGACACCCCACCAAAGGGGCGCAAGGCCTGCTGGGTCAGCTGCTACGCCAGCCGCAGTCAGGGACCCTCTTGACAGGGTCATGACCCCAGCAATGCCAAAGAGATAACCAAGCGCGAGACGCAGCAGACTGCCGCGCCGCAGACGCGGCCAGCAGGAAGCAGCATATGCGACCACGCCTGCGAGAAGCGCAAGCGGAGGAGACAGGACAAGACCAAGGAGCAGCGCCACAGCCACTGCTATGATGCTGCTGGTGAACTCCCCGGACATGACCGAGAGGATGCGCAAGCGCAATAAAAATGTGCTGGAAAACCTATATAAACGCGGCGGGGATTCACTCTGGTATGCCGGATCCTGGCGCAAGAAGCCCAATGACCGCACGACGGGCACAGCGAAGATCCTCGGTCGGAACAACCCTCCAGACAGGAGGTCTGACAGGAAGATACCAACTCCAGCCTGCTGACGGCAAGCCGTCCTGTCCGGTATGGCTGCTGCTGTTGTTCGCCATACTCATCTTCGCATCGCTCGGTGATCGCTCCCTGCAGGGCGATGAGACCAACATAGCGATACCTGCGCTCAACATATTGCGCTGCCATGCGCCAACCGTCAATTGCGGCAATATGCTCGTCCCACCCTCAGAGCAGCAAGGCTTTCCGGTCAGGCAAGGAATCTGGGTAGCCAACTCCCCTGCTTACGATTTCATCACCGCGCCATTCCTGCTCGCTGGCCGCAGCACGTTCCTTGCGCGTCTGCCCTTCGCCATCATCGGGCTGCTTTCCCTGTTGTTGTTTTCCTTGTACGTCAGCAGATTCCTGAAAAGCACGGCACTGCTCATGGCGCAATTGCTTTTTGCCCTCAATGTCATGCTGCTCCTCTACATCCGCCAGGCGCGCTACTATAGCATAGCGGTATTCGCCATGCTCCTGCTGGCTGAAGGATACGAGCGTTTCCTCGCGCATCAGCCGAGTGGTACCATCATGGTAGCTATAGCGCCGGTGCTGCTGTTCCATAGCTCCTACACCTTAGCCATCACCGCGCTGATAGGCCTGATGGGTGCTTACTTGCTCGACATCGCCGCCATACCATCACACCGACGACGTCAACACCTTATCCAGGCTGCGGTCGCTCTTGTGGCGTTCTTGCTTCTGAGCGTACCCTGGGCCTTATGGGCGAATCTGCTGGGCAACGCGGGCAATGTCGGCGTGCCTATGTCATTCGCGCACAAGCTGCTTGTCCATTCGCTGCAGTATCTCTTTGACATCAATAACCATCTGTTCCCGTTGCTCTTGCTGTTGCTCGCGCTTCTTCCCGTCAGCAGCGCAATCGGACCGCTTCCCCGACGCATCAAAGCAGTGCCCATCATCACCATCCTTGCGGCCATAATCATCATGCCAGCAGGAACCGCCTTATTCCATCACATCCTGTTCACGCTCCCCTTCTTTGCCATAATCAGCGCTGTCCTGGTGATGCGCGCCGGCAGACTGGCATGGCCCCTGGTCATACTGCTTGTCTGCAGTAATCTCATCAGCGCATTGCCTGTGATGGCAGCGCTGCCTTTGCAGCAGCGCATCGGCGCATCCTTTGGTTCCTCCTCCTTCAGCCAGTTTCAAGACGCCGCCAAACCAAGGATGCTGCTCTTTGACTACGCACGCGAGATCACCAATCCGACGACAGATAAGACTGAAGCAGTATCGCTCTTCCTGCAGGCCAATGCGCAACCTCACGACATCGCAGCCCTGCTGGACTGGCGGCTCAAGGGACCGCTGCTGCTGACGGTGGACCAATGCATGTACACGCCGACGGGATTCCGGTGGAATGACACCCTTGCGCTGGATATGGATAAGGAAACAGTAGCAAGCACTGCTCGGAGCTTCACTGAATCCAGCACTCTGTTCGCGAACTGGGTGGTCTCTGACACACCGCTTCCCCTTCAGGGCTTTGTGCGTCACGATGTCGCGTATGATGACATCGGCTGCGGCAATTTCCCCTCCCTGCGTTGTCGTATCATGGGACCAGGAACACCAAGCACGGTCATTGTCTACGAGCGGCTCAACAAGGTGGGCGCGTCAGGAAGTTGTCCTGTTGAACAATAGAAGAGACACGCAGGAGCAGGGAAAGCATCGGCGTTTGAACCGAAACAGCAGCATACAAGGAGTCAACAATGGTAACACGCGCACAGGAAATGAACCGAAAGTCATCGCTCGCGCCAGAGCTCAGCATCATTGTTCCCTGCTACAATGAAGCAAAGAACATCCCGCACATCCTGCGCAGGTTCATGCCTGTGCTCAAAAGCGTGCGTGTTGAACTTATCCTCGTCAACAATGGCAGCGCTGATGACACCGCGGCTGTGCTGAAGCGAGAGCTATCCAAGCGACAGTACGGCTTCGCCCGTACCGTGCTCGTGCCCGTCAACATCGGCTATGGCCATGGCATCCTGACAGGTCTTCGCGCGGCCAAAGGCAAGGTCCTCGCCTATACCCACGCGGATCTGCAGACCCCTCCTGAAGACGTGTTCAAGGCATACCATATGTATCAGGACCGTCAGATGACCAAGCACCTGGTCAAAGGCGCGCGCAAAGGCAGAAAGCCAATCGACGCCGTCTTCACCTGGTGCTATGGCGCGCTCGCCAGCGTCGTGTTCCTATCATGGCTGCATGAGATAAACGCTCAGCCGAAAGTGTTTCCAAGGGAATTGCTCGCATTGCTCGACGATGCGCCAAAGGATTTCTCCCTGGACCTCTACCTCCTGGCCAAAGCGAAGCGCGCGCACTATGCCATCACGGAATTCCCGGTCGACTTTGGTGCGCGCCTGCACGGCGCGTCCAAGTGGGCCTTCTCGCCCAAGGCGAAACTGAAAGGCGTGGCACGGTTCTTTGGCGGCATCTTCCGGGCGAGATGGATGTGCTAGAGACTACCTGCTAGACTTCTTGACAGATGGACACAGTAGACAGGCCTCTCTGTCGCACGAGCACATCAGGCAGCCGGCATAGAGCATGTTCTGTGCCGCTGTTCTCTCCGCCGTAGATAGGGATCTTCCGGCCCAGACGGGACATGGCATCATAGACGAGAAATGCGCCAAGGTCATGGTCGGAGGTGCTGCCGGAGTAGACCATCTGCAAGGGGTAGGCGAGATTGCCCGCAGTAGGGATAGCCCCCCAGAGCAGCGCGACCCCCCTATTGTCAAGGAATCTGCCGATGAACCCGCGGCTGTTCTCATCACCGGGGGATGCAGCATCAGCAGGACCTTTCCTACTGGACCTGTCCTGCAGCATGCGCACCATTGTATAAGCAGAGCGGGAGATGGAACCTCCTGCGACAACAAGCGCTCCGGCCTGCGCCTCATCGATGACACCAGAGGAATATAGTGCCGTGGCCAATGAAGGAAACAACAGAGCTTCCAGCGGCTTGAGCAGCGCCTGGCCCATCACGT
Organism: Candidatus Woesearchaeota archaeon CG1_02_57_44; assembly: GCA_001871415.1. Classification (GTDB taxonomy): domain Archaea; phylum Nanobdellota; class Nanobdellia; order Woesearchaeales; family CG1-02-57-44; genus CG1-02-57-44. The sequence goes on along the minus strand of MNWW01000067.1, from coordinate 41,112 downwards.
CCGTGATGAATGAGCTCGTATGTTCCTGGGTCAGCTGCGAGCGAAGATGCGCTGCCTCATCAGCGGATAGCTGCTTGCGTCCCTCCCAGAAGGTTATGCGATCATCGACGTAATCATGCAGCGCCTGCATCCGATAGGGGCTGGAGACGACGCAGCGGCCCCAATGCCTGGCAGCAGGCAGGAACTGTCTGGCAGCATTGACGAGCCCTTGCCAGGCCTTGCCCGGGACGTCAAGGGATACATATCGTATCGCTTTTCCCGTGAGCCTCGTTCCTTCGCGGGCATACCAGCGTACAGGATGCTGCTCATACCATGCTGCCTGTCTTTCGGATATGCCACCGCGATGCTGTTGGTAGGAGATGGAATTCTGCAATCTGCTCTTGCCCTTCCATGCTGCTTGGGAGAGCGCAAGTTCGCTGACAGTCCCCTGCAACTGGTCCATCTGCGCAGGACCAAGGTACTCATGCAGCTAGGGCAGCGTTCCGGGCATCACCCCGACGGTATAGATCTGCGCAGGACCAAGGTACTCATGCAGCGCATCGTGCGAGCTCACCTGGGACATCAGCAGCTCGGCGTCCACATCATCGAACAGTGGCCTCCCTGCCGCAAAGGCCCGAGGAAGATAATAGGTGAGCAAGGTGACAGGATCGAGCGGGAATAGCGCAGGCACCCCTGATTCCAGATCGACCCAGACCCATCTGCCGTCTTCGCCTTCCTCGTTCATGAAATTGCCTATACCCAGGGGATGCCCCTTGCCTGCCTGCCACACAGCACCAGAAAAACTCCAGTCCGGCAGCGTGGATTCCAGGTCCCTAAGCAACGTACGTAGCTCAGGCAGTTCTTGTTCACGGCTTGCGGAGAAAGGATGATGGAGCGCCGCGTGCCTGCCATCTACATAGTCGCAATGCAATTGAAAGCAATTGTTCTCGTCATTGAATGAATATCCATATGAAGCAGCCACGCTCATGCGCTCCTCGGTCCAGAACGGGACCAGCATGCCCAGGATGGTCCTGACATGATGAGCCGACTCGATGGCGTCAGGATTCCATGCGTAGTGGTTCGGCGCGCCGCTGCAGAGCACATTGACCAGCGACGTGAGCGAATCATGCCCAGAGAAGCGTTTGAGAACCATGTGCCCTGCACTTCTGGGGCGCCCTACCTGATCATGCGCGCCACCAGCAGCATGCCCATTCGTCGGGACCAGATAGACCGTCGCCGCCCGGCCTTTGCCCAGGCGTCTAAGACCATCGGATTCAGAAACGACCACATCCTCAAGACGCATGGCAGTGGAATCCGCGTCATAGTTAAGAAGTTTTCCGCCCATCCCGCAACCCATCCGCTTTCTTTCCCAAAGGGTTGTTTAAGCACCTCGGTCATCGAGAATGTATGGGCCATCATACGCCAAGACGTGCTTGCAGCAAGAAGCCATGTGCGACTGTGGGCTCTGCGCGCAAGGCGACCAGCACCATGGGACAGCGCTTCGAGCGCTATTGCGCTCAACTTTATCGGGACGCAGGATATCGCGGAGTCCGGCACAATGTGCTCTATACTATAGATAAGATGAAAGTCCAGATAGACCTGGTGTATCGTGTGCGCCTGCACGAGCGCTTTGCCGAGTGCAAGTATCGGACATCCGATGAGGTGGGCCTGGACGAGGTGGCCAAGTTCGCCAGCCAGCTCTCGCTGCTCAGCGTGCCAGGAAAGCGCGCGGAGATGCTCACCAACAGCACCTACACCCTGAGAGCCGCTGCCTACGCGCAGCAGCAAGGCATACTGCTCTATGATCTGGAGGATCTCACACGTATGGAAGCGTCAAGGGCATCGCTGTTGACAAGACTCACCAACCGCGTTCCCGATGTGCAGCGGCTGATACGACGGGCGTGAAGACAGTCGGCAATACGCATGACCCCACAAAAAGCAGGATGTATAAGCGTCACAAACTATAAGAACTTCACCGCAGTCCCCCACCGCGTGAAGCCCCTTGACATCACCGGCTGGCGCCTGAAATTCGCTTATTCCTGGTCGAAGATGGTGACCATGAGCGACGATGGCAGGGACGTCATCGTGGAGCGCAATGGCCATGCGCCCGAGATTGCGGGCAACCTTGACGAGGTGGCAGCGCAGCTGGATGCGCTCGCCCACCCTGCGTTCCAGGGTGTCAGACGGACTCTCTATTGCAACCCGCTGGCAAAGCACATCGACACGGTTGAGCTCAATCCTTATTGGATGGACTGCGCGGTCCAGGTTGACTTTGATCACCCTGTCCCATTCAATCCTGAAGCCATGGACCAAGAGCTCAGGACATTGGAGCATCAGCGACCGTTCCGGTTTGGCTTCTACATCGACCGTAGCAACAATGCCATCAAGGACTTCGCCGCCAGGGTCGATGGCATGAAGGTCCTGCAGTACTGGCAACTGCAGACCGATGAGCGATGCTTCCTGCCAGAGAGAGGCAATGATATCCTGCTCAACTACAAGTTCCACCATCGCACGTTCGGCAATCCCTTCGGCGGCGACATAGACCTCTCACCGGTCAAGGGTCTGTTCGGTGATTGGTATCAGTCCCCTGCGAACAGAGATGGAAATATCGTCAACATCATCGGCACACAGAGCTTCGCGCAGCCCATAACAGAAGTGGAGGAAGCAATCTATCAGTTCAATGCCGAAGTCATCCCGGCGACACTCGCGACCGCGGACCGCTATGCGCGAGAAGGCGCTCCCGGGTTCTTCCGGGAATGCATCGCACGCCACGCCGCAGAGAAAGGTCAGGGCATCACAGCAGAGGACGCCATCCAGTACATAGCACCGTGGGAGTGCAACAACAACCTGCCTCAGTGGACCGTGACCGGCGCTTGGCTGGATGAAACGACGCATACCTATTTCAGGCCCACAAACCTTCGCACCGACGACCTGGTGGACCGCGTGATACAGGCCAGAGCAGAGCAACCTCGCGTCTATATGATCGTGGCGCTTGACACCCACGGCAATCTGCTCTTGAACTAGCAGGAGTTGCATACGCGTCCACATCAGCCCACCTTCCTCAAATTTTATAAACTGCGCCCCTTCCAGCACCGCCATGGGGGAGAGTGACGAGCATCACGACCGAAAGCATCACAGTGATAGCGATGAAGATCCGCATAAGAACCAGCATCAGAAAGGCCCTCAGATCAAGGATGCTGCTTCTGAGGACGCCGACCTTGGCATCGATTTATCCCGCTTGAAAAAAATCGACTGGCGCTGGGCGCTCATCATCGTCTTTCTCATCGTCGGCTGGTCCTGGCGCTCGTATCATATGGACTTTCCAAGCATCGGCTATCATAACATGAAGGAGAACGAGTATCTCAGCCAGGCGCTCAACCAATACAACCATGGGGACTACCTGCGAAGGCAGATGCACATCCTCGGCCTTGATGACGGTCCCGGATACTTTGAGGAGTATCCGCAGATGCCCATCATACCATGGATGATAGAGCTCTCCTGGCGTGTCTTCGGCATCCATTTCTGGTCGGCGAGGGTCATCATGATACTCTTCTCGCTCGGTTCGGTGGTGATGATCTATCTGCTCGCGCAGCGCCTGACCAAGAGCGACTATATCTCCCTGCTCTCCGCATTCCTCATGGCATACCTGCCGCTGAACATCTTCTTCGGCAGGAACATCCAGCCCGAGAGCCCGGCGCTCTTCTTCATGCTGCTCGCCAGCGTCCTCTACCTGCGGTGGCTCGATGATATGAGCGTCAAGAACAGCATCTGGCTCGGATTGGCTATCGCACTGACCGGCATCTTCAAGTACACGTTCCTCATCATCATGATACCCTGGCTGGGATTCTTCCCATACCGCGCACTGCTGAAGAAGGATTTCTGGTTGACTACGTCAAGGCCCCTGCTTGCCCTCCTCGCCGGCCTCTCGCCCCTGCTGCTCTGGACAGCACTCGCACCGCTTCTCAACACCAAGCAGGCAGTCTTCGAGGCGACGTTCTCACGTGTCAATCTCTGGCGCATCTTCACGCCTGATTACTGGAACCAATTCTCTGACATCATGCGCTCATATATCACGGACAATTATACCATGTGGTTTGTCTGGTTCTTTATCATCGGCATCATCCTGGTGCTCTTCAAGTACCGCACCAAGCTCGGCAGGTTCCTGCTTCTCTATGTCCTCGCCATCATCCCCTACGCTATGGTGCTGGCCGATTTCATCAAAGGCCATAATTATTACCAGATGCCTTTCCTCCCGTTGGTCATACTCGCGAGCGCCTATGCCCTGTATGTCATGGGCAAGTTCCTCGCGCAAGGCTCTCGCTGGAAACTGGCCATATTCATTCCACTCATCCTCATCCCCCTGTCGCATGCCCAGGTCCAGGCTAGCCTGGATAGGCAATATGGTGTCATCTTCTATGGCCTAGACGTCGCCGCGGACTACATCCATGCCAACAGCAATACGAGCGAGCGCTTCTGGGTCGCGACGTTCAATCCGCAGTCTTACGGCGTCTGTTTCCTGGCCGACAGGCGTTGCGCAGGCCTGGTCAACAACGAGACGCAGTTCATGCACGGGGAGGATGACCTGAATTTCAGCTGGCTCTACATCCACATCCAGGGCCAGGGCATGCCGAGTGTCATGCAGAACCCTGACATTTTCCAATATGTGCAGGATAACTATCGCCTGGTGCAGATCGGCCTGCTGCAGAGCGGACAGGGGACGATACCGGTGCATCTGGTGCTGCAGAAAGGAGGCACTTCCAATCTCACAGACTTCATGCAGAATCCCATCGCGAGCCACGCAGGCAAGCAGGCGACGGTCTATGACACGCCAAAGGGACAAGTGCCATTCTATGTGGTGGAATGATCCACCACGCTGACAGAAAAGAGCGTCACACGCACCTTGTAGAAGATTTAGAAAATACACAAGAGGCAGGTTCTGCTTCTGGTCAAGAGAACAAGCAAGACCTTAGGTCGTGGTGTCCTTCTTATTGCCCTCGTAGAAGATGATCCTGACCTTCTCTTCAGTCATGAGTCCTTCCTTGATGACAGAGTCCAGGAACGGCCGCACGCGAGCGATGTTCTCTTTGGTGTCCGTGACCTCGATGACGATAGGCATGTCCGTTGATAGTCGCAGGATGGAGTTCGTGTGGATGTGACTGGTCTTGCCGAAACCTTCGATGCCACGCAGCACGGTCGCGCCTGCTATGCCCTCTTTCTTGAGCCTCTCGATGATGTGCCGGTAGAGCTTCTTGCCCTGGTGCTCGTCAGACTCGCCGATGAAGATACGAAGCAGCACGGCTTCAGATGATTTGTTCATTGCCTATCCCCTCCATCATCTCCAATAGTGCATGACCGTCAGGCGGCCAAGATATACCGCAGCCATCGTGAATACAAGAGTGCCTATAACATTTGCGCTGAACAGCAATAGCTCATGACGCTCGAGCAGCCGGAAAGACTCATAGCTGAACGTCGACATGGTCGTGAACGCGCCGAGCATGCCTATGCCAAAGAACACACGCACCTCCGCATTGACCATGCCCGTGTATTCAGAGAGATACATCACCAGGGCAAGCAGATAGCTACCGAGGACATTGACACCAAACGTGCCCAGAGGAAAGCTCACCACACTGTTCTGTATCCACCCCCCGACGGCATAGCGCATAATAGCACCGATAAATCCCCCGAGCCCGACCAACAATGGGATGTACATGATGTGTTCACCTTCTGTCAAGAGCCATGCGCATGCGATCTCCGGGATTTGCGCGATGCCTCCTCCTGCTTAAACATGCACAGAAGTCATCAGCAATGAGGCAGTTCTGGCTGCGACACCGGAGCGGCTGCGTCGCGCCATGGCGGACTTCTTCGCCATGATTCCCTTCTTGTCCTTCTCAGGTCGCAGTTCATTAATATAGTTTTTGATGGATAGAAAATCTTTGACCAATAGGCACGAAACCCGCATCATCCAGAGCCGTGCGCAGCAGCAGGGATGCCTCTTATGAGTAGCATCACGAAGGAATACACTACAGGTCTGCAACTGTCCCATTCATTCCAGACCCATCTCCCACCATTCCCAGACCAGACTGCGAAAACTCACGCTGAGCGGCCAATTAGTACAATCACTACAATAACACACTACAAAAATAGCGCACTCCAGTTACCAAAAAATTGGTAGCATAAAGAATATAAGTAACCATGCGCTCCGACACTCGATGGATATCGCGAAGTGCGCACCGCTGCTCGCGCTCATAGCACGCAACGCGGCCACAAGAAAGCCTGCACAGGAGACAGCAACCTGGCAGACTACCACCAGCGCTGTCGCATCCGCATTGTCCATCAGCCAGCAGGCAGCCTCGCTGCAGCTACGAAAAGCCGCATCCGTAGGGCTCATCAGCAATCAGACCAGCCCGCAGGGCGTGCGGCTCTGTCTGACGCTGAAGGGAAGAAAAAAATTGCAGTCCTATGCCCGGCAGCTGGCCGGCAGTTCCATCGCGCAATCAGCGCTCAGCGGAACGCTGGTGAGTGGTCTTGGTGAAGGACGCTTCTATCTCTCGCAGGAGGAATATCGCGAAGTCATCAACAAGGCCGCAGGATTCACACCGTTTGCTGGAACGCTGAACCTACAGGTTGCCGCGACAGAGACCGCAACGTTTCTTGATACCCTGCGCCCGATAGTGGTAATGGGGTTCCAGAGAAAAGACCGCACATTTGGAGGGTTCACTCTATATCCCTGCACGATGACCAAAAAGTCCGTGAGGCCGGCGAGGAAAACAACAAGGAGACGGGCGGCATCGCATGCGTCAGAAGGATATCAGGTCGCTATCATCCGGCCAGAGCGCACATCGCATCCTGACACCATCATCGAGATAATAGCGCTAATGAACCTGCGCAGGGCATTGGACCTTGCAGACGGCGATACGCTCATGTTGCATACAACAGGAGATCTTCACTGAGGACATCGCAGTCCAGAAATGACAGACAAGAAAAATCGATTCAGGCCTGATACGGAGGGCAGATGCCATGAGACAAGCAGTCACGAAACAGAGACACAACAAGAGTCCAACGATGAATCGGATCACCGGCTCCATCGGCATCGTCGACACGACCTTTGCGCGCGTCGATATGGGAACGATGGCCGAGAACACCATCAGGCGTGAGGCTCCGAAGGTGCGCATCGTGCGCTACACCGTACCAGGCATCAAGGACCTGCCGGTGGCCGCAAAAAAACTCATCGAGGAGCATCACTGCGACATCGTCCTAGCGTTAGGCCATGTCGGCGGCGCTGCCATCGACAGCAAGTGCGCGCATGAGGCAAGCATGGGCATCATACAGGCGCAGCTGATGACTAATCATCACATCCTCGGCGTCATGGTGTTCGAGGCAGAAGCATCGACGCCCAAACAGCTCAGCGCCACGATGAAGGACCGCACCGTCAAGCACGCGCGAAACGCCATCGCGATGCTGCAAGGCAAAGACGCGTTGCGTGAGCGGGCAGGAACAGGCAGACGGCAAGGAGCGCCAGACGCAGGGCCCATATGAACCAAGAGCGTGTGACCATAGCGACCACAATAAGTACCATCATAGGAACACTATCCACAAAGACCAGGTGACCGATATGAACCGACTTGAAGCAGAACGGATTCCGACCATCCCCCACGCCAAGGGCAAACGCGTCGGCATCGTCTCCGCCACATTCCACATCGACATAGCGAAGACCATGCTCGACGCAGCGAAGCAGCGCATCATCAGCCATGGCGCCCTGCTAGGACCAATCGTCACCGTGCCCGGCGCCTATGAGACGCCGCTTGCCGCAAGCCGTCTCCTCAAGCAGAAAAACATCGACGCGGTCGTCGTCCTCGGCACCATCCTGCAGGGAGCCACTAGCCATGATGAAGTCATCGGCAGCGCTGTGGCCAAGCAACTGCTCGAGCTGCAGATGCAGCACGACAAGCCAGTCGGGTTCGGCATCACCGGACCGCGCATGAGGCTCGCCCAAGCAAGAGCGCGCGCCGTGCCGCACGCCCGCCGCGCTGTCGACGCTGCGCTGCTGCTCTGCAGATAGCAAGAACCACACGGAGAATCACCTTCCATACCGATAACGTCCTCGTAATGCAACGTATTGCATCCCTTTGAGAGAAACCATGACGACACCACTCACCATCACAGGTCGATACGATAGACACATGCGCAGAGCGCTGCAACTGGCAGCGCAAGCATACTGCTCCCCCAATCCGCAGGTCGGTTGCGTCATCGTCAAGGACAGCAAAGTCATAGGCGAAGGATTCCACAAAGGCCCGGGCACCCCGCACGCTGAACCCACAGCATTAGCACGCGCCGGAACACATGCCAAAGGAGCGACACTCATCGTCACGCTCGAGCCTTGCGATCATCAGGGCAGGACGCCACCTTGCACCAGCGCCATCATCGCCGCGGGCATCAGCAAGCTTGTCTATGGAACAGCAGACCCGACCCATGGCGGAGCAGAGCGTCTGCGCAAGGCAGGCATCCTTGTCGAGCGCGCGCTGCCGACAGGATGCGACACATTCCTCGCGTCGTGGCTGAAGTACGCCACCACATCTGCTCCCTGGGTAGTGCTCAAGGCCGCGACATCCCTTGACGGCAATATCGCAGAAGCCAAAGGCATGCGAACGACCATCAGCTGTCCAGAAGCCCTGGAGCATAGCAAGAAGCAGCGCAACAGCTTTGACGCCATCCTCGTCGGAGCCAACACCGTGCGTGTAGATGATCCTGAACTCGCCAGCGAGCGGGGCATCACAAGAGTCATCCTGGGATGCGACATCCCCCCAGACGCCAAAGTACTGCGCGACAGCAATGCGCTCGCCTATTGCAAGCATACTGACGCGGCCCATGTCTCCGCGCTGCAACAGCATGGTGCGAAGCTCGTCGCGATAGACCCGCATGACATCCATGCCGTCCTTGCCGACCTGGCATCGCGTGGCATAGCAAGACTGCTCGTCGAGGGAGGAGCAGACATCTACGAATCCTTCCTCGCAGCCGATGCCATCGATGAGCTGCGCCTGTATGTCTCGCCGAGGCTGCTGCCTGGCGGCGTAAGAGCGTTCAATAAGGAGCCCGGATTTCGATTGATAGAATCAAGACGTCTTGGCACGGACACGTTCATGAGGATGAGACGATCAGAGTAGCGCTTTCTGGAAAGAGCAATAGTAACGCCACTCACGCGCTCGCGACCACGATGGCGAGCATGCCCGCGATGGTGCACAATACACCCACCCACTGCCACTTGGCGAGCCGCTCCTTGAGCAGCACATACGCGAGCGTGACCCCGATGATGGGCGCCGCCTGGATGATGCTGCCGGTGAGACCAAGACCGATGAGCCCTATCGCAGGATAGAGGAATCCTGAGCCGATGCCGAAAAGCAGCCCTGCGATGAACAATGGCCGCACATCCCTGCGCTCCAGCTGCATCATGGCCCGGACAGCAAAAGGCAGCAACCACAGCAGCACCGCAAGCTCTAGCCAGAACGCGGAGACGATGCCGCCGAGCTCATCGACGACCATCTTTGACAAGGTGCCATACAACGCGAGGATAAGACTGAATCCGACTGCAGGAAGCGCCCCGGGCGTGATGACCCGACCGCCAAATCTGCCATGCTTCACGCGCCCGTCGCCACGACCCGTGTCTGATGCTTGGACAGCCGGACCGCGCACCAGCGCCAACAGCACACCGAGCAACACGACCACTGCACCAGCATACACCACCCCCGAGTACCGCTCGCCAAGGAACACGACCCCAAGCAGTAGGATGAAGAATCCGCCCATGTTGGATAAGGGAGAGACGATGGCGATATCGCCTACCTGCACAGCGAGGAACTGCAGATACACGCCAGCAGCACCGATGAGACCTGTCGCGATGATAAGCCCCAACAGAGCTATGCTAGGGACATACAAGTATCTGGAAGCCATCGCCGCGATAAGGAGCAACCCTATGCCATGTATAGCCGTTGACGCCACGACAGAGCCATGCCTCGCTGTCGCCGATTTCGCGAAGACGAGGTAGCTACCATAGCCCGCCATGCTCAGCAGGGCATACACCAGACCTATAGGAATGCCCCCCGATAGCCCAAGCGCCATACCCCCGGAATACCCGCTAGATTTATAAATCAACCACTGTTTTCGGGTTCCATCAAGGATGGTCCGGCCCTGAGCTTGACCATACCGGGTGAGAACATGGCAAGGATGCATTCGAGAAAGAAAGGTAAATCTGGTTCTTCAAAGCCAATAGGACAGTCTAAGCCCGTCTGGATACGTTACAAGGCAAAGGAAGTCGAAGTTCTTGTGTCTAAGATGGCCAAGGACAAGAAGACCGCCGCGCAGATAGGCGTTGAGCTTCGCGATACCTACGGCATCCCCTCAGTCAAGCTCACCGCGGGCAAGAGTGTCAGCCAGATTCTAGCAGCCAGAAAACAATCTCCGGATATCCCTGATGACATGATGGCGCTCATCAAGAAGGCCCTGCTCATCCGCAAGCACAACGCGAATTACCGGAAGGACAACACGGCGAAGCGTGGCCTTACCCTGACCGAGTCAAAGATCCGCCGCCTGGTGAAATACTACCAGCGCACCGGCCGGCTCGCCAAGACGTGGGCATACGATCCAGAGAAGATGAAGCTCCTGGTCGAGTGAGCATGGGTTTTGCAGACTACTGCAGACAGGCGGCAGCCTCGTTTGCCGCGCTGCCCAGGACCGAGACGCTCCGCCTCGTGAGCCATCATGACGCCGACGGCATCAGCGCCGCGGCCATCATGGTCTCAGCGCTGCTGCGTGACAACAGGAGATACGCGCTCACTATCGTCCCCCAGCTGCGCCGCGAGCTCATCGAGCAGTTCGCCAAAGAGCAGCATCAGGTATTTGTGTTCTGCGACCTTGGCTCAGGCCAGATCGAGGACATCAGGGAGCTCCTTGCTGATCGTCAGGTCTATATCCTGGACCACCATGAGCTGCAGGCGAGGCCTGAAGGAATCTGGCAGGTGAATCCGCATTGTTTCGGCATCGACGGCGGCAAGGAGATAAGCGGTGCAGGCGTCGCCTACCTGTTCGCCCGCGATCTCTCTGCCCAGAACAAGGACCTCGCGGTCATCGCCATTATCGGAGCGCTGGGCGACATCCAGGAGGACAAGGGATTCACTGGCCTCAACAAGGCGATCCTTGCTGATGCTGTCGCAACCGGCACCATGGAGGTGCAGCAAGGGCTTCGCTTTTTCGGCGCGCAGACAAGACCATTGCACAAGCTGTTGGAATACAGCATGGACTACTATATCCCCGGCGTCTCAGGCAATGAGTCCGGCGCTATACAGTTCCTGACCGAGCTGGGCATCGACCTGCGGAAAGGCAGCGGCTGGAAGAAGGCGGCTGACCTGAGCAAGGACGACATGAAGGATCTGGTGGCAGGCATCATCCTCCGCCGCCATGGCGAACAGCATCCCGAGGACATCATCGGGCCGGTCTATATCCTTCCGCAGCAGAAGCCCGGCAGCTCGACGAGAGACGCTCGGGAATTCGCCACCCTGCTCAACGCCTGCGGCAGGCTCGGCAAGGCTTCGCTGGGCATCGGCGCGCTGCTCGGCGACAAGCATCTGACCATGCGCGCGCTGCGCGAAGTGACTATCTATCGCAAGAAGATAATGGAAGCCGTGCGATGGACAGAGGAGCATGTGCCGGCGATCGAACGACCCGGTGATGCGAACATCATCATCATCGACGGCCGCGGCGTCATCGGCCACACGGTCATCGGTACCGTGGCCAGTATCATCTCTCGCTCAGGAAGGTTCTCTGAAGGCACGATGGTGCTGGGCATCGCCGACCAGGAGAAGCTGTTGAAGGTGAGCATCAGAAAAGCGCCGAGAAACAGCGGCAGCCGACCAGAGGAGGAATCAAAACACAAGGAAGAGCGCAATCTCCGTGAGTTCCTCGCTGCGGTCATCGCGGACCTGAATGCTAAGGCAGGCGAGGACACGCAGGCAGAAGTGGGCGGCCACGCCAATGCCGCCGGAGCGCAGGTGCCGCTCGAACGCGCGGAGCTCTTTGTGGAGTGCGTGAAAGAGCGGGCAGAAGCGATTGACAGATGAAGGGAAGGAGAATGAGCCATTCACGGTATGATGGATGAGGGTGACGATACCGGCGCCGACGCATAGTGACAAGGTGCTCTGCGCAGACGCCCACAACATTTTTAGATTGCTGCATTTTTCTGCCGATCGCATGGAACGTGCATACACGATATCATTCGACAACTCAAGACCTGTCACACAGCTGTTGTTTCCTGATATAACCCAGCTAGGACCCTCTGACCGCGACTACGAACAGCTCAGGCACCAAGGCGGGAGAAGAGTTCTTGCAGAGGAATGGCCGCGCCTTGAATTGCGAAGCCGCTTTGCCGACGACCTGAGCCTGGGGGCTTTTGATGCGCACTTCACCGGCGCGACTAGGGACAGTGGAGGATATTTACAAAGACCCAATAATCTCATCGGCCAAGGCGGCCCCCGGCTCATGCATGCCTTGAGGACATATACTACTGATGTGGACGTCATCAACTATCGTCTCGATGTGCAAGAGGACATACAACGACATCCGGAGATACTGGGCGCCCTGACGACATTCCACACACAGGTACAGATGGCGGCCAAGCTCCATTATGAAGCGTACCAGAGAGACTACAATAAGCGCCGTCTGCGAGACGATCATGGCCGATTCATCTACACTGACTGGTGGAACCTGCCACGTTCTTATCTTGTCCTCGACGATGCCATACGGGAATTCTCAGGAGCGCTCGATGCCATGGACAGCCAGGGGATGAAGGATGTTCGTACATTTTTCCGACAGGTGCAGGCTCACGAGGAATACCGATGCTGGGCACAGAATGTCGAGCTCCTACAAGGCGGCGCCCAGTACGTGGTGGGCTTCACGCTGAATCTTCGCGATGGTGTCTCTGGGGTGACCGAGCTGGGCATGCTGCCTCCAGGCTCGCAGCTCGAGCAGCTGATGGCAGCTGTCCCGAACGCTGACAGAACCATCACTACAGGGGTTGATGCCCCGGCCATCTTGCGAAGGGTGCAAGGGCTGGTGAGCTCAGACATCGGTCACATCGTGCAATCTGCCCTGGATTTTGATTTCGAGACGCTCCCTGATTTCTGTGATGCCCTGACGAGTGGCATGAAAGAGCAGTTCTCGTTGTACGCGACGCTCGGCCACGTGTATAGCGTCTATGAATCCCTTGGGATACCGATATGCAGACCTGTGGTGGGTGAAGGAAAGGGCATGGAGATGCGCGGCATGGTGCATCCGGTGGTCGCATGGCAGGAGACGCAGAAAGGAAGCCCATACGTGCTCAACGACTTGGTCATGGGCGAGCAGGATAATTTCCTGGTCATCACAGGCCCGAATGATGGCGGCAAGAGCTGTTATGGCAAGACCTGGGGATTCGAGCTTATCAGCGCCCAGGCAGGGTTCATGTGCCCGGCGCAGTCTGTGCGTATCGGACGACCTGTGCGGGATCTCTATACACATTTTGCTTCGACAGATCAGATAGAAAAGGGTCAGGGCCGCCATCGCGCGGAGCTGGCACGGGCAAGACGCATATGCCAAGCTATTGGTCCACAAGACGCCCTGCTCTTCGATGAGCCCTGCGGCGGGACAGACAGCAAGAGCGGTGTAGATGATTCCTGCGCACTGATAGACTATGCCTACGCAGTCAGAACTGCGACAGTGTTCATAACGCATTTGCATGAGATATCCGCTCAGGTGCAAACCGGTGCTTGGCCGCATGCGCGTAATATGCAGGCCGAGATTGTCCCGGATACCGATGACACTATGACGCTCACGCATCGGATCAGGGGCGGCAGGGCAGAGCACAGCCACGGTAACAGGATATCACGGGAGGAAGGTGTGACACCTGCTGATCTGGACGATCTTCTGCGAGCCCGCATCGAGGCAGGTGAGCTGGATCCAAGCGCCCTGCGTCGACGTGACAACCTCTGAAAACCGATGAGTAACAGGCCTCAGCATATTTCTGTGTCCGAGCTGAAGCGGATTATGCACAGGACTGTAGACAGCATAGCTAATAACAGCAGTAATCTTCAATTCCCGCAGAATTTGCTCGGCTGACCGCACCTGCCGGCGTTCTCGCCAAGGTACTGCTAGCAAGACGTTCAATGACCTCAGTTCAACATCTTTCTGCGAAACCTCTATATACCAGTTCACCTCCTGCAAGGTTATGGAATCCTACGAACGCATTGTCCCTGATACTAGTGTCATCATAGACGGTCTGCTTAGCCACCTGCTTGGCAGCACCATGAAAGCTGATACCATCATCATCCATGAAGCAGTGATGGCTGAGCTGCAGCACCAGGCCAGCCAGAACCGTACCATGGGTTTTCTGGGGCTCAGAGAAATTCAACGCCTGCGCGAGCTCAGCAAGAAGCTCAACTTCACCCTGGAGTTCGCTGGTCGCAGGCCGAACGCGTCAGAGATAGAGCATGCGGGCCTTGGCGAGATAGACGCGCTCATCGGCCAGTACGCGTTTGAGTCCGACGCCCTGCTAGTAACAGCGGATAAGGTGCAAAACCAGGTATCATTGGCCAAGGGCGCGAAGGTTGTCCTGCTCGACCTGCCGGTGAAAGAGAAGATACAGCTGGATTCCTATTTCGACAAGCAGACCATGAGCGTGCACCTGCGCGAAGGAACGACCCCCAAGGCGAAGAAGGGAAAACCAGGAGAATGGGAATTTGTCGAGCTCGCCAAGAAGCTCCTGACACAGGATGATGTCAGGGAAGTCGCGCAGGAGATAATCGAGGCCGCCGCGGCACGCTCTGACGGGTTCGTGGAGATAGATAGGCCGGGTAGTACTATTATCCAGCTAGGCTCCTACAGGATAGTCATCACCAAGCCACCGTTCTCTGACGGCTGGGAGATAACCGCCGTGCGCCCGGTCAAGCGCCTGAGCATGGACGACTATAAACTTGCTGATAAGCTCAAGGAACGCATCGGTGAGCAAGCGGAAGGCATCCTCATCGCTGGCGCGCCAGGACAGGGAAAGAGCACATTCGCGCAGGCGCTGGCCGAGTTCTACCTCGGCATGAACAAGGTCATCAAGACTGTGGAAGCGCCAAGGGACCTGATCCTGCCAGAGGCCATAACGCAGTACGCCATCAGCCACGGCACGCCTGAGGAAGTGCATGACATCCTGCTGCTCAGCAGGCCCGATTACACTATCTTCGATGAGATGCGCAACACCAAGGATTTCATGCTGTTCACCGACCTGCGGCTCTCCGGCATCGGTCTCATCGGCGTGGTGCACGCGACAAAGGCCGTCGACGCCATCCAGCGCTTCGTGGGCAGGATTGAGCTTGGCGTCATACCCCAGGTCGTCGATACGGTCATCTTCATACAGAACGGTATGGTCGGAAAAGTGCTCTCGCTCTCCATGCAGGTCAAGGTGCCTGCTGGTATGACTGAAGCGGATCTGGCAAGGCCCATTGTGGTTGTGACTGACTTTCTCACCAACAAGCCAGAGTACGAGCTGTACTCCTATGGCGAAGAGACTGTGGTAGTTCCGGTCAAGGGAGAAAGCGCAAAGCCGCCTGCACATCGCCTGGCATCAGCGGCTGTGGAGGATTTCTTCCTCAAGTACTCTGACCGCGCGCAGGCAGAGGTGGTCTCTGACAACAAGGCGGTCGTGAGGCTCCCGGCAGACTGCATCGCGCGCGTCATCGGCAAGGGCGGCGAGAACATCCAGCGCATCGAAGAGGCATTGGGCATCAGCATCGATATCGAGGAACTGCAATCAAGCGGCTCAGTAAAAAAAAACAAAAACGCTGAGGGGCAGGCAACAGTCTCGTTCAGGACGAAGATGAGCAAGCGTATGGTCGAGTTCTTCCCGGACGTGCCCAAAGGCAACTCATTGAACATCTACGTGGACGGCGATTTCCTGATGAGCGCGAAAGTGAGCAACAACGGCGCAATCAAGATACGCAAAGACCACAAGATGGGAAAGCTTCTCACAGAAGCCGTGGAAGGCAAGGCGGATATCAAGCTGACAAGAGCATAGCGCGTTCCTCACGATGCTCCCTTGTCCTGAGGCCAGGGCCTCCTATGCATGAACGGCTGGATGCACAGACCGCACGCAGCATGAGCAGAGGCACAGCGCACTAGAGATGCAGCGGGTCCCTCGTGCACAGAAGCTTCATAGGTTACCTCCATAAAAAGTTCACGTACGCCAATTCGTATCCACTATCGAAATGTTTATATACAATAGCCATCTTTAAACATAACCATTAGAGTCACTAGGTGGGTCCATGGCAAAAAGAAACGTATTCGACATCTTCTTTCGTGAGAAACCCGCCATGATGCTCATCGCGCTGCGCAACGCCAAGGGTGAGGTCTATGCCAGCACCATCGCCAAGCAGATTGATTGCACGTATTCGCACGTGGTCAAGATATTGCAGGAGACCGAGAAAGCAGGGCTTATCAAGTTCAATAAGCAAGGACGCCTCAAGCTGCTGCGCCTGACCGAGCGAGGCGAGAAGCTCGCGGATATCATGGTGCAGGGCTACGCTATTCTGAAGTAAAAGCCAGTACTGCACCCAAACATTTATCAGTCCCTATGCCGCGTCTGTCCTTATGACCATTCTCGCGACATTGGCGACGCTCACAGGGACGATTATGGGCTTCGCCAATGTCCCCCAGATTGTGAAGATCTTCAGGACCAGGAGTGCAAAAGATATCGCGGTCAGCAGTTATATCCTGCTGGCCATCGGCGCCTTCATCTGGATCCTCTACGGCATCGAGATCAGGAACCTCCCTATCCTCATCCTCAACGGCCTATGCTTCGTGGAGTTCTGCATCATCGTCTGGCAATGTCATGCGTACGGACGAAGGTAACGGGACCCACATTACCTGAACCTCGCTCACCCACCCATCATCCGCATGAACCACCACTTGACCCGCTCCCACCAGCTGTACGGACCGAGCGTCACTATCACCGATTCTGAATCCTCATACTCTCGCCCCCTTGCATCCTGCCACGCAGTCTTGACGGTAACATCATTCTCCCCTTCCTGCAATAAGGTGAAAGGGATGCTCAGCGTCTGCTCGAGCGCGCCAGGGACAGGACCGTCATGCACATCATTGCCATTGATCGAAACAGTGAACCGCGCGTCCTGCGGCGCCGACGACGGCATCAGGGAGAATGTCACATTGACCGCGTCGCCGAATCCCCCGCTGACGGCGCGCAGCCCTTCGATGCTGACAGAAGGCGAAGCGACGACCTTCACCGCGAGGTCCACGGCGCTGCTGCCAGCAGTGAAATGCATCGGTGCATAGCCAGCGTCATGCGCGGGAAGCGTGAAATGATACCCGCCGTCGGCTGGTGCAGGGCATCGCTGCTCAAGGCAGACCTGCGTATCACTTGAGCAGGATAGAGCGATGTCCTCATCATCGTAGAAGAACTCCTGATCAGGTGTGCAGTAGAAGCCCGTGGAGGCGTGCGTGGCGGACGATACCATATACGCGCGCACATCGTCCCTGCTCAGGACGCCGCCGCCCTGCTCGAGCACGAAAGAAGTCTCGTACCGCGCGCCATCCACCAGCGCCTGCACCGGGAACGTGACACGATAGCCTCGCTGCAGCGTCGTATCGACACGCAGCACCCAATACAGCGTCCTGTGCTCGCCTGGCCGGAGATAGACAGGGACCTCACGAGCACTCTCATAGGCGAGACCCTCGGTAGGAGCGAGCTGTACGAACACCGGCACATAGCTGTCTGTCGGATTGCGAAGCTGAAGCTGGACCAGATTGTAGGAGCCAGGACCGACCTTGCTCTCCAGCATGCTCAGCGATGCGTCTATTGATGCCCGAGACCCACGCTCGCTGGAGAGCTCCTTCACCGCGACCGAGATTGGCAGCAGGCTTCCATCCACACCATAACCGAGCCAGTTGGCCTGCACGCCCGGCTCATTGACACGCTCTGACTTGCGCAGCGCTATGTGCGTCGCGTCCACATAGCCCAGTTCATGATAGGTGACATCGTACGGGATCCATCCTGCACCGGGATAATACACCTCGGCCCACGCGTGCATCCCCCAGTCATTGACATCATTGTAGTTAGTGAAAGCGACACCGGAAACATACCGCGCAGGGATGCCAAGCGAGCGCGCCATAGCGATGAACAGCACGGTCAGCTCATCGCAGACACCGTAGCGCTTCTCCAGCACCCATGACGGCAATTGGGTGGCGTCAGCAGTCAGGGTGTCCAGCGAGTAATTGATATGGTCCTCGATCCAACCGCCGAGCAGGTGCAATGCCTCGTAGAGCTCGGTCGCGTTCTCGGTGATACGCCGGGCCATAGCCGCCACAGCAGGATTGTCGCTGTCGATGCCTTCTGTCGGCAGCGTTAACGGAGCGACATCATTGGGGAAGAATCGCGCGGGGAATGGCACGCCCTGACGCACTGCGGGATAGAGCCCTGTGGTATCCACGGTCGCGTGCAATGCGAGGGGGATGCCTCGGACCGGAGGTTTGGTGTATATGTAGTTGATGGTCCCGTCGCGGGGCTGCTGTGCACCCTCCAGTTGCACGACTTGCCGCCAGTCAGTCCTTGGCCAGAGCGAGAGGTTCAGTTCTACTGAATCAAGCCGCGCGAGCGGTTGCGTCCCCGTGAAAGCCAATCCAGACGTGATATCCACGGTCATGCTCATGGCGGTGCTATCAAGAGGACTTGCTGCCAGGCTCACAGGAACCGACAAAGAGAAGAACAAGACGACAGCTCCGAGAAGCAAAAACACAGGGCATAGCCAGGAAACTCTTATGACCCCCCATCGAGCCAAATAACCCATCAGTAGACCGGCGTGGACAATATTTATATAACTTTCACTTGTCCTGTCTCCAGGGGGTGCATACCATGGCAAGGATCATCATACTCGTGGCGCAGGACTTCCAGGACCTGGAGGTGCTCTATCCGTATCATCGCCTGAAGGAAGAAGGACATGATGTCCTGCTGCTCGGTATGGGCGAAAAGACCTACAAGGGCAAATACGGTTATCCGGTCCAGAGCGACGGCGATATCTTGACTGATGTCCAGGCCGATGCCATCATCATCCCCGGTGGCTGGGCTCCTGATTTTTTGCGCCGCAGCGCACAAGCTATCATACTGGTCCAGCGTATGGACAAAGAAAAAAAACCGATAGCAGCCATCTGCCATGGCGGCTGGCTGCTCTGCTCGGCAGGCATCCTGAAAGGCAGAAGAGCGACGAGCTTTTTCGCCATCAAGGACGATATGCAGAACGCCGGCGCAGATTGGGTCGATAAGGAGGTCTGCGTGGACAAGAACCTCATCACCAGCAGGAAGCCCGACGACCTGGGCGCGTTCTGCAAAGCGATCCTAGCACAGCTTCCTAAATGACCGGATAAGAAGAACCAAGAATGCATCCGCACCTATCATCATCCATTGAATAGATATGCAACAGTCCAATAGAGAATCACCATGGACGCCTTCACCCTCGAGGAAGAGAAGCTGCTCTCGCGGTTCGTCTCCAACATGCGCGGACGCGTGTTCGTGCTCCAGAACCTGCCAGAGGTCATCAAGGGAGCGCTCTTCTCGCGCTACAGCAGGAGCCAGAAGGGCCTGCGTCGCCTGCTGCTCGACGAGTTCATCCTCGCGCCCGAGACCGGGTTTTCCCAGATCGCGGCTTACGCTGAGGAGTCGGGCATCAGCCAGACGCTCGCGATAAAGAAGGCGCAGGAGTTCTATGATCGCATCCTCGACGGCTACGGTGATGATTCCATCGGTGAACTCGGAGGAGCGCATGTCGCGCTAGAGGGGATCAGCAATATCGCGACCAAATTCATCCAGGACCGGCGCATCGGCGGCAGCCCATTGGAGAAGTCCACACGCTATGTCTATTTCGACGACAAGGTCGACAGCAGGTGGCAGTACTGCCGCGCGACGCAGCTGATGGGAAGGGCGCGATCGCCAGGCAACAACGAGCACGCG
The DNA here is from genome assembly GCA_001871415.1 of Candidatus Woesearchaeota archaeon CG1_02_57_44. GTDB lineage: Archaea > Nanobdellota > Nanobdellia > Woesearchaeales > CG1-02-57-44 > CG1-02-57-44. The sequence continues at coordinate 21,113 of MNWW01000067.1, read as the reverse complement.
CAGGCGTATGAGCAGACCTGCGATACGCTCTTTGCCGCTTACTCGAAGCTCATGCCGGTGATGCAGGAGTTTTTCACCAAGCGTTATCCGAAGGAAGAAGGCGTGAGCGAGAAGGCCTACGCATTCACGGTGCGCGCCCGCGCCTGCGACGCGCTGCGCGGTCTGCTGCCCGCGTCGACGCTGACCAACATGGGCGTGTTCGGCAATGGCCGCTTCTTTGAATATCTGATTGCGTGCATGCGCTGCTCAGGACTTGCTGAGATTGAGTCACTGGCAGAGGAATTGCAGCAGGAGCTGGACAAGACCATACCGAGTTTTGTTCGTCGCTGCAAGCCATCGCACAAGCACTTCCCGAGTCTGCAGCAGTTCCTGCAGCAGCGTGAGCGACAGCTGAAGACGCAAGCAGCGCAGGCGACAGAGTCGATAGCCAAAGCCACCATCGCGCCGTCATCGCTGGCCGCAGCGCCGACCGTGAAGCTCATCGAATCAGACAAGCGCGCCGAAGAAAAGATCATCGCTCACGCCTTGTATCAGCATACGGATCTGCCGCTGGAGGCGTTGCTCCAGTACGCGAGGCGATTACCCACCACAGAACGCAACAGCATCATCGCCGCGTGCGTCGCAGGCAGGGAGAATCGCAGGCACAAGCCGCCGCGCGCGTTCGAGAATGTCTTCTACACCTTTGATATACTAGCGGACTTCGGCGCGTACCGCGACCTGCACCGCCATCGCATGCTCACGCAGGAGCGCCAGCTGCTGACCGTCGAGCATGGCTATGTGCTGCCGGAGGAGGTCGTCGCTGCTGGTGTTGACAAGGATTTCAAGGCGGTAATGGACACCGCTGCCAGGTCCTTCGGTCGCATGTCACGTATGATGCCCCAGGAGGCGCAGTACGTCGTACCCCTGGCGTTCCGGGTGCGCTGGTATATCACCATCAATCTGCGCTCGCTCTTCTGGTTCTCTGAATTGCGCTCCGTGCCGCAGGGGCATCCGAGCTATCGCAAGGTGGCCCAGGACATGTGGCAGCAGGCGGCAGCGATACATCCGTTCCTCAAGGACCTGCCCAACAGCGTGGACATGAACGATTATGCTCTGGGGCGGCTTGACGAGGAGAAGCGCAAGGAGAAGAATAGGGAGTAATATGACCCGTCACGAATTCCTATTGCGCATCAGCATAGTGCGCATATGACTACGCTCTCACCACTGCTTCAGCTCGCGCTTGGCGCCCTTGGCCCACTCGTCGATGATGCTGCCCAAAACATCCCGCAGATGCTCCTTGGTATGCAGCCGGTACTCGAACTGATACCCGCCGCTGGAGAGGTTCATCTGCCTGCGCGCGACGATACCTTTCTCTGTCAGCCGTTTGAGCGAGCGCTGCATGCTGCTGGTGCTCAGCCCCAGGGTACCTGCGAGATCCTCAGCGCTCTGCCATTCTGTGGACTCCAGGGAATACAGCAGGCGCAGCTCCCCCTTGGTAAGACCAAAGCCACAGCGGATTATTTCATCCAGCTCGAAGTGCTTGCAAGCGAAGTCTATCATGCATGCCGTGGAAGCGCCGCTCCTTTTATGTCTTGTGAATGCCGACCAGAGCAGAGCACGATCAAGGACCTGGAACAGCGTCAATCACAAGGGCAAAAGCAGGTCTTGCGCGCGAAGCGGGTGCTTGCTGATCCCTGCAAAACGAGGGCACCGCACACAGGGGATGTCATCGCGCGGCCCCGCTTTGCCCTGCAGCATCTTCTTGGTATGCTGGTAGCGCTCGCTGTCCATGCAGGCGGATAGCCCGTCGGAGAAGACATTCCCGAAGTCCTGCCAGGTATTGACGCAGCAGCCGAGCAGCCTGCCGTCCCAGTTGATTTGCGGCGAGTGCCAGAGCAGCAGGCAGGGAAGGACTGCCATCCTCCTGTCAGCAGGAGGATACTGGGCGCTGCTGACATCAAGTCCGGTCTCCCTGAAGATCATGTCGAAAGAATCTACGGGCGCCAGGGTAGCGTCCCAGCATTGCTTGGGCCGGAATTCCATGCCGAGCGCTTTCGCCATCGCCTTTGCCTTCGGGATCTCGTGTGCGTTGTGGCGCATGATGACGAACTGCCAGCGAAGCAGGGGTAGCGTGAGCGCGCTCGTGCCTTGTGCTCATTGATGGTCTTGACATGAGCGATGACCCTGTCAAAATCACCGTTCCTGCGGTATTGCGCATAGGTCTCCTGGCTCGCGCCATCCAGTGAGACGCTCAGGACATGGAAGCGATGCTGCACCAAGGCGGCCAGTACCTCTTGCCTGACGGTGTTCAGGTTGGCGCCATTGCGCGCGTTCAGTAAGATGCCATGCTCATGCGCGTAGCGCATCATGGGCACCAGCTCTGGATTCAGGAACAATTCGCCCCAGTTGGAGAGCTCGATATGACGTACGTGCGGATGGCGCTCGCAGAAAGAGATGAAGTCCTGCAAGGACAAGGCGCCCCAGCCCACGATACCCTTGGCGTTCTCCCGCCTTCCGGTCGGGCAGGAAGGGCACGCCAACTGACACCTGCTGCACGCGTCCATCCTGACCTTGACCGGCGGCCTGGCAAGAAGGTGGCTTGCCAGTTGCGCTAGATGGGATCTATCCACAGATGATGGCAGTAACGCACTGGTAATAATGGTTTGTACGCAGCATTTATAAACACCCCTGTCGCCAGCTACTGCCATGGCCCGGCTGCGAAAGGTGCTCTCGTACCCCGTCATCATCCTGCTGACCATCAATGCCATCATGGGCACCGGCATCTTCTTCCTGCCCGCTGTCGGCGCGCGAGTCTCCGGGCCTGCATCCATCCTTGCCTGGCTGTTCATGGGGATTGTGTCCATCTACATCGCCATGCTCTTCGCTGAGCTGACTGCGCTCTATCCGAAGGAAGGCGGCATCTATGAGTTCTGCAAGCAGGCCTTCGGCAGGTTCTGGTCCTTCCTCATCGGCTGGGCCGCGCTGGTCGGGGGCAATATCACTATCGCGATGCTCGTCGTGGGCGCGGTGCAGTACCTGCTGCCCATCCCCGCGTACCTGCCGAAGATAGCGGTATCCATCATCTTCATCCTCCTCTTCAACTACATCGCCTATCGCGGCATGCAGACGAGCGCTGTCATGCTCATGGTGTTCGCGATCATCACACTGGGGACCGTCGGCATGGTCGCGCTGGGCAATCTCTTCTTGTTCTCGTCCGCCAACATGCGGCCATTCTTCGTCGGCGGCTCCTTGCCCGTGACCGTGTTCCTCATCGCCGAGACCTTCTTTGGCTGGGAGACTGCGACGTTCCTCGCCGCGGAGACCAAGGATGCGAGGCGAGTGCTGCCCAAGGCGCTTATCCTGGGCACGACCATCATCACCGTCATCTGTCTGACACTGGTGCTCGCATCGCTGGGATCCATCCCCTCTAATGCCTTTGGAGGAAGTCATGCTCCGTTCACCGACCTGGCCTCCCGGGCCTTCGGGTCTGTGGCGTCGCCGATATTCACGCTGCTCGTCTACCTGTCCATCATCGGCTCTGTCGCAGGATGGATAGTCGCGGCGCCAAGGCTCATCCTCGCCATGAGTCAGGACCTGCTCTTCCCCCGTCAGTTCGCGCAGATTCATCCAGTCAATCAGACGCCCCATAAGGCCATCCTGCTGCAGACCATCGTCTCCATCATACTGGTCTTCGCGGGCGCTGGCAACTATGAGTCATTGCTCGCGATGCTCGTCCCCCTGATACTGCTCATGTACAGCGCGGTCATGATGGCATTCATCGTCCTCAGGAAGAAGGTGCCCAAGCGAGTGTACTACACCGCTCCGGGCGGCAAGGTCGGCGCGTCCCTCGTCATCCTGCTGTTCCTCTCCCTCATCGCGTTGTGGCTGCGCATAACGCCAGGCGCGATGCAGAGCCTGCGCCTGGTGGCATCATTCATGCTCCTGGGCCTGCCGGTCTATTTTCTGGTGCAGGCATACTACAGCCCGCATTTCTTCTCAAGGATCAAGGATATCCTGGCCCGCTCCCGGACCGTGACGGAGCATCTGGAATTCCCTCTCTGGGTGCGCAGGAAAGCCACCGGGTTGCTCGGTGATCTCGAAGGGAAGCGCATCATGGAAGTGGGCTGCAACATCGGCACCCTTACCTTGCATCTCGCAGAAGCTGCCCGAGGAGGAGCAGTCTATGCGCAGGACGATTCTCCTGGCGAGATCCTGCTGGTGCAGGAGCGCATGAGACAATACGGGCACAGGCATGTGCAGGTCTTCCTCGAGGAGCATCATATCCACAAGCGGATCCCCCGAGTGGACGCGGTCATCAGCATCGGCGGCCTGAGCCAAGCGGATGATCCAAAAAAATTGCTCCAGGATATCGCAAAGAGACTACCAAAAGGCGGGCGCGCCGTCTTTGTCGAGTATGACCGCTTCTTTCACATCCTGCCGAATGTCGAATGGGTGAATGACCAGGACAGATTGCAGGCATTATTCCGTTCAACAGGATTCAGCATGCAGATGCAGCGCAGGCAGGGCCTGCTCTGGCGCTATGTGTTCATCCACGGCTATAAGACGTAGCCCGCAGCATTGACCCGCGTCAGGCATCTGCGTATCGGGGAGAGGACTCTGCAGCGCCAGTCATCAACCTATCATGGAGCGTGATGACACCGGGAATATTGGACGCCTGACATTATCCTTGCAGACACATTGATGCATCAGCGGGCGCTCGCATCTAAGCCATATCCTGATGCATCAGCAGCACCTGACAGCCGCGGACCTTGCACGTCGAAGGTTAACGCATCCAGGGTATCAAGGATGAGCCGCTCCTTCTGATCAGAGAATTGTTGGTCACGCATCATTGCGGACTGCTGCCTATTCTGCTGCACCTGGCGCTCGCGGTGCACACGAGGGGTCTGGTACAGGGCGGACAGGGTGAAGCCGGCGATGGCGCCAGCATAGGTCCCCGTAGGGCCGAGGAGGGAGCCCAGCATCGCGCCCACCCATGTCGCACTCAATAATTGGTTGGCGCTGTAGCGAAAGTCGGTGAGTTCTTCGGGCAGCGTGCCCGCGAGGCTCAGCGCAAGTCCTAATGGTGCCGCAGAGGGAGCGTGAAACGCGCCGCCGCTGAAGTAACCGGCCACACCATTCCAGAAGATGTGCTCAAGGTCGGGGGCGTGTGCAGGCGGATTCGCATGTTCCTGCTTTGCGTCCCGAAACGCGCAGTACCTTCTGGTATAGGTCTCGGTGAAATTCATGAGCACAGGATATCCCTGGTCTGTCACGCGATACTGCTCCAGGCGCAGGACATCTGCGGGGTCAGGGGCGACATCGTCTCTGCTCATCCGCTCAATCCTTCCGCATAGGTTCTCAAGATCGAACTCGTCCATAGCGCATAAAATTTCAGAGCAAGATAAAAAAGTTGCTGTTTAGATGTGGTGTAAAACCACGGAGCATGTGGTTCGTGGAGAAGATGCAGCAGCTCAAGACATTCTAGAAGACATTCGGGCTGCAGGGCCTTGCGCCAGCGCATCGCACAAAATTTTTAAACTCCATTAGTGCCAACCGCCTCCAAGAGGTGCTAGAGGTACACGATGAAAGCATTTGCAGCATTGTTTCGACGGGGAATCGGGGGGACTATCGCGGATGAAGCGCCAGCGGTCACCGGGCCTCCGGCACAGGCCGCTGCAACAGCAAGGACGGATCCGCAGCCTCGATACATGCACCCGGAACGGGCACCCGAGCTGACCCGCCAGTTAAGCTATCAGGCACGAAGCGCGCTGCACGATGCGGTGTTCGGCTATACTATCGCCAGCATGAAATGGTATGAGAGCTTTCGCGCAGGCCATGATGTCGGCACGCCTGCGGCGGTCGATGCGCTTCTAAGGCAGACTCCGCCAAGCGAGCATCCAGCATTGACCTTGAGCCCAACGATAGTCATGTTCCCTCCTGATGGAAAGAGATTGCAGGAGCGTATCACTTCAGACGAGATGACTGCCTGGCGGAATTTAGCCATCAGTGGTTATCTCCTCGGCATAGACTTCTCCGACGAAGTGACGGCAGCGCAGATAGCGCCCCAGTGCTTCAATGGGAACCATCATAGCGTGTACCCCTCTCTGCACAATGCCGCTGAATTCTATGATGCTGAAGGCAAGAACATGACCAATGTGATAGGCGCTGCCATGCCCGTACTCGTCCGCTATCCTGACCAGCACGGAAGGAACCAGCTGGAAGGCGAGCTGCGAAGGTGGCAATCGTCACAGCTGCAGACATATCGCAACCCTAGAGTATTAGAGATGACCAGGACCTGCATCGAGGACTACTGCGATGCGCATCAGCTCGGCGGCAGGGTGGCTTATCGCTTCGCGCAGCGGCTGGGGATATAGAGAAATAGAAAAATATTGCTGAGCTCCCTCAGCTGCACCCCATGCTGTTGCCGCAGTTCAGGCACCGATAGCACGTCCCATTGCGCACCGTCGTGTGCCCGCAGGTCGTGCACGGCGGAGCGTCGCCCATCAGCTCGCCCAGCGCCTTCTGGCTCATGCTGGCGAAGTCAGGATACGCGACCAGCTCTTTTTGCGCCGGATCCTTAGGCATCGCGCCAGCGGCGATCTCCGTGTTCAGCTTCTCCGGCGGGTTGTGCACGAAGTCGGTCCGACCCAGGTATTCCATGCCGAGCACGCGGAAGATGAAGTCGATGACCGACGTCGCTGATTTGATGTTCGGATGATCCGTCATGCCATGGGGCTCAAAGCGCGTGAAGGTGAAGGCGTTCACGAACTTCTCCAGGGGCACACCGTGCTGCAGTCCATGCGAGATAGAGATGGCGAAGCAGTTCATCAGCGAGCGGAACGCTGCGCCTTCCTTGTGCATGTCGATGAATATCTCGCCGAGCGTGCCGTCGGCGTATTCGCCCGTGCGAAGGAAGATCTTGTTGCCGCCGACACGCGACTCCACAGTCATGCCCTTTCGCACCTGCGGCAGACGTCTGCGCTCGCCGCGGACAGGCCCTGACGCGACGACCTTCTTGTCCTCCTTGGCCTTGCTCGTCAGGGGCTGGCTGCCCTTGCTGCCATCGCGATACAATGCTATCGCCTTCAGGCCCAGTTTCCAGGAATCGAAATAGATGTCATGGATATCATCGACAGTCGCGTTGTTGGGGATGTTGACGGTCTTGCTGATGGCGCCGGAGATGAACGCCTGCGCGGCGGCCATCATCTTGACATGGCCCATGGCGGCGATGAAGCGCTTGCCCGTGCCGCACTTGTTGGCGCAGTCAAAGACCGGATAGTGCTCCGCGGACAGATGAGGCGCTCCTTCGACTGTGCCTGTTCCGCTGACATACAGCTTCGCTTCCGCCATCTGCTCTGGCGTGAGCTTGAGGTCCGCGATGTGCGGCGTGTACTCGTCCAGGATCTTGTTCTTTGCTATCTTCGCCTCGATGTCCGCTATCTGCTGGGACGACAGGCCGTGCTTGCGCAACGCGAGCGGATTGACGTGCGGCGCGCCTTCCAGCGTGCCGGCGCCGATGACGTAGCGGATGATGTCATCGACCTGGTCATTGTCATAACCAAGTGTACGCAGGGCTGCGGGCAAAGACTGATTGATTATCTTGAAGTAGCCACCGCCAGCGAGCTTCTTCCATTTGACCACCGCGAAGTCCGGCTCGACCCCTGTGGTGTCGCAGTCCATCAATAATCCGATGGTTCCTGTCGGCGCCAGCACGGTGACCTGCGCGTTGCGATAGCCATGTTCCTTGCCGGATTCGAGCGCTGCTTCCCACACCTGGATGGCGGCATCTCGTACTGATGAGGGGCATAGTTCCGGAATCTTATTCGCCTCTTCCAGGTGCATACTGATGACATCGAGCATGGGCTCTGCGTTCTTGGCGTAGCCTGCGAAAGTCCCTTTCGCCTGCGCGATGACAGAGCTGGTGAGGTACGCCTCCCCGGTCATGATGGCCGTGATGCCAGACGCGAGCGCCCTGCCGTCATCAGAGTCATAGGGCAATCCAGATACCATGAGCATTGTCCCCAGATTAGCATAGCCAAGGCCGAGTGTGCGGTAGATGTGGCTGTTGCGAGCGATGCGCTCGGTTGGATAGCTGGCGAAATCCACCAGTATCTCCTGCGCGACGATGAAGACACGACACGCGTGCCTGAATCCTTCAATGTCAAAGGTATTGTCTGGCTCCAGGAATTTCATCAGGTTGACGCTGGCCAGGTTGCAGGCCGTGTCGTCAAGGAACATGTACTCGGAGCAGGGGTTGCTGGCGTTTATCCTGCCTGAGACCTTGCACGTGTGCCATTTGTTGATGGTGTCGTCGAACTGCACGCCAGGATCAGCGCATTCCCACGCTGCCTGGGATATCTTACCCATGAGCTCCTTGGCATCGAAGGTCTCGAAGATCTCCCCTGTGGTGCGCATGGTGGTCTGCCACGTGCCGCCCTGCAGCGCAGCCTCCATGAATCTATCAGGTATACGAACAGAATTGTTGCTGTTCTGACCGGAGACCGTATGGTAGGCTTCGCCATTGAAGTCAGACGGATAGCCATTGGCGATGAGGATTTTCGCCTTCTTCTCCTCTTTGGCCTTCCAGGTGATGAAGTCTGCTATCTCCGGATGGTCCATGTCCAGGCAGACCATCTTGGCCGCCCTGCGCGTGGTGCCTCCGCTCTTGGTCGCGCCAGCGCCCTTGTCCAAGACCTCCAAAAAACTCATGAGCCCGGAGCTGCTGCCGCCGCTGGAGAGCTTCTCCTGCCTGCCGCGGATCCCAGAGAAATTAGTGCCTGTGCCTGAACCGTACTTGAAGAGTTTCGCCTCGTTCTTGGACAGCTCGAAGATGCTCATCAGGTCGTCATCGACGCTCTGGATGAAGCAAGCAGAGCATTGTGGTCGTGAATAGGAGTCATTGACCATTTCGATATTGTTCTTGTCAAAGTCCCAGGCGTAGTTGCCACCGGAGCCCTTGATGCCATACTGCTGATAGAGCCCGCAGTTGAACCAGACCGGGCTGTTGAACGCTCCGACCTGATTGACGAGCATGTAAGACAATTCATTCTCAAAAGCGTCAGCATCCTCCTGCGTGGAGAAGTACTCAAGCTGCTCGCCGACCACGCGGATGGTGTGCGCGATCCGAAACACGACCTGCCTGACAGAGGTCTCATGGCCGGTCTTGGGCACGCCTGCCTTGCGCATGTACTTGCTGGCGATGATATCCGTTGCGAGCTGGCTCCAGGTGCTTGGCACTTCAAGGTCCTTGAGCTCGAAGACGATGCTGCCGTCCGGCTCTGTGATAGCCGAAGACCTGCGCTCGTAGGTGACCTCCTCAAGCGGGTTTTTTCCCGGCTTCGTGAATCGTCGTTCAATGTGCAGTCCTTTACCAACTGTCTCTGAAACTGAGTCTCCGTTCATGTCATCACCACAAATGTTGTATTTGGTATCATCTTGGCACTGTGCGCCACAAGATATGGAAAAGGAGCCAGTCTACATATTGTGGTAGTGATGCCCACATTTCCACAATATGTTGTGTTTTTCAAGGCCTTTTCCTCAATGTAAGAGTCACGCCCGTATATATACTTAGTTGTTCCCTAATATATGAACCAAAACATATGTTCTCGATATTATATGCTGCATCCCGATACTACGATGTGGTTACTCAGGTTTTATGCGCAGGTTCCGCGCAGTCTTGCCACAACATGCGGAGCACCACCACCCCCATACCGGCACCATCCCCACAGATTGGGTTGTCATCAGTAGTGAGGACAACACATTGAATCTGCCTTCAAACCGCCCAGCAATAGACGAAAGTCCAGGGGGTTGAACATCTGCGGCAGACTAATGATGAGGCCTCGCTTGCCAACAAGAGACCCTTCCCGATTACCCATCAGAAGAAACTGCGGGATTATAATGTCTGCGGGCGAGTGACCAGTGAGCACCCATCACCCCTGCGCGCAGGAAAGAAGCGATCAGTGACCCGAAGCAGGATCCAAGAAAGCAACTCCAAGAATCAACGCGTCGCGGTTTGCATCTTGAGATGGAGCTTATCATATATGCCTTCTTGGACGAAGGTGGTGTACACTGTCGCGAGGAGCTCTGTGAACCGGTGCTGTTTGAAACCTGGCATCTCCCAATCAGCATCATCAAAGTATCCCGATGCGAACACAGGAAACCCGGGAGTCTTTTTGTAACGGGTCCCGTGGAAGCGGCAAACGCTGACGTTCTCAGTTCTGAAGATATCAGCCGAGTGTTCGGCAGATCGTCCAGTCAAGAAAGCCGCAAAATACTGTGACGACGAACCAACATCATGGAGAGGGATGACCGCATAGTGCTTATCGTGGAAATGATTAATCAAAGCCAGATCCCGCTCTTCAGGAAAGAAAGACCGTAGCTCCGAGTGACTTTTGGCCCCAGGCAGATGCTCAAAGAGAATCCGGTACAACGCGTCCACACTGTCGACTCCAGGCCCGATATTGAGCACAGGGACCTCATGCTCATTGAACAGATAATAGAGCGCCATCCTGTCCAGGGGCCTGACATTGTGCAGTGTCAGGGTCCCTGCATTACCCGCATGTTCCGCGGCAACAGTGCCTTCAAGCGTGAAGGCTCTCGATCGGACGTACATGCCCATCAGACCCTGCAATGCTGTCTTGATGCCCGCCTCCTCAGCATCAAGCGCGGTCCGATGCTCAGCGACCATGCTCTGCAATTGTGCATAAGGCAGATTATTGTCGCCCACACAACCCACCCGATGATCGCCACCCCTCACAAGAGCAGTAGAGTTCCCTGCGCCCTGAGGAGCAGACAGATGCTTTTGAACGCTTCCTGTGATTGCAGGTGCAGGGTCTTGGGACAATTTTCTCTGGATAGCATCGACGAGGGGGATAAGAAAATTCTTGCCCACACCCTCTTTATCATCGACAACATGGCGATGGTGACGAACATCATACCATCGCCCATAGAGATCCACGACCTGATGACCAATCTCGTCAGGAGAGGCGCCTTCGACTACAGGTGTGATGGCATTGGATTGTATAGGCAACCCCTGTAATAATTGCGAGAGATCCAGGCCACCAGACATGTCAAAAGGAGTATTCAGTGATTATTTAATGATTTTCATCAGACACGGACCAGTAGTGAGACCTTGATTGAGGGAACACGCCGGGGCCGGGATTTGAACCCGGAAATCCCTTGCGGGAAATAAGCTTAGCAGGCTTACGCAGTACCAGATTGTGCCACCCCGGCACAGGCGATGGCTTTCGGACACGCAATACATTTATATAGGTTTCCGGTTTTGCTGGATATTGGTCCAAAGGCCCAAAACAGCGGGGTAGGGCAGTCAGGAGTGCCCGGCGGGCTCATAACCCGCAGGTCGGTGGTTCAAATCCATCCCCCGCTATCATTTTTCTTCCGTTCTGCTCAACAGCGCAGCATACGCGCTGACCGTGCGGCTGTAGCGAAGCGAAAGCCGCACTAGGGTAGGGCCGTAGGGTTTCCCCTAGGCGTTCCTGAATCCATCCCCCGCTATCATTTTTCTTCCGTTCTGCTCAACAGCGCAGCATACGCGCTGACCGTGCGGCTGTAGCGAAGCAAAAGTTCGATCCGAGCCCGTACCTGCCTTAATGACCACTAAACAGTAGCATAATTTATATATCATTTCTTACTCTTTGGCATCTATGGACCGCAGACGATTTCTGCAGCTCAGCGCAGCTGCAGCGGCAGGATTCGCATCCTCTGGCTGCAGGAGAAAGCAGACCATCACCAAACCAGGATCTCTGTATCCTTCGGGCACCATTGCCTACATCACGCATTACCATGACGTCAAGATATTTGTGACCCTGCCTGACAGCCCTCCGCGAGAAGTGCGCCACAAGACCGCACCGGACAATCTCACTATCGCGGAGAAGGGCCTTTACACCATGGCATTGAACCTGGACACTCGCGGACCGCCGAATGACCCGATGAGCAACACATGGAAGCACAGCATCAGGTGGATAGGCGACGAGGGCGAATACCTCTGCGGAGATTTCTCTGAGCCCCTCAGTCCTGTTGTCCTGCGAGGGGACCTCATGTATTTTGGATACCTCTCTGTAGAAGGCAGCACGAGCGGGCTTTCATGCAGCAACGGCATTGCCTATGGCAGAGCGGATCAGATAGAAGATGCAATCCCTATCATCGACAACATGATGATAGAACGGATAGTCGGCAGCGGGTGGCAGATGACTTTTGGCTCATTCACACCGAGCTGGGACGGCACTCGGCTGGCGCTGGGCATCGAGAACAAGCTCAGGCAACACGAAGGGAACGTGTTGAAGAAAGGCATCATCGTCGATGTGGAGACAGGAAGCATCGATCTCGATATCGATGCGCCTGGCGGATTCTACATGCCTGCGTGGAGTCCAGACGGAACAACGGTCGCGTTCCACAGCAGCAAGGGGGATGTGGACGCAGAAGTGTACCTGCACGATAGCACAGGGACGCGCCCAGTCGTCGACGGGTGCGCACCGGTATGGTCTCCACGAGGAGACTACCTGCTGGTCAAGAACAGCCCACCTACCGGGGGAACAGTGACCTATGCATGGTCCCCTACCATGACCGAGCGCCAGCCATTGTTCGAATCAACCAGTGCAAGATTCAGCAGAGGACCACAATCTGATGTTCAGGACCTGGTCGCCTACACCATGGTGGACCAGCGCATAGGTGCTGGCGAGTCGCTCTGCAGACAAGCACTGATGCCGCAGTATGACGGCGAAGGAAATGTCATGAAGGTCACCAAAGGATCATGGTCGCAGATAGACCAAGCAGTCATGGATTTCGACATTCTCTGATCCCCGAGGCGCATGAAAGGCGCGATGACCTGCCGCGCACCGTGATGAGACCCTCGGGCAAGCAGGCATGGCACCGAACCACCCAAATGTTTATTATACCAGTCTGTTCCATATCAGCCCATGCGCATCCTAGGCATCGACGAAGCTGGCCGCGGACCGGTCATAGGGCCGCTGGTCATCTGCGGTTGCGTCATCGACCAGAAAGACGAGCCAGCGCTCAAGGCGGCGCACGTCAAGGACAGCAAGCTGCTCAGCCCCGCGCAGCGACAGCGCGCCAGGGCGAGCATCGAGCAGCTGGCAAAGAGCATCGTCGTGGTGATCATCAAGCCCGGAGAGATAGACGCATCATCTGCAGCCGGCGTCAACCTCAACCAGCTCGAGGCACTCAAGGCCGCGGAGATCATCGGCAAGTCCAAGGCAGACCAGCACATCATGGACTGCCCGAGCAACAACATCCTCGGTTTCCATGGCTTCATGAGCGCCATGGTGAAAGAGCCGGGCAAGCTCCTGCTCGAGCATCAGGCGGACAAACGCCATATCGCGGTGGCAGCCGCGTCCATCATCGCCAAGACCACGCGCGATGCTGCTATTGAGACAATCAAGGCAGAGATAGGCATTGACTTTGGCTCCGGCTATCCATCAGACCCGAAGACCGTCGCGTTCCTCAATAAGTACCATACGGAATACGAGCACCTCTTCCGCAAGTCCTGGGCGACGTACAAGAACGCGATCGAAGGAAAGCAGGCGAGCCTTGGCGATTTCTGAGATAATAGAGAGACCAAAGAAGCAGTCAAATCACTCATCCTAGAATTGGCTTTAGCTAAGGCAGCGTCTCTTCGAACGGCAGTCCCTGGAACACGGATTCCAGCATCCACCTGAGATACAGCATAGTGACGAAAAACCAATAGAGCACCCTGTAGCTGAACAGCTTCATGCGCTTTTTCAGATGCATAGAGGACCAAAAAAGCACGGATGCTTTATGAGTCTTGTGAAACATAGCGCCGAAATCCGTACCTATCCTTTGCCAGTCCTGCTGCGCCGTTCCAGGCGAGGATGCTCTGCCACAAAGACCGTCGTATATGGTTGGATGTCCTCATCTATCCAGGCATTGGCGCCGATATTGACATGGTCTCCTATCGAGACCGGCCCGAGCACCTTCGCGCCCGCGCCGATGACCACATGGCTGCCGAGCGTCGGATGCCGCTTGTTGCCTTTCACGAGCACGGTGCCATCACCGTTCTTGTCTTTCTCGAAATGCAGCACGCCGAGCGTGACACCCTGATAGATGCGCACCCAGTCGCCTATCTCCGCGGTCTCGCCGATGACCACGCCTGTCCCATGGTCGATGAAGAAATGCCCGCCGATTGAAGCGCCGGGGTGGATATCGATGCCCGTGCGACTGTGCGCGTACTCCTGCAGCTCACGGGCGTAGAGCAGGGCCTCATCAGACCCCTGCACATACAGCTCATGCACCACACGGTGCACCATGGTGGCCTGGAAACCCGGATATGCCCTGATGATCTCTGTGTAGCTTTTCGCCGCAGGATCACCGGCATACGCGGCCTGCACATCGGTCTTCAGTGTCTCCCGGATGCCCGGCAGCTGACCGAGCAGCGCCTCGATGGACGCATCGGGGAGCTGCGCTGCGAGCCGATGAAGGAGGTCCTCACGCAGACGCAGGTGCGTATGCCTATCGCCGGCGTCACGCCCCCACTGCGCCGGAAAGAGCAGCTGGCGCAGCAGGTTGAAATCCTCTGTATAGTCGCGCGGCGCAGGACCCGCGACCTGGAAAGCAGCGTCATCCGACGCGTATGATGAAAACAAATCCATGAAAATCACCTTGGAACCGATGGCAGTAGGCACAATTACATCGACGAGAAATCAGTGACAGCAACAGATGACGATTTGCATGTCGTCCACAGAGATGGCGCATCTATATTAAGATTGCGCTCTGTAGCAGCAGCCAAGAGCACCGATCACTGAGCAGCTTGGACCGCGTCAGCGTTGTCCTTCGCCACTTCGATCTCCGCCAAGAACCTGCGCAGCGTCTTGGGGATGTGCTCGGGCTGCGTCTTCAGCACGTCAGCGGTCGCCTTCAGGATGTCCCCTGATGTCTCCTCGACACTGACCAGCGTCGCGTCAATGTCCTTCCTACCCTTCTTGACTATCTGCTTCCACTTGGTGAACAGCTCCGCGGTCCTCCCCGGGACCTGCGCTGGCGGGCAGCCCAGTATCGCCACCGCTTCCTCGAGGATACCGCCGGCCTCTGACGCTACCGCTTCCCTGGCAGCGCCGGCGACAAACTCCAGGCGCACCACACCGTCCTGCACCTTGCTGCTCCTGATGATGCGGATAGTGCCAACCTCGCCAGTATGGTTCAGGTGCGTACCGCCGCAGGCCTGGATGTCCACGCCCTGTATCTCGACGATGCGAATCTGCCTGCCCGGCACAGCGCCACCTTGATAGATGCGCATACCGTAGCGCTTCTCCGCGTCGTTGCGCGCCAGCAATGATTTCACCACAGGAATATCCTGCTTGACCAGGAGATTCGCCTCGGTCTCAATCGCTTTCTTCTCCTCGTCAGAGACATTCTGGTAGTGCGTGATGTCCAGCGTCGCCTTCTCGAGGGTCTTTCTGGCGCCCGCTTGGTTGATGTGACTGCCCAGGACCTTGCGGGCGGCGGCTCCGATGAGGTGTGTCGCGGTATGATGCTGCGCGAGCTGGCGCCTGCGATCAAGGTCCAGCGAGACCCTGACCGCATCCCCTGCTGCAAGCTTGGGCGCTTCGCTGAGCCGGTGCACGATGCACGCTCCCTGCTTGAACACGTCGAGTATCTCATACGTCCCGCTGTCAGGACCTTCGAGCATGCCGACATCATGCAGCTGACCGCCGCTCGTCGGATACGCCGCGGTCTTGTCCAGCACCACGTCCGTACCGATGACCTTGAGCACCACGCCTTCGCTGCTGACCTCCTGCCAGTCGCCGAGATAGAGAGCATCCGTCCCGGGGATCCCTTCCAGATCAAGACCTTCAGCTTTCACTGTGGCAGTCGCCTGCTCAGCCTGCTCATGGCGCTCAGCGACCAGGGAAAAGAAATTATCAGGAACCGCAAGCTTCAGGTCCTGCGCTCTTGCCTCACGCACGACCTCTGAGGGCATGATGCCATGGCTGTCATAGAGCTCGACCATCTTGTCTGTCGAGATACCAGCAGCAAGTGCTTTCCTGACCAACCCTCCGGCCCTCGACCTCGTCTCCTGGTGCTTGCGCTTCTCCACGGCGAGGATGGTCTTGACATTCTCCAGGTTCTCGACTAGTTCAGGATAGAGTGGTTTCAGATAGCGCGCGTGCTGCTCTGCCACGTCAGCGAGGTCGATATCCCAGGAGCGCTGCTCGATGAAGTCCAGCGCGCGCCGCAGTATCGTGCGCAGGTTATAGCCGCCGCCCACATTGCTGGGCAGCGCGCCGTCAGCCAACGCGACCAGCAGCGCCCTCGAGTGCTCTGCGACAGAGTACAGCGCAGCGTCAGAGAGCGCCTTCTCCTTGACTTCTGTAATATCCATCTTGAGCTTGTCTGCGACCATCTGCCACTGCTTGTTGATATCGTCAGTCTCATCGAGGTTCAGGAACGATGCGAGCGGAAGGAACTGGCGCCGGAAGTGAGGGTCGGCCTTCACACCCGTCCTGGCGCGAAGCGATGCCATCACTGTGGGGAATGTGCTCTCGTAGCTTGTCTGCGCGCCGGCCGCGAACCATGCGTTGCGCTCATGGCCCATGCCCATGTCCAGCACCTTGAGCTTGAGCTCACGCGGTCCCGCCGCAGTGACCTCATACATCATGTAGACCTGGTTGCCAAGCTCCATGCCTTTGGAGAAATACTCCATGCAGGGACCGAAGTTGCCCCCGCCTGCCCACGCGTCCTCATGGAATGTGATCTCCTCATTGGGCAGGCCAAGACCGTTCTTGAGCCACTTGTGGATATCGCCGAAGAAGCGCGGCTGGCTCCATTGCTCTGGCGGGAGGAACGCATGCTGACCTATCATGTCAAAGCCCGTGTAGTGCGCGCCCGTGATGCCGACATTGTCGATGTCATTGAAGCGCAGACAGAACTGCGGGACGACCAAGGGGTTTGCCGGAGGCTCGACCTCGCCAGACACGACATACGGCTGGAAGTCATAGATGCTCGCCTGCACGAAGTCAGTATCATCACGCCACCGTGCGACCACAGGATACCGGGGGATGGGTGTATAGCCAGCGTCCTTGAACATGGCCGCGAATTTCTTCCAGACGCCCACATAGTCAAGGCCTGTCTCGCTGGCATCCTTCGCCTTTTCGCCGATGAACCTAAAACCGCCGGAGCAGACAGGATCGCCGCAGGTCTTCTGGTCAGCGTTCACGCTCCAGAAGAACGTGCCGCATGCGCATTGTTTGCGGGAGAAGCCCTCTGCCTTGAGCACACTGGTCGCGTAGTACTTGTCCGGGTTCTTGCTGGCTTCAAGCTTGAATTCCTTCTTGATATCCTTGTCCGAGGGCATGTCAAGCCAAAATGGCTCGGTGAATAAAAAAGTATCGGGCGCCGGGGCTCTGTCCTAAGAGTCCAGCCAGCAGCAATTGCGAAGGCTGATGTGTCGCATTTTGCGCATTGACAGGGGGATGCCCCCTTCGGGGATGTCAATCCGTTACTGGTGGGAACACCGCCGAAGCCCGCTGCTGGCATAGTCAAACGAGATTCAGGACAGAGCCGGGCCCCGGCCAGCCCGGACAGGAGATGCATCAGGTATATACGACAATTATTAAAGGAATATTGTATGCCTGACCTGACATGCGCATCCGCCAAGCGACGGTCGATGATTACCCGCAGCTGCTCAAGCTCAAGCAGGAGTTCTTTGACTGGGAATCAGGGACTGATGACCGCATAGACCCGTCATACAGGAGTCATATCGGTCCTCGGCTGGGCCGCGACCTCAGGCGCGATACCTGCGCGTATTTTGTCGCTCAGGAAGGAAAGGAACTGACCGCATACGCTGGCATGGAAGTGAAAAAATCCGGCCAGGAATACCGCACACGAAAGTACGCCTACATCTTTCATCTCTATGCGAAAAACGGGCATCGTGGCAAAGGCATCGGCTCACAGCTCCTCACGGCCTGCATGGCATGGGCAAGGCGACAGGGCCTAAAGGAGGTGCATATAAAGGTGCACGCATTCAACAAAGACGCCTGGCGGCTCTATAAGAAGCGCTTCAAGGACTACCTGATGACCCTCATCGCCAAAACTTAGTTAAAGAAAACCGCCCTAGCGCCCAGAATGAAAGGCATGACGGGTGCGGAAGCTGAGGAAGTCCGCGATTTCCTGGACGATTCCATCAATCCGCTGTTTTTCTTCCATGACGACCCTGATGGGGTCTGCTCTTATCTGCTGCTCTACCGGCTCATCATGCGCGGCCATGGCATCATGGTCAAGAGCGTGCCAAGCGTCGATAGCAGGTATTATGCCAAGGTGAAAGAATACCGACCAGACCGCATATTCGTCTCAGACCTCTATAATGTCGAGCAGGATTTCATCGACCGGGCAAAAACGCCCGTGTGCTGGCTTGACCATCATGGCCCGAATCCCAAGAAAGGCGTGCGCTACTATAATCCACGGCTGGCCAACAAGAACGATAATATCCCTGCGTCAGTGATGGCCTACGAAGTCAATCAAAAAGACCTTTGGCTCGCGGCCATCGGCGCCATCGGCGACTGGCATTGGCCATGGTTCGCGGAGGAATTCAAGCGACGATATCCCTCTCTGCTGCCAGCAAAGGTCAAGAACCCTGACGATGCGCTGTTCGCGACGCCACTTGGACGATTGGTCTTTGTCTTCTCCTTCATGCTCAAGACCAGGACATCCTTAGCCATGCAGTGCATCGAGCACATCGCCGGCATGGACGGACCCGAAGAACTGATGGAAGCAAAGACCGAACGGGCAGTGTTCATCATGGACCTGTTCAGCAAGGTCAACCGCAAGTATGAAGACCTCCTGTCCGAGGCGAGACAGACGAAGCCCAAGGACGGTATCATCTGCTGGATCTACGCAGGCAGCAAGGACAGTTTCAGCAAGGATATCGCCAATCGGATGCTCTATGACAATCAGGACATGGTCATCATCGTTGGTCGTGAGAAAGATGGCCTGGTGAAGATGAGCATGCGCGCGCGCAATTTCATCCTGCCGCCAGTGCTCGAGCAGGCATTGCAAGGGATTGAAGGGCATGGTGGCGGCCACGAGCACGCCTGCGGCGCGCAGGTGCGCGCTGACCAGTTCAAGACATTTCTCGAGCAGTTCCGCAAGGCAATGCCGAAATAGTCGCAGGCAAGAGTGCAGCTATCGCGAATCACAAGGCCGAATAATCAGTGATGAGTCCATCCAATAGGTTGTGCATCTATCCAACCATATACTGCCGTACCAAATAGAACATGGCGATGATGACAACAACCAGCAGGATGAACTTGACCATGCCCCCGCGCTTCTTGCGGTCTTCAGTATCTAGACGATCCCGGTGTTCAGCGTGCTTATCAGCCATGAGCAGATTGCGGATGAACACCTATAAATGGTTATCGGCGACAGTGCTCTGATCAAAGCACTTCATGCCTGATGTCTGCCTTGGCAAGCGCCTTGGTCAGCGTGTGGATACGTCGATCAATGACCTGCCGGGGCACTTTATCGTCCAGATTCCTGGCATCGCACACTTCCCTGTCCGTGTAGCCGAAGATATTGACGTAGGCGAAACCGCAGGCCAGCAATAGTGCAACAGTCTGCCCGAAATCCTCATCCGTCTCCCCGGGAAAGCCGACGATGACATCTGTGAGCAGCGAGAAGTCCTTGTGCGCCCGGGTGAATCCTGCTAGTGCGTCGCGGACCTTATCCACATCCGGGAATCGTCGCATGCTGCGAAGGACCGACGGGCTCCCTGATTGTACAGAGACGAGCATGCTGTCTATCCTGCCAGAGGCTATCAGATCTCGCAGCGCGTCCTGGTAGCGCACAGCCCAGACCGGATGCACCTGATCAAGCTCCCAGCTGACCTTGCGTGCAGTGGCTTGGTCAAGCGCTGAGAGCAACAAGGGCAGGCTGCTGCCCGTGTCAAGACCCCAGGCTCCTGTATCATCAGCAAGGATGCGTATCCGCTTGCAGCCGCGCTCCAGGAGCGTCTGGTACTCTAGGAGAATCTGAGCAAGGGGTTTGCTCTTCAGGCGGCCGATGGCGTTCCTGATGCCGCAGTATGTGCAGTCGCCAAGGCACCCGTACGATATCCTCAGATGCCCTGTGCTGGAGAGCATCTTTGGGAGCCGTTTTACCATCCTGCTTCCCAGCTGCCCCTGCAGGGACCGGCGCAGCGCTTTTCGCAGCAGGAACCACTTTGGCGGACCATCAAGGTCTGTCGCGTCTGCGATATCATCAAGCCCTGTGGAGAATTCAGGAAACCACTCGTCGATACGGTGGTGCTCGACCGTGGGAAGGCTCTTTCCTGTATGGATGGTCGCAAGGCGTTGCGGCGCGATTGCTGGAAGGCAACCAAGGACAACGACCTCTGCCGTGTACTGTTGATAATGACGGATAAGCTCGATGCTGAGGTCCTCCTTTTCCTGGTTGAACGCGCAGGTGACGATAACGATAAGATCAGCGTCCTGCGGACGCTTGACCAGTGTGCATCCATTGATGCCGAAGTAATCCTTGAGTCTGGCGCTGTCAAGCTGTCTTCGCTCGCATCCATCATTGACCACAAGCACGTTCATGAGAAACCCGAGCATGCAAGACCTATTTATCCCTTTCTGGTGGATAGCGGAGAAAAGCGATTACGCATTCCATAAGTTCACTATACCTAACTATATATAAGGGCTGCCCCAGAATAATCAACGGGGGTGATAGGCGTGGATGCGGATGAATTGGCAGAGAAGATAGAGCGTGTGGAGCAATGGGAAAAATATCGTGAACTGCCTACCGAACTGCTGGTCGGCGATATGTACCATTGGAAGCGTCAGGGACCGCGCTACGACATCGGGAAGAACTCGACGGTCACCTAGACGATGGTCGCCCAGTCACCACGGCCAAAACATTTTTAACCTCGCCAGTACCTGCCAGCATTAGCGCGCTGGTGGTCTAATGGCTATGACTGCGGCCTTCCAAGCCGTATATCCGGGTTCGAATCCCGGCCGGCGCATCATATTTCATTCTTCGCGTTGATGCTGTTATGATAGCGGTTGCTGCCGGACGGGCCCAAAAACCCATAGAAGGTTTTTGACTGCCCGGCCGGCGCATCATATTTCATTCTTCGCGTTGATGCT
>MNWW01000060.1 GCA_001871415.1 Candidatus Woesearchaeota archaeon CG1_02_57_44 | reverse complement strand
CGGCTCATCGCCACAGTGGTCGCGTGCGCGCAGGATGGCGGCGCCCAAGCCAGCGGCGTCGTTCTGGCGGATGAAATGGATGTCAGCGAGCTGATGCAGGCGATTGACCTGATGGAGCATCTCGACCATGCCTCGGCGCTTGAGCTCGTATTCCAGCTCGAAGGAGCGATCGAAGTGGTCCTCGATGGCACGCTTGCCCTTGCCGATGATGATGATGATATCGGTTATGCCTGCCTCGACGGCTTCTTCTACCACGAGCTGTATGACGGGCGTATTGATGATGGGCAGCATCTCCTTGGGCTGTGCCTTGGTCGCCGGCAGAAACTCCGCGCCCAGGCCGCCTGCGGTGATGACCGCCTTGCGTATGGGACGCACGGAACGTATCTCCGGTGCCTGCGTCTCATCGCGCGGCAGTGCCTTCGTCGCCCCCTGCTCTGGCGTTTCCTGCCCGCCACCTTCAACAACAGCATCGGCCACCGTATCAGCCGCGATGTTATCGGCCTTCGGTTCTCTCTTCAATCCTAGAATCGGTTTCATGGTGCTCCCTCGCTTTCACTGTCATCGTTGCCCCTTCCTACCAGCAGATACCCTCATAGTTTTTCGGGCGCCTGTCCTTCGTATTGAACACGTTCTTCCCATCCAGGACATACACGTCGCCGTAGTCCACGTCCTGAAACTGAGGCCATTCGGTCAGCAGCAGCACCGCATCCGCGCCGTGCACCGCGTGCTGCGCGCTCTGCGCGTACTGCAGCTGCGGGAAGAGCTGCATGACCGCGGGCATGCCCATCGGGTCGAACAGGACGAGATCCGCGTGCTCCATGAGCAGGTCCTTGATGATCGTGAGACTGGGACTCTCGCGCACGTCGTCCGTGTTCTCCTTGAAGGTGAGCCCGAGGATGGCTATGCGCTTTCCTGACAAGGAACCCAGCTTGTTGTCCAGCAAGTAGAGGAGCTTGCCTGGCTGGTCGCGATTGACATCGAGCACGGCGCGCAGCACGCGCGGGTAGTAGCCCGACTCGGTCGCCTTGTGCATGAGGGCCGAGACATCCTTGGGAAAGCAGGAGCCGCCAAAGCCCAGGCCCGCGCGCAGGAACTTCGGACCGATGCGATGGTCCAGACCCACGCCCTTGGCGACGACGTTCGTGTCGATGCCCATGCGCTTGCAGACATTGCCCACCTCGTTGATGAAGCTCAGCTTGGTCGCCAGCAACGCGTTGCTCGCGTACTTAATCATCTCCGCCTCGCGAAAATTCGTCTCCACGACCTCACAGTCGAATCCCTCATAGAGCTTGCGGATAAGGTCGCGCGTGCGCTTGTCCGTGCTGCCGATGACCACGCGGTCCGGGCTGAAGAAATCATCGAGCGCGGAGCCTTCACGCAGGAACTCCGGATTCATGGCCACGCCGAAATCCTTTGGATAGGACTTGCCGCTGTGCTCCTCGAGCAGCTCTATCATGCCTTCGGTCGTCCCTGGCACGACCGTGGACTTGATGACCACGACGTGATAATCCTTCTCCCTGAGGACCTCGCCTATCTCCCTCGCCACCTGGCGCACCTGATGCAGCTTTATCTCACCGTGACGGCTGCTGGGCGTGCCCACGCAGACGAAGGTGATGTCCGAATTGAGGACTGCCTGACGGATGTCGTCCGTCGCCTTGAAACCATTCTTTCTTACTTCAGCCAATAGCTCTTTGAGGCCGTCCTCATAGATGGGAGGGACCCCCGCGTTGATGGACTCGACCTTGGCGCGGTCGATATCCACGCAGGTGACGCTGTGACCTTTCTTCGCGAGGCCGACCCCCTGGATGAGGCCGACATACCCAGTTCCGGAGACGCTGACGTTCATGATGGTCCTGCAACAACAAAACCTATAAATATCTTACCAATATCCTACTTTTTCCTACCATAGGAGAATACCTGTCAGAGGAGAATACTGGTCGAGACATGATCAAGAGCAACCGGAGAACCCTATGCCACGCCAGAAGATAAGCATCACGGTCGACAGCGCGCTGCTGCGTGAGGTCGATGGCATCATAGACAACGTGACGGTACGCAACAGAAGCCAAGCCATCGAGCATCTGGTCAGAGCATCACTTGGTGAGTCGAAGACCGCGGTGCTGCTGTCAGGCGGCCCGGTCGAGAAGATACGGATCGGCGAGGCATACCGGGCGACAGCGCTCGTCTCTGGCAAGCCCGTGTGCGTGCACGCCGTAGAGAAGCTGCGCAGCGAAGGATTCAGCAAGATAATCGTCGTCGCGCGCGGTCCTGTATTGACAGCGATGTTCTCTATCCTCAAGGACGGCAGGGACCTGGGGGTATCGGTCGTGTATGTCGAAGAGCGCAATTGTCATGGCACGGCGGATTCTCTTCGGTTGGTCAGGGGGCAGGTCAAGGGCGCGTTTCTTGTCGTGTACGGCGACCTGATGTTCTCGAACGTGCACATCAATGAGCTCTGGAAAGAGCATATGCGCGATCGCAAGGAGGCGACGCTGCTGCTCACCACGTCGCTCGCGCCGAGCACCAAGGGCACTGCCAAGATAGAGGGCAGCACGATACTCGAATTCATGCAGAAACCACGGCAGAGCCAGCAGTACATCGTGTTCTCGCCCATCTTCGCGTGCGAGGACTCGATGCTCTCGGTACCGGGAAGCTCGCTGGAGAAGGACGTGTTCCCGACCCTGGCAGGACAAAGGCTGCTCAAGGGATATCTCTCAAGCGAGAAGGAGTGTCACGTGCATACGGCAGATGACGCGGCAGGGTATGCGAAAAAAGCATGAGGAACGCAAGAGAATCGCGCCCGTTCCTTCCTCATCCAACACTACATTCGCCCCACGCCACCGCAAGGATTATAGGCGACGAGCGCTTACGCTCTCCTGCCGGCTGATGACGAGCTCTGGAGTAGTGCTGGCAAGGCCAGCAGAACTCACAACACACGGAGGCCGGCATCTCTTCCTGCTGAGCACCACACACGTCAGGTCCAAAGACGGACGACAAGAGACACCGCATACATTCCATCAGTGCACCTATGCCATCAATAAGAGACATCGCACGCATCCCATCAGGACACATATGCCATCAATTCATCCACCCGCACCAGCGGCAGGTTGAGCTCCTTTGCGAACTTCTCGAGGTCTTGCTCTCGCATCATCGTGCCGTCCGGATTGAGTATCTCGATGATGGCAGCGGCAGGATAGCACCCTGCTGCCTTGCACAGCGCGATAGAAGATTCTGTATGACCTTGACGCTCTTTGAGTAGACCTGGGCGCGCGACGAGCGTGCGCACGTGACCAGGGACGCGAAGGTCTGGGCGCGCTATCCGGCTTTCGGCCACTGCCCGTATCGTCTTGCTGCGGTCGTCCGCCGAGACGCCAGTGGTCGTGCCTTCTTTCAGGTCGATGCTGTCGCTGAACGGGCATTCGGTAGAGCCGAGCTCTGCTGGAGGCCTGATGCCTATCTCCTGCGCGCGCTCCGGCATCATGGCCGCACAGAGCACGCCACGGCCGTGCTGCAGCATGAAATTGATGACCTGCGGCGTCGCGTGCTGCGCCGGGATGACGAAATCGCCTTCCAGCTCGCGATGGTCGAGGATGATGACAGGGATGCCCGCTCTCGCTGCCTTGATAGCGGCATC
The DNA here is from genome assembly GCA_001871415.1 of Candidatus Woesearchaeota archaeon CG1_02_57_44. GTDB lineage: Archaea > Nanobdellota > Nanobdellia > Woesearchaeales > CG1-02-57-44 > CG1-02-57-44. The sequence goes on along the minus strand of MNWW01000060.1, from coordinate 1,626 downwards.
GACTCGCGCCTGCGCATCAGCAGCACCCTCAGCTTCGGCATGCAGTGGCTCACCCATGGACCTGCTGGAACGCGAAGGGGTATATAAGTGAAATGGTCCAAGAGTAATCCTCACGTCCAAGGACCATACTATTATTGCCATGATATTATTGCCATCGCTGCCATTGTTGCGCTGGATTATCAGAGCGCCACCCTTGTCCAAAGACAATATTATTATTTCCATGCGCATTCATCTCCCCTCATGCCAGACATCGTCGGCATCACTGAAGGAGCGCCGGAGCGCGGGAGTATCGTCGACTACCTGATGGAGCAGCCGCCGCTGGTCCAAGGACAGTCCGTGCTCGTCGCGTACATCACCAATGTCGGCAAGATGCCCCGCGCATGGCGCATCGCGTATGACGGCACCGCCGGGGACATCCTGGATGAGTTCCTGACGCGCGGGCATGCTGCGCGCAAGATGCCGGGGCTGAGCGTCGAGCTTGGCGCGTTCTCGCGCGAGGCGCGCCCCTGGAACGATGAATGCCTGGCACGCTTTGATGCGCTCGCGCCCGCGCTCTGGGACCGCTACTATGGCAACCAGCCCTGGTCACGGGGCAGGACGCTTGGCGATGACGAGAAGCGGCAGAAGATGAAGGAGATCTGCAAGGTCTACGCGGTGATATAGTGCGCGCACCATCAGCACACGGCTGTCCATTGTCTATCAATCAAGGGGAACCTATAAAAAAGCCCAGACCCCCCATGACCAGCATGCCAGCACCGACGCTCGCCACAGGCGTAGCGCATGACATCCCCGCAGACCTGCGCAAGGCACTGAGCGCCTCAGCAGCACTGCGCGACGCCTGGAACGACCTTACGCCCCTGGCCCGCAATGAGTGGATCTGCTGGACCATCTCTGTCAAGAAGCCGGAGACACGGCAGAAGCATATCAAGAGGCTGCACGAGGACCTGCTCAAGGGCAAGCGTCGGCCCTGCTGCTGGCCCGGCTGCCCGCATCGGTGAGGTCACGAAGGAGCTCGCGGCTGTCGGGAGATACTTGTCTGGGGCGTCTGGCTCATGCGTTCCTGCCCTTGACGCTGACCGCAAGCTTTATAAGCCAACCCCTGTTTCTCGGCTCTGTGAACGGCCATAGCGGCCTGGTCCTACCCGATCCCATTTCGAACTCGGAAGTCAAGCAGGCCAACGTTTTGCACTGTACTGCGTTTTACGCGGGAACCGCAGAAAGCTGTTCACACCTTTTCTTTATATTCACACTATTCAAACGATAAGACGCAGTATTTCATGACTCCTGGCATCAGGACAACTCAATCTCAACCGACTTCCTATCCTTCGCCACGGACGTTACCTTTGGGTGCTGCTCGAACCCGCGTTGACGCAAGCGCTTCGAATAACAAAAATCCACCACTCGGCGCTAACCGCGGCCTGAAGGCCGCGGTATTACCGCGCCTCGTCATTGCAGGCGGATTTTTGAATTGCAAAGCACGTCCTGAAGGACGGGGTATTCAACCCCGTGCTTTGCAATAACACTACAGCTTCCCTATCGCCTCAAGCAGACGACGGTGTCCTTCGACAAGGCGCTGAAATTCCGCTTGCGTCTCTGGTGACAGGACCATCGCGCCCTTACCTCTCG
>MNWW01000001.1 GCA_001871415.1 Candidatus Woesearchaeota archaeon CG1_02_57_44 | reverse complement strand
AGCAACAGCATGCCAACCACGAGGTTGAAGTACTTGAGCAACTTGCCGCTGCGCCTGATCAACGCCGCTGCCTCCTGCGTGAAGAGCCCCACCAGCAGGAACGGGATGCCCAGACCGAGCGCGTAGGACATGAGCAGCACGAAGGAGCTTGCCGGCTGCGTCAATGCCAGCGCCAATATAGTGCCCAGCACTGCTCCCACGCAAGGCGACCAGCCCACGGCGAATGCCGCGCCGAACACGAAACTCGTGACATAGTCGAACCTGAAGCGGTGCTTCACGCGCAGCTTATGCTCTGCCTGCAGCCATGGTATCCTGATGACCCCCATGATGCTCAAGGCGAAGAAGATGATGACCAGACCGCCCAATCGCGACAGCCACACCTGAAGGGCGTAGGCGGTCGCACCGAGAGCGCGGTTGAGCAGCACACCCACCATGGCGAAGATGCTGGAGAACCCCAGCACAAAAGCGACGCTATTGAGGAAGGTGTGGACTCTTGCCTGCGGGCTTCTGTCATTCACGCTGGTCCCGGAGAGATAGGCGAGGAATCCCGGGATGATAGGCAGGATGCATGGGCTCACGAAGCTGATGAGACCGGCCAGGAATGCTATGGGAATGGTGGGGTTTGCCATAGGGATTACACTAGCTCTTTCACGTAGCGGGCCGCATCCCAGGTCTCCGGGCTCTTGATGACGAGCGCTCCGTCCTTCAGGACGACTTTGGTGTGCTGGTAGGTGATACCGAACGCCTTTGCCAGTGCCTCTTCAGCAGCGTCGGTATCGCCATCCTTGTAGTTGACACGAAAGCCTATGGCCTTTGGATCGTCAAGAGCGTCGAATGCCGCGAAGGCGTCATGCTCCTCCGCTTTGCACGTAGGACACCAGTTCGCGTAGAAATTGAGCAGCACGGTCTTGCCATCCGCTATCGCCGCATTGTAGTCTTGCTCTGTGAATGTCAGGTATGGCGAGGTGGTGCCGGCAAGAATGGTGCCTTCATATGAGATCATCATCGCGTCGTCGCCTATCATCGCGCCTGCAGCGGTATCATCCATCATCGCGTCCGCAGTGCTATCATCCATCATGCCCCCGCCAGCAGCGTCATCGATCATCGCACTGCCCGCGTCATCCATCATACCCGTATCCGCATTCCTGACAGCAGGTGCGCAGGCGGCCAGCGCCAGCACCGAGAGCAGCAATAGCGCCAAGAACGTGGTCACACCGCTGCCATGACCAATAGTAGCAGCGCCACGCTGGCGTCGTACGCTGCTGCTGTCTGCAGCAGGTCTGCTTTGCTGTTCATCGCGATTGTCTTGTGTGTTTCGTCGCATCATCATTCACCCCCAGGTTATCAACAGGAGGACGATGAGCGCTATCGCCTCGAGCAGGTTGAACAGGAACACATGCAAGAGCACCTGCGCCACATAGAAGTCCATCATAGTGAAATAAAAGTACAGGGAGATGATGTTCTGCACAACGAAGAGCCCGACAAAGAGCAACAGCCCCAGCGTATACTTGGATCTCATCGCGCGATAGCTTCGCGCGTAGATCGTCATCAGCGCAAACAGCACCAACGTCGAGATACCGGTCAACACCGTCGACCATCGCATGAGGGGTTCCATGCGAAGACCAGAGTTTGGTCTACTTAACTACCTTTTCCCAAATTCATCCCAAATCGCGCCAAAGTCAGCGGCCTTGCCCGGGGAGAGCACATACCCGGCACCGTAGCCCTCGCCCACCATCACCATGAGACCATTCTTCTGCAGCACATCCAGATGATGACGCACGGTCTTATAATCAACGCCCAGCGCTTTCGCCAACTGGTGCGCGTTCTTTGGCTCCGCCACCGCTTCCTTGAGCAGGCGCAAGCGCGTCTCGCCACCACGGGTGCCCAGAAGCAGGTGTCGAAGCAACAGGTCCATTTTCTGGCTGTAGGCTGCAGATATTATTAAGGATTGTGATATGATTCCCCCAGGCACCCCCATATCGCGCCACAACAGATTCTGCCATGAACCGTTCGGTCGAACGTACATTAATAAGGTATGCCCTCTTTGCTCGACTGCAGGAGGCGACACTCATGCAACATATCAAACAAGCCCGGCTCAGCAACAAGGCCCTCATGCCGTCTCCCGGCTTTGGCACCTGGCAATTACGCGGGCAGCAATGTACCCGGGCGGTCAAGGAGGCCCTCCAGGTCGGTTATCGTCACATCGACACCGCAGAGGTCTATGAGAATGAGAAGGCGGTCGGGCAGGGCATACAGGACTTCCCTCGCGAGCAGCTATTTCTCACCTCCAAAGTGTTCCATGGCAATCTGCGTGAAAAAAGCGTGCTCGCTGCGTGCTCCGCGAGCCTCCAACGTCTCGGCACCAACTATCTCGACCTGTATCTGATACACTGGCCGGACATGAGCGTTCCTCTGGCAGAGACCTTGCGCGCCATGAAATCGTTGCGGTCATCTGACAAGATACGCGCCTTCGGGGTGAGCAATTTCACCATAGCACACCTGCGCGAGGCATTGCAGCAATGCGATGACAGCTTGCCCCTGTGCTGCAACCAGGTGGAGCTGCATGTCGGCCTCTGGCAAAAGGAGCTCGTCGACTTCTGCAAGGAGCAGGGCATTGCCGTCACTGCCTACAGCCCGCTCGGACGCGCCACGATACTCCCGGACCCTACCATCAGGAAGATAGCGCAGCGCCGAGGCTGCAGCCCTGCGCAGGTCTGCCTTGCCTGGCTGATGCACCACGGCAGCGTACCCTTGCCCAAGGCCAGCAGCATGGGACACATGAAGGAGAATCTCGAAGCATCGCAGATCGCATTGGATGAGACGGACATGCAGGCGCTGGACGCGCTTGGCAACTGCGAGCGCATCATCGACCCAGGATTCGCTGAGTTCGACAAGGTCTGACACCTGATGACAGATCATCATACAGGAATGGACGGGCACGAAGAACGAAATCCAATTATACACTCCGCAGGCCCTTCACTCACATGCTCTTGTGACACATCATGCACGGTCTGGCGGCAAAACAAAAAACTTTATTAACCGGCAAACGCCGGAATGAGAAGCGTGGAGCAGCAACCACGTTACGCAGAAATACCCCCAGGCAATCTGGGATTACGCATGCAGGCGCTCGCCTGCAAGATCACTCCGACCAATATGACCTATGTCGCCAGGGAGCTTGGACGCATCGCGCATACTCTCTCTCCGACGTATCAGAGCAGGATAGAAGGCAATGAACTCCCGCACCAGGAGAACCTGGTCTTCCAGGAGCTCTGCATGGATGTGTCTGAAGACGACATCAACACGCTCATCACGGACATCTTCTCCATGCTCAGCGAGAACGCGGCGCATATCAGGGATGAGGTCACGGATATCATGGCATCCTACCGGATGGAAGGCGCGTACGAGTACGGCAATAGGATGGTCATGCTCAGTGATATCCTCAAGGGAGCCCGTCAGATCTGCCTATCCAAGACAGAGCTTGAGCTGTTCTGCAGATTCGCCATGATAGAAGTACGCCGCATGGCGCGTGGCGTAGGTAATGACTACTAGGGCTGCCCATCTTCTATCGGTTGTGCCGACTATTCACTGTCGAGGCCATCATCAGCGGTAAGCTATTTCTCAGGAGCCGCAGCCTTGACCTTAGGCACGCAGCGCTCATAGGTCCCAACAGGCATGAGCACTGCGCTCGACTTTGCCGCGATGCCATGCTCCTCCTTGAAGTGGCTCGCGTCCTGCTCTGCTCGCGCGAGGCCTATCAGCTCACCCTTCAGACTCATCAGCGCGATGGTGTCACCTGCCATGATGGTATCCTCAAAGCGCTCGATGCCAGGCATGGCCAGGGGCGATCCATGGCAGACCGCGTCCACCGCGCCGTCATGCACCCAGAGCTTTGGCAGCTGGCTGACGCAGTCTTCGCCCGGCAGGATGAACCTGCGGATGGCCTTGTCATTGCCCTGCTTCCAATAATAGAAGGCGTCAGCCAAGTCATGGAGAGGAATAGCCTGGCGCTCAAAGAAAGGTCCTGCGCGCGTGCGGCGCAGCTCAGCCATATGAGCGCCGCAACCAAGGCGCTGGCCCATGTCATGGATAAGCTTGCGGATGTACGTTCCTGCCTGCACATCAGCCCGGAAGAGCACGTCCTGACCATGAAACTCCAGGATCTCCATCGCGTATACCTTACGCTGACGGGACTGACGCTTGACACTGCTTCGGACCGGCGGTAATTGGGTGATGGTCCCGGTGAACGTGTGAAAGACCTTCTTGACACTGGATTCTTTCACTGGCGCGTGCAGATGCATGAGCGCGACATATTCTTTGCCCGCAGACAGCAGACAGCCCAGCGTCCTAGTGGCGCGTCCGAGCGCCACCGGCAAGACCCCGGTCACCTGCGGGTCAAGGGTGCCGGAATGACCAGACTTCCTGATATGCAGGATCTGCTGCACATACGCGCTCACCTGATGGCTCGTGGGCCCTGAGGGCTTGTCAATGACCACGATGCCGAAATCCAGCAGCTGCTCGACTGAGCGCTCAGGAACAGGGTCGGACGGGGGGATTGGATCATCGGCGCGCGAGACCATTGCCATACACCAGGAAAAACCCGGGGAGGGTTATAAAGGTATGGTGACGCCTGCGCGCCAAGGGTTTAGCGCTCTCCCCTTGCGCACAGAAACCTTTAAATACTCTCAGGGCAGCAATGCTCATCAGAGAGGTGATACTATGCAGCATCTCACAGAACCAAAAAACATGTTTTCAGGATTCCTTGGCATACTGCTCCTGGCATTCGGTGGAATACCCTTGCTAGGCCAATTCGGCGTTCTCAAGAGCGTCCCGGCATGGATGACCAGTGTCGCGACCAGCATCGGCGTCTATGTCATCGCGGCTGCAGGGTTCATCATCCTCGTGGACGGTATCATGGAGGATCATGTGCATAAACACCCGACCATCATCGCAGGGCTCGTGTTCCTCGCTTTGGGCATCGTCGCAGTTCTGGGCGAGCATGGCAGCATCCCGTTCAAGATACCCCTGCCACCCTTGCTGTACTATATCCTGTTCACAGTAGAAGCGTTCTTCCTGCTGATGGCCTGGCTCACGATGCTCTGATCTCCCGCCAGGAGACCTTTTTTTCTTTTATCAGATCCCTGACATGCCGCTGCACTGCTGATAATCTTGAGGTTCCGGTCTTGAACTCGATAAATACGAGTTCATCTTCCTCAAAGCTGATGCCGTCCACTGGCTTGCCAAGAAAGCGGAAGTGCGTCGGGTCAAAGGGGTAATGAGCAGCAAAGGGGAAAAGCTGCTCAAAGGCCAGGCCATGACGGACGGCATCGCTTCGTTTCGCCTTGAGGAGTCGGTGATAGGAACGAGTCACGCGATGGAGCAGGTAGAGCAGCAGCAGGACGAACAGGAAGCTCACGACCGTCGCTACCTGCCATGCATCCATACGCATCACGCCGCGGCTTCCTGCCCCTGTTTGTCATGGCGCAGATGCGGCCAGCAATGATCTATAGGGAACGCGGATAGCGGACTCATTGCACGATTCATTGCGGTCTTGCCTCCAGTTTCGCTGACACCAACAGGAAACCCTCGATGATGACACGCAGCACCTCTGCTTCTGCGAAACTCAGCTGCTTGTTCACGTCACCTGCCTTGAAGAACAGCGCGTCCTTGCGGTTCACCCAGAGCTGCTGGCTGGAATTGTTGAATTTGTGAAAAAAAGACGTGCTCTCCTTCACACCCTTGATGACCAGCAGGATGTCGCCGAGCTCCATGTCGCTGAGCTTGAGCTTGCTCCACTGCCAACCTTGCTTGGATTCCTTGCCAAGGTGAAGGTAAAACTCGCCGGCGCTGTTGAACATGACCTTCAGGCAGTTGCCGCGGCCGAAAAAAGATTTCTTGGCCAAGAGCTCCCGTGGCTTCTGTATAGTTTCCTGCATCATATCACCAGCATTGCTGTTGGTGGCGCAGCTTATATGGGCCACGGCGTACTGGCCAGTGGCTAGTGCGAGGCATACTGGCAGAATGGTTGTTGATATGACCCGCCGCACAGAGTCCGCCCAGGGGAATAGTTAATAAGCATCGACGGGTTCGTGCGCAGCATGGGCGCAACAGACATCGCGTTTCCCGAGCGCGAGAAGATACTGGAGAACATCGTCACCGCCATGCGCGCAGGCGTGCATGCCGCTGTGCTTCGCGCAGTCCCAAAGAAGTATGCAGGTGCGCGGCAAGAATTGCTGAGCATCGCGAGGGCTCGCATCCGCAACACCCGCGAGGGCAAACTGCCTGAAGGATTCCTCTTCACGGAGGAAGATTACCGGTTCGCGACGCACCAGTCGGTAGCTGCCTGGCGGGCGCAGCGGCTCGCGGGCAGACACGTGCTCGATTGCGCGTGCGGCATCGGCATGCAGTCGATAGCCTTCGCTGCCACCTGCAAGCGGGTCATCGCCAATGACCTTGATGCCAGGAAGGTCGCGTATGCGAAGGAGAATGCCAAGACGGCTGCCAGGATGGCAGGTGACAGCGCGGTGCTCGCGAACATCGAATTCCACACTGGTGACGGCTATGCCCTGGCGCAGAAGACCAAGGTCGATACCGTGTTCTGCGATCCTGAGCGGGCCGCATCTGAAGAGACGCGCGATGCCTCGCGCACCAGCCCGAATGTCCTAGCGCTCGCGGCGGCGTGCCCGAATCTCGCTGTCGAGCTGCCACCCCAAGTACGCGATATGCCCATCGCCGGCGAGCGCGAGTACCTGTCCTTGGATGGCAAGCTCAGTCGGCTGACTGTCTATACAGGAGCATTGGCAGAAGATGCCGCATCAGCCGTGCTGCTGCCATCAGGACATCGAATCGCCGGAAAGCCTTCGTCGTTCTCGAGCATGGGGAAGCGGCAGGATGCCCGCACGCACCTGTGCGAAGTAGACCCTGCAGTGGTGAGGGCCGGACTCATCAGTGTGGCTGTCGCCGCAGCTGGAAGCCACGCGGGAATAGCCCGCGCCGAGATCGACAAGAGGACGTTGCTCTGGTCTGATGCGCCGTTGCCTGCGCCGGTGTTCACGACATACAAGGTCGTCGCATCCACTGACCGCGACGGGTTGAGCGCGGCCTTGCGCAAGGCAGGCGCCGGCTCTGTGCTGATACGGTATGCCATCGCGCCAGGCGACTACTGGAAAGAGCGTAAGACGCTCGAGGCAGGGCTTGACGGGGACAAAGTGATAGTCATTTTCTGCTCTGAGGGCAAGTATCATCTATGCTCAGCATCTTGACCTCTGATGCAGCTGTCCTTATGGAGCGCATTGCTCCCACATCATCTCAAAGTATTGCCGAAAAGAGTCAGCGAGCTGCCGGGAATGGACAAGAAAGGACACTTGCCGGTCTTCCCAAGGCGTGAAGATGACCTTATTGCGGAAGACGGAGATGTTGACGAGGACGGGAAATGACGCATATCTGAGATTGATGGTCGGCCTGTTCGCAAGCTTGCCGCGAATGCTCTTTGGCGCGATGCCGCGCGTATGTATGCCACGCCTCAGCCGTTCTGCCTCGAATTCGCGGTAATAATTATAGACATTGTCAAAGTCGTCAGGGTTCTTTGTGTAAAACGAGAAGAAGAGGAATTCGTCTCCATGCTGCGCGTCCTCTATCATCCTGTGCAACATGTTCTTGAGTCCCCTGAATCCCTCGAAGACCTCGGCCTCCTGTGGTTCCACTTTCTTCTGCCGCAAGAGCAGCTCTGGCAGCAGCTGCTCATAGCGCTTTCGTTTCTCGTCAATGAAACTGAGCACGTGCTTAGGATCCGATGGCGTATAGACCTTGACACGACCGCGCTTTATAAAGGAGATAAATCCTTTCTCGGCCAGCTTGCGCAGGGTCATGTGCACGACCGAGTTCTGCAGCCCGCTCTTCTCCAGGATAGGGCCTGCTGTGGACTCGCCAAGCTCGAGTAGTGCGAGATAGACCTTGATCTCGGCATTGGTGAGACCGATGTCCTCGAGTATGGAGGTATCCATACCAAGGGATGATGGATGGGCACTTATAATGCTTTCGCTTATTCTCCTATTTTGGAGAATAAGCATTGATATACGTAATGACTACTACTAAATTGTAACAACATTGATGGTTGACCATACGAGGTGAAGAGCATGCGCAACATGACGAGGAACCTGATGCTTGCGGCCGGCTGCCTGCTCGCGGTGGGCGGCTCGCAGGCCAATGTCCCTGAGGTGTTGGTGAGCGGCATCCAGACAGAGGTTGCTGCAGGCGATATTGTCTCCCGCAGCGAAGCTGTGATCAAAGCGCCCATGCTGCACATGGACGGCTACCTGCTCGCAGAGCATCAGGACAATCACTGGTTACTGATGGCGAGAGGGCAATACTTCCCGGTGCGGCGAGGAGCAGTGTCGCTCGGAGGCGCGGTGCAGGAGACCTATCGCTCCGGAGGCCGCGGGCATCTCTCCTATGGCCCGTCGCTGCGCGTGAGCGGGCATCCTTGGCATGGCGCGTATGGCAAGATAGACACACGCTACCTCATGCCCGACGGCATGCTCGATGGGTATGGCATCCTGGATACCCCGGGTGTGTTCGCGGATGTGCTCTGGAAAGCAAATCTGTCAACAGGCAGCGTCATGATACGCCCGGGCATCGACGTGAAGGTCGCTACGCACCTTCGCGCAGGCATTGAGGCCCGGTTGAGCGGACAGGCCGACGACCTTCACACCGACTATGTCGGAGGGCGTTTCACGGCCACATTCTGAGCGAGGTGACGACCATGGACGAGCATAGACTTCAGAGAAGGGCAGCGTCATCAGAACGGTTCTGCGATCACGACGCCCATGCCCCGCAATATGACGCCATCAGTCATGATTATGCCTCTGTCGCTGCCATGGACCCCCAGAAACAGCACGTGCAGTACCCCTCAGCCATCAGTCTGCTGAAGTCATCCTGTGACCACGATGCCAGAGACAACTTCTCAGGCAGGCGCTTCCTGGATGTCGGCTGCGGACCAGGAACACTGACGCGCATACTGACGCAGCTGGGCGCATCGGTCGTCGGCTACGATAATAGCGCGGAACAGATCTCGCTCGCGCTCGACGCTGAGGCGACAGCGCCCCTGGGCATCAGCTATCATATAGCAACACCCGGCACGATAGAAGCTGTGCTGTCAAGCGCGGGCGTCACCGGACACTTCGACAGCGCGGTCGCGGCGCTGGTGCTGATGTACGCGGCAGACACGGATGAGCTGACGCGATTCTTTTCTTCGACGCTTGGGCTCCTACGCGAAGGCGGCGCGCTCGTCGGCGTCATCTGCGACCCCGACTACGGCAGGATTGGACACGCCGCGTACAACAGAGTGTTCGAGCGCGAGGGAAACCTAGTGCGCGTCGATTTCCTCGACGACAACCAACAGGTGCTGACCTCCGCGCGCTTCACGGACTTCTCCCGTGCAGACTATGAGCAGGCGGCAGCGAGGGCAGGATTTCACTCGCTGGAATGGCAGACACTACGCGTCACGCAGGCCGGCAGGGACGCGATGGGAGACGCTTATTGGCGGGGCTATGAGGCAGACTGCCCGTACGTCGGACTGGTCGCAAGATAGGTCGACACAAGAACAGATCATCCGAGGTGAGCACATGATACGACACATGGCAGACGAAGATGGACAATCCTGGAAGACCGCAGAGACACACGTCGGCTGGACACCACACTGGCGCATCTGGCTCATCATATCTTGCTGACCGTGATTGTGATGGTACTCACGGTCACGTCTTTTCCATCAGCGTTCTTGAAGGATTCAGAGTTGGTTGTTATATCAGAAATCTTCGCCTGGCCCTGCAGGAATCGCTTGGTCGCGACCTCTGCGATGTCCACAGCCTTGCTGATGAACTTGCCGCGTGCCTTGACAGTCACGGTAGTCGCGCCCTTGGTCGTCAATTGCATGACCAGCCCGGTCACATAGTTCATGACAGGCTTGGTGCCGACAAAGAGATTGCCTTGCATTCTGCTACGCTGCCTTGCGCGCCCTCATGAGTCTTGTCACATATCCCGCGACGACATTCTCTATCTTCTTGCTGGGGATATGAGCGAGACTCTTGATGGACTGCTTGTTTGTGGCATAATCAGTGCAGAGGCGGTCTTCATAGTTGTCAACGAGCTCGCGACTGACACGCTTGACGAGCACGGTCTTGATGCGTCCCATAGCAGAGCAAAACAAAGGGGTTGCTTTTAAAGTTTTGCAAGGAAAGGAGCAATGCCACAGATGATAGCGGCAGACATACAAAGCCAAGGAAGCGGAAAAAAAGCATTCAGGGAGAGGGATTTGGGCCCCTGCTGCCCTGCTTGCTGAACGAACCCACCATGCGTGAGAGTAGCTGTTGGCTATTTAAGCGTTTCTGCTTTGTCGACGAGGAAAATAATGGCATGTGGGAATCAGTATAGGGTTTTGTGAGTCCAAAAGGGGGCTCATAATGCAGTTCCCAACAACCTCCACCTGAAGCAGAACCTTCAGATCCAGGCCCCGAACAGAAAAGGTTTAAAAGAGACGGGAAATGTTTGCAGGGCAGATGTCTATGGCTGACGTCGCAACCAACACCGCCCCGTTGGTGTAGTCCGGCCAATCATGCGGCCCTTTCGAGGCTGCGACACGGGTTCGAATCCCGTACGGGGCACTCCTACTCCTTTCTGATGCGACGTAATACAACGTATAAAAAGCCGCACGCGAGTGAAGCGCTGCAAGCTGGCCATGTTCCTTTTCGTGCCCCGCCCCGGGGCTGACGAGTACTGTTTCACATTGCTGGACAGCGCTAGCCTGTCTCGCTTGTTGTGGTGGCGCGGTCGCCGTGGCGAGGTTGACGATTCTCGCACGTCCACGTCTTGCGAGGGTGCTGAATGAGGACGGGCGCGGATGATGACACGCGCGCGTTCTGAATCGTTTTGGAGGTGTAGGATGTGATGAGGGTGATGACGAAATTGACTGGCGTGTTCGCCATGAGCGAGCGCGCGTGGAAGGCGACGGCGGGGGTGAGCATGGTCAGCCTAAAGGAGGGCATTGACCTTAGCACCGCCGCCGGCTGGCTGATGGCGAACGTGCTGGCGGCCATGGCCAACTTCGAGCGTGATTGTATCAGGGAGAGGACGATGCTCGGGCTCGCGAGGGCGAGGGCTCAGGGTAAGAAGCTCAGCCGCCCGAGAAAAAACCCCCTACAAACCCGAGGGTTGACGTCGTCGACGGGAGGGCCAGCCCGAAATCGGACGTTTCTACCAACGAGTTTGATTGTAATACAAGGATGTAGTGCAAAATGACTCTACAAGGAAAATGATTAAATGTTGTGCGCGAATATAGAATCCAGTATAAAAGATTAATAAATGAACTGGATTGCTCGGAGGCAAGGTTTTTATATACCACATGCCCTCCTCTAGCATAATTAACTCCCTTTCGTTGCCGGCCTAGCCGTCAACGAAAGGTCCTTTTCATAACAAAAATGGTTCAACGCGTTTCCGCATACATAGACGGCAGTAATTTCTACCATCTTTGCAAGGCAAATTTTGGAATAGTGCGTGTTAACTATTCCAATTTAATAAATGACATGCTCGAGGACGGAGAAGAACTAAACAAAATACACTTCTTTAGCGCCACGGTTGACCGGATGGAAAAGCCAGAAGTAGCTAGCAGCCAACAAAAATTCTTTGCGCAACTTCAAAGAGATTCCCATGTTATTATGCATACTGGCAAACTGGTCAAGCGCCATTTGAATGACATCTGGGTTCAATGCAGCGTATGTAAAAAGCAGCTTGCTACAGATGTAAACTGTCCAAAGTGCGGACGGGTTGTGTTTCTTAGAAACGTTGAAAGAAGTGTAGAAAAAGGTGTGGACGTTCAACTTGCTATAACGATGTTGGTTGATGCACTCAATGACGAATATGATGTCGCGCTACTCTTCAGCAGCGATGCAGATATGAAGCCTTCGGTGATGTATATCATCCAGAAAACAGAGAAGGAAGTAGATTATTGCCATTTCCCTAAACCTTTTACAGGGGACCTCGTGAATAGTTGTTCGGGCACTAGACGGATGAACCAAGCCCTCATTGAAGCACACAGGATACACAGGGAGTAATAATAAGGTTCCTGCACCCAGGTCCCCCGACTGGCGCGGCGACCATGCTCGTAAGGGGCAGCGATGACGCCCATGTACAGTGGGGAGAAAAATGACCATCAGACTCGACGATACTCAACGAAGAGCATGTGTAAAAGGATTTGTTGCTTCGATAATCAGCGAATCCTTGGTCAGGTATATGCTCAAGCACTCTGGATACACAGTACTCTCCTCAGAATATCTATTAAAGACAAAGAAACCTAGATTCGAATTATTACGAGATAAAGATCAAGAATCAAGATACATGAAGTGTTGTCAAGTATGCGATATTTCAAATTCAGGGTTCTTTCCCGATTATGCTATTGGTATACCAGATTATTTTGTATATTCTACTCAAGACGAATTTTTTTTAGAAGTGAAGGCCAACAGTGGAAGACTCAGTGAAACTCAAAAAAGGGTATTTCCACTTATAAATGAGATTATTCCAGTAAAGATTGTAAAGCTATTCATGGATATCAATATTGTACATAAAAGCATTGAGATTAAGAATATAAGTGAACTCTCAAAGGACAAGTCCGGCGTTGAACTCCTTCGGGCTCACCTTCCAGATTTATCTACGCGAGAAATCATGAAAATCTTTAACATCGTTTGTCCTAATGAAGAAATACCCTATGAATTATTGGATTTGGATAATAAACTGCTGTGTTGCGTAATTAATCGTCAACGATTATGACGTATGCTCTTTTGCCGATGTATTTCTTTGGCGCGTCAAGTTTTGCTGAGTTGCCAAATGGTGTGATTTGTTTTTCGTAAATCACGTTGACGTGTTCTTTGATGGTCAGATCGCCTTTTCGTGTTTGGATTTGTCTCATAATCAGGATATCCATAGATATCCTTATATACTTTTCGGTTCTAAAGAGGATACATGACGAATCTCGACAAGAAATTG
>MNWW01000010.1 GCA_001871415.1 Candidatus Woesearchaeota archaeon CG1_02_57_44 | reverse complement strand
GAGCAGCGCAAGATACCACGCGCTTGAGCGGGCCATGCAGCCGACAAGTGCCGCGGGCTTTAAATATGTTATTGGACAGTAACTATAGAGATAACAAAAATCCGCCACTCGGCGCTAACCGCGGCCTGAAGGCCGCGGTATTACCGCGCCTCGTCATTGCAGGCGGATTTTTGAATTGCAAAGCACGTCCTGAAGGACGGGGTATTCAACCCCGTGCTTTGCAATAATGAAGGGCAATTCTGCCTGGATGAGATGCATTGGACATGCTAAACCCTTATAAATGTCTATACCATCCAACAGGGCATGGGTATGTGGGACAAGCTGGTCGCGCTCTATAGCATTGCCATCTTCCTGCTGGTGCTGGTGCTCTTAGGGTATGTCTCCTATCTTGTCGACCAGCCACTACACGCCATCGCCGCCGCGTTCTATCCGCTGTTGCTCACCTTCATCACCGCGCAGGTGATGCTCCGTGGCAAGCAATATCCATTGGCGTGGATCTTCGCGCTCCTCTGGCCGTTCACGCTCCTGCTGACCGCGCCATTATTCAGCAGCATGAGCATCACGCCCAACATCCCGGCACTCATCGTGGACAATATCCTGCTGGGTCTGCTGCTGGTCGCGCTTCTCAACCTTGGTGCCGGGCACCACACGGAGGTGCGCGTCAAGACCAAGGAAGTCATCAAGCGCGTGCCTGAGATCAAGGAAGTGGTGAGGGAAGTACCTGTCATCAAAGAGGTCGTCAAGGAGGTTCCTGTCGTCAAAGAGGTCATCAAGGAAGTGCCGGTCATGCAAGAGCAGCAGATACGCGTGCAGGCACGGTCGCTCGAAGAGAAATGCAAAGGCCTGAACTCCGCGGTCGGCAGGGTCTATCGCAAAGGCCGCGGCGGTGGCAAACAGCTTCGCTCCAAATTGTCCATTCCTACCGAACTATATAATGAATTCTCCAAGCTGCTCGAGCATGAGGAGCTGGACACGCGGCAGGCAGCTGCTGTACTGAACCAGATACTCGGGTATCTGCAACGATATGCCCTGAGCGAAACGGAAGTGTTTGGTGAGACGATGGCTGGCAGGCTTCGCGAGCTGCAGCGCGCGAAGGACGGCAGCATGCCCGTCATCGACGTGCTCGAGAAGAACGACAATGACCCAGTTCGCACGTATTTTGAAGAGGGCGTCAATACGGCGCAGGCGCTGCTGGCGGCCATGACGAAAGGGCAGTAATTGTCTCTGGTCATTTCTGATATCTACGCAAGCACTATGCTGTACAACTATATACCAGAGGAAAGAAATAGAAAAAAGCGGCAATAACCGCCATATGTTCTGGTCTGGATGCTCGTTCAGAGCTCCGTGAAGTCATCGACGCTGACGTCGAACTCTCCTTGCACCAGGCCACGGCGGGTCATGTACTCGCGCGCCAGGATCCAAAAGAAGAGCCCCAACGACTTCTTGCCCTTGTTGTTGCAGGGCACGACCAGATCAAGGTAGTTGGACTGGTTGTTGGTGTCGCAGAGCCCGATGACCGGGATGCTCGCCTTGAACGCGTCCATCACCGCGTTGCGGTCAGGCCACGCGTCGGTCACGAGCAGCAGCTTTATCTCGCGAAAATACTTGAGCGCGGGATTCGTAAGGGTTCCTGGTGGATACCTGCCCGCGTAGAAGTTGCAGCCGGTCAGCTCGGCGAATTTCCGCACTGCCTTCCAGCCGTTCTCGCGGCGGCAGACGATCATGATGTCCTTTGGCTCGTACTGGGAGACCATGTTGGCCGCCAGCTTGATGCGCTCGTCTATCTTCTGCAGGTTGAGCACGCTCAGCCCGTCCGGGCGCGTCTTGTAGATGAATGGCTCCATGTACTTGGTCTTGAACTTGGTGCCGATGTGGATACCGCTCTTGAGGTACTGGTCCTGTGGCACAAGTATCTGCTCGTCTGTCATGTTCTCACCTTGTCTGACCTTGCGGGTCTTGCTTCAATTTGCTTGCGCTTTGATAGTATTCTGTATCTCATACATTGCCAAGAACGAGGAGATGCTGAAATCGCATACACCATGCGACCACACAGCCAGGCGGCGATATCGGCCAAAGCCTTCGCACCTGTCGCGCTCTTTCTCGCCTCGCGCTCTCGGCAATAGGGCTGGCAAACAGGGAGTTGTTTAAAAAGGTTGGCATTGATATTTTTAAGTTATACAAGCGTTAATTTATTTTTATTAATTATACAAAACATTAATAAATATTGATATATATCCCATGCGCATGGCAAATCCATATGACCCTCAGGCCCCTGCAAAGCCTGATTACTTTGGAGGCAGAAACTCCGTGCTATCGTCTGCCAGAGAACGCCTCAGGAAGGCAATAGTCCAGGATCAGTCAGGAGGACTTCTCGTCTATGGACATAGAGGTGTTGGAAAAACCTCCCTTCTGCATAAAATCATAGATATCGCAAATGAAGAGTTTCCAGGAGGCATATCCTTTTGCAGGAGACTCTCCAGGACCATCAGCAATGAAGAGCTCTATGTCATGCTCTTAGAAGAATTACAGGCACAGATTCACGAACGGCAGAATCTCATTGAAAAGCTCAGAAAGAAAGGAGAAGACATATCCAAAGTCAAAGCATTATCTATTGAAATCGACCTGACCAGACCACAACTCAATAATAGCCAATATCAGCTTTGGAAAAAAGCAGTCAAGCACATCCACAATGCGGAGTTTATCCTTGTAGCCCTTGATGATGCTGACTATCTCTCATCAGAAGCCATTGGTGAGTTAAAGACCATTGTCGAGAATGTATCGCAGACTCCCGTCCTGCTGGTTACTTCAGGAGGCATACAATTTGAAAAAAGACTCGTTGATGAATATTCACCCATCGCGCGCATCTTCTCTGGCGCAAGTTATAATCTAGGCAGGTTCACTCTTGATGAAACTAAAGAAGTACTGAACAAACCATTAGTATCTCAGAAAACATCGTGGGAAGACTCCGCCATCGAGCAGATCCAGAAACTCACCTTTGGTTATCCCTATCTCGTCCAGTGCCTAGCGAGCGCGAGCTATCTTGACAATGCAAGCATAACAAAGGGTCAAGTAATTCAATCGGTTGAAAAAGCCGTTGATATCGGCAAAAGTTGGCTCGACCACGAGATTCCAACAGCATCAGATAAGGATGTTATGTATTTCCTACAACTCATCAAGCTTGACAAAGATATGTTCAGAAGTTCAGAGATAAGCTCACTTGGCGTCCCTTCCACCTACATCGGCAGGCTTGTGAAGCTCGGGATCCTCAAACAGATAAGCAGAGGACGCTACCGGCTTGAGAAATCACCCATGGTCGCCATCTATGAAGGGCTGAAGAGAAGACTGACCAATGACAGTACCAAACATCCGTAAGCAATCCTTCTTCTCTGCACCGCCAACCTTATAAGCCGCCCTGGCACCCACAATCACCGGGGTAGTCGTGAGCATAGACACTGAGCCACAGAGCAGCACCATCAGCCCTCCAGTCAGGCATAGCGTCGGCCATCTGCTCCAGAGCCTGCAGACCATGCCATCGCGCTGGAAGCGCAAGAGCAGGCGCGCGCAGGTGACCATCTTCCTGATGGCGGGCATCGTGCTCATGATCGTGTTCTCCGCCACGCTCTATCTTCGCAACTACACCAGCAGCAGCGTCACCTCCGGGCAACTGGACCAGTATATCCAGCAGGGACCGGAGCAAGGCCAGGCGCTTGAATTGTCAGCAGAGATAAGCGCCAACCTGCAGGAGCTTCGCACCATCAGCGACCTGCTGCTGGACGGCCTGCCGCAGGAGCAGATCCTGCAGGAGCATGACATCCCCATCTTCTTTGGCCATGGGCAGTCGACATTGCCTACTTCCTCAGAGCTCTCACGACGCATCAGCGCGCAGGTCAAGAAACGGCTCAGCGATCTGACGGTATCAGACTGCGGCATGGACACGAGCAGGATGAGCGTGGAGACGCAGATACTCCCCGGCTCGCTGGACATCACCATCAGCGGCGCGCGGCTGCGCTGCAGCGACGGCGTGCATGAGGTGCAGCCAAGCCCGGTCAGCATCCCCAGCAACCTCCACACTGTCATGGAAGTGACGGATAAGATAGTGAGCAAGCAGATAAGCGCTGGCAACTCCATCAGTCTCAGCTATGTCAACACGGTCTGCAGGGAGCAGAACCTTGATTGTGTGCTCATCCCCTATGACCAGGACACCATCATCTACAGCATCGCAGAGAAGGACGGTACACTGCCTCCGCTCATCTTCGCGGGGCAGCTATGATGCATCATCATCACAGTGTCAATCAAGGCACGCACATGGAAGCGACAGGAGCTAATGAAGGAGGTTGTCCAACGGCCAAGGCAGCTGTGCTGCTCCTCGCGCTGCTGGCAGCACTCGCTCTCGCGCATCCCGTTCTCGCCGATGGACTTGCCGATTCCGCGCTCGCGACGCTCAACGCACATGGTACCTGGGCGACGGCGCTCACTGGCGCCACGGTATCTGAACAGATGGGAGGGCAGGATGGCGGGACTACTGACGCACAGACCAGCTGGCGCATAGAGGCCCCTGCTCCTGACGGCGCAGACCTTGGCCTCGGGACCCTTATCGGAACCGGCATCGTCGGACCTGACAGCATCATCCTGCAGGCAGGAAGCATCCTTATGTTGGGCGAGTTCACGTTGCAGCCCGAGCAACAGGTCACGGTGCGCTTTGGCTCCTTGGATGGCACAGGAGCCATGATGCGCGTCGGGTCCTATACGGGCGTATCCCTGCAAGGGCTTGGTACGATAACGGTCCGCGACCTGACACTCACGCTGCTTGATGAGTACGCGTATGCCACGGTCGAGCTGACCGGCCCGCAGGGGCGCATGCTCAAAGTGAGCATCACCCATCCCGAAGCATACATACAGCACCTGGCGACACTGGAGCTTGGCGGCACTATGTTCTCGCTGAGCAAGCAGGAGGCAAAGACCAGCATCAGCCGGACACGTCACGGCCCTGCTGGCCCCTCGGGGGCCCTGCTGACCACAGGTGGCGGTGAGGATGAGCTGTGGGGCATCGGCACTGGAGGGCTGGTCAGAGGGTCCAATGTCCGGATGCTCAATACACAGGCAAAGGATCTGAGCCGAAACGAGCTGCTGGACCTGCTCGAGAGGACCCACCATCCTCCAACAGCAGAGCAGGATATCACCCTCGCGCTCGACGGGCCGGGCAGCAACAGACCTATCGAGATCATCCACACGGGCAACGCCTGGGTGACCCCCCCTGTCCGGGGCATCATCAGATGGGATATCCCGGATGGCGCGCTCACGCACTGCCAGCAGACATCCATCGCGCCAGAGGAATGCGCTCCTTGCATCGGTGCGGTCCGCCAGGGCAGTCCCGGGAATCGCTATTGCCAGGACTGGTGGCAGAAATGGATGGACGACCTGAAAGCAGGGGGTGCTGAAGGAGGGTACACTATCATGGTTGATGGAAGGGATGCTGCGCGCATCGCACTGGATGGCACGCTCTCGCAGCAGGAAGAAGGGACCTATGCCCTGCCTGAACGATTGGATAGTATCGGAGACAGCGGCATAGCGCTCAGACTGCCGACCATCGGGGGCATTGCTGGCGAAAAGAAGGCGACCACCATCGCCTATCTCAACCAGCTGACACAGCAGGACCCCTATGCCGGACATACGTGGGCAGGCCTCAACCCCCTTTCCCTGCGCCCTGAGGCAGCAGCTTTGCGCAGCGCACGGGACATTGCATCGGCCCTGCTCTGGAGCATGGGCACGGCTGATGCGCCGCGCATCGTACTGCATGACGACTGCACGACATCGCTTGAGCGGAGCAGGGAACTTCTTGAGCAGGCGGGCAACGCGCCTGCTGACGCGTCCAGCGGCAGAATCACCCCTGTCCAGACAGGAACCCTTGAAGCGCGATGCCTGGGCCAGGCGCTAGACGCCATGGGCGTGTGGATAGGATAGCAGACCCGTTAGTGACTGGCATATCCGGGATGCTATGAACAGCAGACAACACGGTTTTTTGGCTATTCCGCTGTTTGTGCACCCCATTTCAGGCCATATTGAGCGTTTTACGCTTTTTCCTGCCAAACCTTTTTATACTGGAGTGAAATAATGCAGGTCAGATAGAAGTGCCGGTATCGGCAAAAAGAAATAGGTGAAATAGCAATGTATGGAAGTGAGAGAAGGAGCTTTGCTCCAGTAAGTGAAGGCGAAGAGCTTGACGTGACCATCGAAGCTGTCGGCGAGAAAGGCGACGGCATTGCCAAAGTGAAGGGCTTTGTACTATTCGTCCCAAACACCAAGCAGGGTCAGGTTGTCAAGGTCAGGATCACCAAGGTGCTGCGCAAAGTCGGATTCGCTGAGGTCATTGGCCAAGGCAGCGGCGCCGCAGCCCCGAGCAACGCCCCCAGTGTCCAGCCAGAGCCTGAGCAGGAATATGAGGACACTGAGGATTTCGGCGAGGAATCGTCAGACGATGCATCCGATGATGCGGCTGATGAATCCTCTGATGAGACAGCTGATGAATCTTCAGATGACTCGTCCGATGATGTTGAGGAGAAGGAGGAGTAATCCTCCCTTTTTTCCTTCTTTTTCATGAGACTCTTTATCGCTGTTGCCCTGCCTGATGATGAGCGCGCGCAGTTGGCGCGCTATCAGGAACAGGTCGATGTGGCTGGATTGCGGCCTGCCAGGCAGTTCCACGTGACACTACGCTTTATCGGGGAGCAGCTGCCTGATGATTGCGACCTGGATGCGCTGAAGGAGCGGTTGTCACGATTCTGCTTCAGGCCATTTGACGCCTCGCTGACTGCTATTGGCTCATTTGGAAGCCGTGTCGTCTGGACAGGTGTGTCCGGAGCATGGCAGGAACTGAAGAGAAACGTCGATGACGCACTGGGCTTTCCGGCAGGTCAGGATGCTGAGCCGGGGTTTGTGCCTCATGTAACGCTCTTTCGGGCGAAGATGCCCGGAGGGAGTGGTACTATGGACCTGACAAGGTTTCCTGCTCCGCCGACCTTGCGATTCACGGTATCGCACGTGACGCTCTATGAGAGTACCCTGACATCGCAGGGCCCGGTCTATACTGCATTGGCGCAAAGTATATAAGTCTCGACGGGCAAGGATGCTGCATGAAGCGAAGATGCCGCACGAAGCTAAGCTACTGCACAAAGCAAAGACACGCTGAAGTCAGCACCACGGTCATGTTCTGGGTCATCGCTGCGGCCATAGCGCTTCTCGCCATCGTCATCATCATCGCAGCATTTGGAAAAGGCGGCGCGGACGCGAATGCCAGGATATTCGCTCTGTTCGGGAGGCCGATAGGATGAGAAAAGGCATGGCCATGTCCATGATAGGATATATCATCATCGCGGCAGTCGCCATCTTCTTCATAGCATTGTTCGCCATCAAGGCAGTCCAGTTCGGCACGCAACCCATCCTACCGCCCTGAGGGTTGCAGCCAGGGCAATATTTAAATAGAAGGGCCGCTAAAATCCACTCAGAGGTGACCATCATGCGAAAGGCGCAATCCATGTCATTGAATGTGATAATCATCGCCATCATCGTGCTCCTTGTCCTGGTCGTGCTCTCGGCGACATTCCTGAGCAACCAGATCAAGTTCGGCAAGAGCGTGAACAACTGCCTGGACATCAGCACGCAGCAGTGCGCTGCGGCAGCCACCGGCTGCTTGGAGGGATTCGCCAAGAACCCCGCGCAGTCCTGCTACAAAGCTGATGGCACGATTGACAGGGAAAAGATATGCTGCGTACCAACCCAATGAAGGCAGTAAAGGGCGAGCTGAGCCTGCAGATAATCATCATCGCAGTGCTCCTGCTCATCGTGCTGGCCGTGCTGCTGGCCATCTTCATCAGCAGCAACCGCAATTTCGTCGAGAACGTCAAGAGCTGCACGGCCAAGGGCGGCACGTGCGTAACCACGGTCGGCGGCACCTGCCCTGATGGCCAGGGCTCGGTCATCGGCACAGACTGCAAGGTCGGCACGACAGCGGTTGCCTGCTGCATACCCACGTGAGAACCATGAAGAAAGGCACGTTTTCCCTGCAGATAGTCATCATCGCGGTGCTGCTGCTCATCATCATGGCAGTCCTTGTGGTCATCTTCGCCAACAGCAGCAGGAATGTGGTGGAGAGCACGAAAAGCTGCAGCCAGAAAGGCGGGACGTGCAGCAATACCTGTCCGCCCACAGGCCCCTGTGAGTGCAACATCAATGTAGTCAATACACAGGCAACAGGCGGCAAGATCTTCTCAACCATCAAGGGAACAGAATGCGACAGCAATCCTACCCGCGTCTGCTGCATCCCGATAAATTGACACTACATAAGGCATTCCCATGGATAAGCACGGCGACACCACCGCATTGAAGATTGTTGTCTTCGCCATGCTGCTGCTGCTCATCGTCGCGGTCATGCTCGTGATATTCAGCCAGAGTTCCTCTAATTTCACCAAGTCAAACCAGTGCGCGAGCAAAGGAGGCGAGTGCTTCGTGGTGAAAAGCTGCAGCGAGAAACAAGGGTATAGCTCCTACGCGCTCGGCCTTGGCTGCCCGAACCAGAACGAGAAATGCTGCGTGAAAGAACCATGAACAAGAAAGGATTCGCGTGGGGACAGCTTGGAAAACTCCTGCTTGTCGCGGTTCTGGTCGTGGTGATACTCATGGCAGCCACCAAACCAGTCATGAATTTCCTGAAGAACTCCGATGATACCACCAACCCTGCCTATGAGGGCATCAAAAAGACGGTTACCGGCATAATCCCGGGCAAAGACGCAACCGACAGCGGGACAGGAACCGCTGGAGGAACCGAAAGCGGGGGAGGAACCGACACAGGGGGTACCGGAACGAGCGTTACTGTGGGCAGTTCCACTACCATGCAGGCAGACGGCGATAACTACAACGTGAAGGTCGATAAAGTGGAAGGAGATTATGTATACTTCACTATCAATGACGGCTCCGGCACATCCTCATCTGATAAGATGCAAAAAGGAGGTATCGGCCTGCCCAATATCAAACCAGCGCCTTTTGGTATCAGAGTGACTGATGTATCAAGTGGCTCAGCGACGATCGAGAAGGTCGATGTCGAAGACTGGCAAGCCGCCCGCTTCAATCCGGGAGAGATCCATGTCATCGCGTTTGACAACAAAGTCTATCTGATGAAGATAGATGAGATTCATGAAAGAGGCTATGACCATTATGATTGGAGCGTGATGAGCCAAGACAATCAAGACACCAGTTATTACATAGGATGCCGTGCTGATAATAACATCGTGTATGTCTGCTATGCAGAGAATAGAGTAACAGAACCATTCTCATTCAGATTCACGGGTAAGAATCCCACTCAGCTGAAATATGTGATGGCGCCAAGCACATAAGCCAGCGTATCGAGCTCTTGTTCACCCCACCACCCTGATTCCTTCAGCGTCCCCTTCCAGTCTCGTGCAGTCAAGCTCGTAGAGGTATTCATACGGATACAGGAGCACGTGCGTCTCATACGTCGCGCTGGTGTGCTTCTTGCCCAGATGATAGCCCGTTGCTCTCCCTGTGGACGCGCCGCCAAATACCCAGCTCGCCACTCTCGTGAGCACGGATCTGATAGCGCTCTGATAACCCACATTCAGCGCCTTGGCGGAAGCGCCTATGACTTCCTCCGCCGCCTCCTTGGCGATGCGCTCTGCGATGGCCCTGTCTGACGAGAGGATCAGACCCTCAGCTATCAACTGATCCGCTATCGACGCCTCTATACGCTGCGCCGCGTCAGCGCTTATCTTCACCGCCTCGGTCTCAGCAAAGCGCGCCGCCGCTGACTTGGTCAGCTGCTCTGCCGCCGCCTTCTTGGTCGCGGCGGTCACGCCTTCCGTCACTGCCCGGCCACCTGCGGCAGCTGCCGCCTTCGCCACCGCATCCTGCTTCGCGATGGTCACCATGACCTCTGACCCTGAAAGCGCGAATTCTGCTGTGTGCGATGCGAGGCCTGACGCTATACGCGCCTCCATGCCTCTTGTCGCCGCCTTGGCCGCGGCCTCAGCAGCCTCTGCCGCGGCAATCTTCGTCGCCTTGGTCGCGAAGAGACCTGCGCGCGCTGTCTTGACTATCTTGCCCAGACCCAGAGAAAACAGGTCGACAGCAAGGCCCCCTGCCGTCCCATAGAGCCGCCATGCGTCAGCGTCATTGGCCGCGGCCTTGTTCATCACGAACACCACAGCCAGATCGTTGTCCTGAAACTGACCCGCGGCTGACAACGCCTTATCGATATCCTGCTTCGCCGCATCCGTCGGCGCATCACCGGTGAACTCCTCAAAGTAGGTCCTGCCATCATAGGCCTCGGTCGTCATGAGATAGTCGTTGAGCTTTGCTACCCCCGGATTCTCCCTGTATATCAGCCGCGAGCAGACAGCGCAGAAGTTGCCGGACTCGGTGTCAAAGATCTCCCAGTTGCCTGCGCCGTATTGGTTGTAGCAGTATTGCATCTCCCGCGCGGTCCTGGTGTACTCATCACCTTTCTTTACAGGAATTATCAAGGTAGGGCACATGAGCTCGATGTTCTCCCCTAAGTCGTTGAACAGCTCAAAGCCGAAGGCACGGATGTGCGCCGCCGCGTTCGCGGCCACCGAGCCACGGCACAGGTTGAATATCGTGATGCGCTCGCTTCCGCTACTGAATGGCCCGATGAACGCCAGGACGATGACCAGCAATGCCAGCGCCAACGCCACCAGTCCTATCAAAATACCGTTGAGTGTCGCTTTTCTTCCCATGCTTGGCTCGTTTCGTCACAACGTTGTTCAGTCAAAACGCTTGCAGCTGGTACCCAATTCGCTCAGCGGCATGAGCGCGACGTATAATTGTTTCGCGTCCGTGTGCACCTTCCACGCGCCTTTCGATGACATGACACCCTCGCCAGCCAATCCGAGACCGACGGCACTTCCGCACACCCCCACTGCGCCTATCCACGCAGCGCCGCTGGTGGGGATGCCCGCAAGCAGCCAGCCCGCGCACGCCGCAGCGCCCCAGGTAACGCCCCACTTGGTACCGTCCTTCTTGTCAGAGATGTAGACGATGCCATAGGTCTTGCTGGTGTCGATGCTTACCGGCGGGCCGCTCCAGGCGGTCGCTCCCTTGGTGAGATACTGGAGATACGTCACACCCCCGGAAGGGATCTTGTTGTCTGTGAGGTAATCATTGAGACCGTCAAGCGTCGGCACCTGCCTGCTCACCTCATCGTCAAACGCGATGGTCGAGCACATGGCACACCGGGAGTTACCTCCGAAGCGCTCAAAAGGATCCAGATTGCCCTCCAGGAACCGATACCAGCAGGAGCGCATCTCCTCAGCGATGGCGCCGTTCATCCGGGTCTGCGCATCAGGATCAGAAAGGCGCTTATAGTTCATCGTCTTGTCCAGCGGCTTATTATTGAGCAGAATACCCTCTCCGGTCATTTTCACCTTATAGGTCTCGCAGTCCAGACCTACCAAGGTCTCTGTCCCCCCGGTCCTCTTCGCTGTGGTTGCTCTGCCGAACACGGACAGCTCACATATCTGATCCTTGCTGAACCTGTCCATTCTCTTGAGCTGCTCGATATGCAACGCAAAAAGGATGGCCGCCGCGAGCAGCAGGGCCAACAACGTCACCAGCAGGCTCACCGCTCCTCTCTTCATGGTACCACCCCTATCGCCCTCTTCAGGCCCACGAAGGCCATGATGAGCACCAGGATGAATACTGCCAATAGTATCATCGTCACCACCAATGTGGGCGACATGCTATCTGTCTCGTCCTCAGCCATTGTTGCACACCGAGAGGGATACTCTCACCAGCCCTAATGGCTGCGTCTCTGTCTCGCGCGAGCGGGTGCAGACTTGCACATATGCACCAGATGCACCTGTCTTGCTTGATATGAACAGCTCAGACGTTGTGCTGATCACGGCCTGCGACGTGAACTCATAGTCGAGGTTGCGGGCCTTGATGGATGAGTCCAGTATTATCTTAATCGCCGGCTTCGCGATGTCATTGAGCTGGTTCTTCGTTGTCCCTGCCCTATCGATAACACACGTCGCCCCGGTATTCTTCGTGCCTTCGATGAGCACGCCCATCATGTTCTTGCCGCACTTGGTGCTCACCTGCAGCAGCGCGTTGAGCGTGTTCGCGGCGATGGTTGACTGAATGTAAGTGGTCTTGACCGACGTATCTTTTGGCTTGAGGGAAAACGAGAGATAGAAGACCAGACCTACGGCTATCAGCATCACGACGATAGCTATGCCCATTATCTCCATCTGCG
Organism: Candidatus Woesearchaeota archaeon CG1_02_57_44; assembly: GCA_001871415.1. GTDB lineage: Archaea > Nanobdellota > Nanobdellia > Woesearchaeales > CG1-02-57-44 > CG1-02-57-44. The sequence goes on along the minus strand of MNWW01000010.1, from coordinate 917 downwards.
CTTTTCTCATCATATCCTCGGTGCGGTATAGGTTATCCTCAGCAGGCCAAAGTACAGTTCTCCCCGCGACGCGCCATGGTCCATACGCGTCGGGTTGTTGAAGACCACGGGGACAATCTCGACGTAGGTGTTGGGATGCAGTGAATCGAGGATGGTCTTGTCGTAGATGATAAACGGTTTGGTGGGGTAGGCGGCAGGCGGCGGACTTGCTTCAAAGGTTATGCCCAAGCCATCATCAGCGTACTTGTCTGTGTCTATTGCAGAGCCGGCCATGCCATCATAGGTTATTATCGCCTCTATCCTGCTGGTCAGGAAGATGTCGTTGTAGTAGAAGTCGCGAAGCTCCTTGCTGAACTTGCCTCCTGCTTCCTCGACCTGTCCTTCACCGTAAATCTCATCCGCGAGCGCCTTCATGGCCTGCAGGTCAACGCAATTGCGGATGCTCAGCCGGCTCGTGCACTGCAGCTCTGGCAATGACTGCGCCGCGAGCGTGATGCGCACGATGTCCATGCTCTGATCAGACGCGAGCTTCTCGTTATAGCCCGCGAGCGACGCGCGAAAGTAAAAGAACAGGCCAAAGCCCACCATGAGCATGAAGATGAAGAGCACTGCGATGCTCTCGCCTATCTGGAGCTGTGCGCGTTTGCGGCGTGCGAACACCCGGTCGCTGCGAAGGAATAACGGCCTGCTGCGCGTAGATAGTGGATTGCCGCACAGGTGTATCGCCTTGCTGACAGCGCGGCCGCCGCGCCGGGCTTCTGATGGCTGATGCATTCGGGTTTTGCGCATGTCAGTACACCTGCGGGCAGGAGGTGATCTGTGTGTTGGCTGATTCAATCTCGTCCATCTTTGTCGCAAGAGTGGTTAATATAGCGGTTACGGTTGTGGATGTTGATAAGGGGGATAATGCTATTATC
>MNWW01000008.1 GCA_001871415.1 Candidatus Woesearchaeota archaeon CG1_02_57_44 | reverse complement strand
CCTTCCAGAGGAGCTCTGAAGTGTATTGCACCTTCGGCGCCCCGCTGGCGCTGGAAGGTATGCACGCTGCAGCGATGCGCGATGCTGTAGGCGCCATCCAGACCGTGACCGCGACAGACCTGCTGGCCTGGTGCCTGCAGGAGACACCCATGGACGGCGGGGACCTGGCCGCGTCGATATACGAGACTGACCTCTATCTGCAGAAGAGAGGCATCGCCACGTCCTCGCACTGCACCAGTTCCGCGCTGACCATACAACGTGCACTACAGACAGGCCTGCATCATGCGGTCCGTCGCAGAGACGGCAGATACCATGTCATGAATATCGGTAGCGTGGTATTCTATCAGAACCGCGTCGAGCATCTGTTCGATGCGCAGTACCCGACGGATCATGATAGGAAGAGGGGTACGCTCGTGCCTGCGCCTCTGACCTCTTTGTTCGCGAGGAACAGTTCACCTTCACCGGCGATATGAAGAAAAGCGGCACGAAAGATGGCGCAGATGAGATGCAGACGAGATGCGAACGGATTGCAGAGCGTCCGACGCGTCGGTAAGACGATGCCTTCGCTCAGTAATCAAACAGCGATTTCTGCTTGCCGCTGACAATGTCCTCGTAGGAGAGACCGATGAAGCTGAGCACGGAATCAGCGATGGGCCGCAGCTGCTTCTCAGAATAATGGATATAGTCGAAGGGATGCTCACGCGCCTCAGCAGCTTCTGGTCCTGTCCGGGTCCAGACATATTCCATGATACCCACTCCTGTCCTGCCTGCTTTGCGCGCGGCCTGGATGTGCGGCGGCGTGGTCTTGGTGTATTCCTCGACAGGTTTCCTGATCGCCTTGCGATATATCAGCAGGTCATCGAATTGCCCTGACTGCAGCTTCTCGAAGTAGTCCTTCACGAACTCTTTTATCTCTTCGCCCGCGAATATCCGCTCCAGCAATTGCACCTGGAACTGCTTGGCAAGGTCCGTCCAGTCTGAACGCACGACTTCCAGGCCAGTGTAATACATCTGCTCCCTGCCATCCCTGACGATGATGCCTGCGTAGCGTTTCTTCGCGCCTTTCTCTGTCCCGCGCAGGTGGGGCATGAGCAGCTTCTTGAACACATGCTCAAACTCCAGGTCAAGATATGACTGCACACCCCAACGTTTCGTGATGGTCTTGGTCAGGAATCCCATGGTGCCGGCAAGCGCCTGTTTCGCCTCCTCGTGCGCGGCGTCAAAATCTGCCGCCTTCAGGTCTACAAACACGCTGTCCGTGTCGCCGTAGATGACCTCATAGCCCATCTCGTTCATGTGGTCGGCGCAGAGCTTAATGAGCTCCTGGCCGAAGTGCGTAATGGCGTTGGCGACATTGATGTTATAGAACCTGCAGGCGGGATTCGCGAGTACCCCGAAAAAACTGTTCATGAGGAGCTTGATGGCATTGCTCGCGTTCTTGTCCTTTCGCTTCTTGGCCTCGTCGCGCTGCGCCCATAGCCGCTGGATGAGCTCCGGCAATATCCCTGGCTCGCGCGAGAACACCGCGCCATTGGGCGCGATGATGCCGCCGTGCGACCTATCTTCCCCACCAGCATCTCCTCCCCCACTGACCTCACCCAGCTCGTCATGCTGCCCCAGGTACGCCGCAGGATCAATGTTGAATGTCCTGATGATGCTCGGATACAGCGACTTGAAGTCGAAGACCGCGATGTTCTCGTAGATGCCGGGCTTGCTCTCCCGGACATAGCCGCCCTTGATGCGCTCGTCGCGCTCGCCGATGATGTTGGTCGGCGACACCATGCCACGCTTGCGTACCTCATGGAGATACAGGGAGTCCAGCGACGCGATGCTGCTCCTGATGCGGTCCATGGCCATGCGCGTGAGCATGCTGCGCTGCACCGTGAGCTGCAAGGCGTGCGTGGTCTGGATGATGTCAAGCACCAGCTGCGAGTCCTTCAGGTTGTAGTCGACAAGCGCCTTGGGATCCTCCTGCCGAAGCCGCTCTATCTCCAGGAAGCGTGAGTCGCCGGTGATGAGCTTCTCCTTGCCCAGCAGCCGTGCGGCCGCGGTCTCCAGCTTGTAGTTGGGAAGCTTGACGCCTGATGTCTTGAGCAGCCAGATGCCGTCGAGCACCATGCGCCCGGGCATATCCACGCGGCTGTCAGAGAAGAATGACTGCTCAAGGAAGAGCTTGCAGGGCTGCTCAGTCCTGCCGATGGCAAAGGGCAATCCGGCAGTGCGGTAGAACTGCTCGAGCATCTTGAGGTCAAAGTCAATGACATTCCATCCCGTGATGATGTCCGGGTCCAGCTCAAGGATCAGCGCGCTGAAGCGCTCCAGCAGCGCCCGTAGCGTGCCAAAGCACTCCGCGTCAGGATGATCGACCTGGCCGAGGTAGAGTACCCTGGCATAGTCCTTCGTTCCATCCGGGCCGCTCGACGACGCCCCACCCGCAGCACCACCGGCGCCCTTCATGGCCAGGCTGATGGCATAGAGCTCTGTGCCGTCGCGCTTGGTCTCGATGTCTATGGCCAGCACCGTGGGGGCTATGCTGCCGGCGGCAGGCGATATGGCAGGATCCCGGAATACGACACTTGTGCGCTGCCCTGCCTCCTCTTTCCCATCAAGCTCCGCGATGCCATGCAGGTCATGATCAATGAGGAAGCGATAGGCGAAACGGATATCCGCCTCGAAGGTCGCGACACCAAGGTCCTCCAGCTGCGAGCGCAGCGGTTTGACATCATGGGGGGTATTGACCGTTATCTTGGCCACAGGATTACCGTTCATGTCCGTCAAGGCGGTCTGCTCTATGGGGAAGGGACAAGTACCGCTGGCCTTCTCAGCATCGCTCTGCCGGATGAAGAAGTAGGGAGCGAACGCGTGCTTGCTCACGAAGCTTCTGCCGTCTTCAAGACGGCCGTAGAGGTAGATGAACGGCTTTCCGTCTTCGATGCGATACGTCGGATAGACGATCAGTCCTTTTGGCATGCAAAACCAGCAGCGCCCTCAGGCATAAAAAGGTTATGTTTAAGTAGCCAACACCCTCTACAGGGGTATGCTCGGAATAGACCCTCTGCTGCTGGGGCTGACAAGCATAGGGCTCGTCGCCCTCGTGGCTGGCATGCTGATGCGTGGATTTCGCCAACCGGTGATAATAGCATACATCATGATGGGCGCGATGCTCGGTCCGCATGGCCTGCGGATGCTCACGGACCAGGAATTCATCGGACATCTCGGCTCTGTCGGCGTGGTGATGCTGCTATTCTTCATCGGCATGGAGCTGCCGCTTGATAACCTCATCAGGGGATGGAAAGGCGCCGTGTACGGCACACTGGCGCAGGTGCTCCTCAGCGTGATGGTCGCGTGGGTGATCGGTGACGCCTACGGTTGGACGACAGCACGCATCGTCCTCATCGGATTTGTCATCGCGCTCAGCAGCACCGCCGTGCTGGTCAAGCTGCTGGTCGAGAATAAGGAGCTCCACACCCGGACAGGCAGGACGGTCCTGAGCATACTGCTTGTCCAGGATCTCGCGATAGTGCCCATGCTGCTCATCATCTCCCTGCTGAACCGGGCGCACGTCTCGCTGGCGGAGATAGCCCTGCAGGGCGTCGGGTTGCTCCTGGTCCTCCTCCTGGTCTGGTGGATGATAAGCAAGAGGCAGATATCGCTGCCCTTGCCGCCTGCGGTCAGGAAGGACTCGGAACTGCAGCTCTTCGCGGCGATGGTCCTCGCCCTTGGTCTGGCGACGCTCACCGGGCTATTCAATCTCTCCACTGCGCTGGGCGCCTTCCTGGCGGGGATCCTGGTCGCCAAGGCGAAGGAGACCTCATGGGTGCATACCTCTTTGCACCCATTCTATACTGTGTTCGTCTCCCTGTTCTTCATCAGCATCGGCATGCTGATAGACATCCCGTTTGTGATGGCGCATGTCAGAGAAGTATCCTTACTGTTGGCTGCTGTGCTCCTGCTCAATACCATAATCAACTCCATGGTGCTGGAATCCCTGGGCTTCCGGCGGAAGGCATCGCTGTATGGAGGGGCATTGCTCGCGCAGGTAGGAGAATTCAGCTTCATCCTGGCGACCGTCGGTGTGCAGAGCGAACTCATACCCCCAGACATGTACCAGATGCTCATCGCGGTCATCGCGCTGTCCTTGCTGGTCAGTCCCATCTACATTAGCATAGTGAAGCGGCTGATGCGGCAGCCATCGTTGTAGCATACAGGCGATGCCATGCGCTCACCGACGCGAGCAACCGAAGCATATGCGTCAGACCAAAGGGCTCTGTCCTAAGAGTCCAGCCAGCAGCAATTGCGAAGGATGATGTGTTGCATTGTGCGCATTGACAGGGGGATGCCCCCTTCGGGGATGTCAATCCGTCACTGGTGGGAACACCGCCGAAGCCCGCTGCTGGCATAGTCAAAGGAGATTCAGGACAGAGCCAGACCAAAAGAAAAGCTTATTATGCCAGAGCCCGATTAAGCCTCACATGCGCAACATCCTGAAAGGATTCCTTGAGAAGGAGACCTGGATGCATGGGCTCAACAAATACATGGTCGTGGTAGGTATCATCATCATCTACCTTGCCTATACCGCTCGCTACTTCGGCATGCAGAACGGTCTTGTTATCACCATCCTCACCTGGTCATTCTTCGTCTTCTGCACGCCGGTCGCTGACGCAGGATTCCTGCTGGACTTCCCCATCCGGCTGCTGACCGGCATGCGCATGATATACACGGAGATCATCGTCTGGGTCATCGCGCTCCTTGTCAATATCGGCGCTATGCTCTTTGCGCCGGCCATCTACCAGAAGACGCTCATCCTCAGCTTGTTCTACCACATCATCACGCATCCCTGGCCCATGTGGATAATCATCCTGTTGTCGGTCATCGGCACATTCCTGTCCATCTTCCTCGGTGACGAGCTTATGGATGTCTCCAGCCACCACGAGAGGAAGCACTGGCACAAGCATCACGGCAGGCTGCAGCTGGTGGTGCTCCTTGGCATCATCGTGCTGATTCTGATCCTGTATGATTACCTGCTCAAGACCCTGGGCATCAGCATCCATCTGTGAGAAAGGCTCGACTGACCAGTGATTAACGAAGCTGCAGTCAGTTCTATGTCAATAGGCATGTCGTCGCAGATGAGAAGATAGAATAACAAAAATCCGCCACTCGGCGCTAACCGCGGCCTGAAGGCCGCGGTATTACCGCGCCTCGTCATAGCAGGCGGATTTTTGAATTGCAAAGCACGTCCTGAAGGACGGGGTATTCAACCCCGTGCTTTGCAATAAAAAAAGAAAAAAGGGGGTAATCAGGAGCTGTCAGGGCCTGCCCCCTGACCATTGCCCAGACCGCCGCCATATCGACCGCGCATGCCCATGCCTCTTCCCTGGCCTGAGCCGCCTGCGATGCCATGGCCTCCATCGCGTCCGATACCTGCTCCAAAGCCGGCGTCGTCAGGCCTCATGTCGGATCCTCGACCAGCGTCAGCGCCCTGCATACCCATACCAAAGCCTCCCATCCCGAATCCGCCGACGCCCTTGCCTTCACCGGGACCTCCGGCGAACATGCGCTCATTGCGTGGTAGTTCCTGCAATAGCTGCTTGGCCGTGTCTGTGTCGCCTGACTCTCGCGCCTGGTGCAACGCGACCAGCGTATTGAAGTCGTCTTCGGTGACGATGTTGGCTATGTCCGGCGCGTGCGGCAGCGCTGATACCGCCGCAACCCAGGCATCATAGTCCCCCGCCTCAAGTGCCGCTTCCACAGCAGTGTGCGTAGTATGCGCATCAACGCGCTGCTGGAACTGCTCTTGCGTCAGGTGCCTGGCCGCGATAGGATTCTCCTGCGAGAGCGCCGTGAAGAACGCGTCGTAATCGTCGGCCTCGATGGCTGCCTGCATTGCGTCGTGCGCATCGCTGCGCTCAGCCATCATCGCGAACTGATCCTCTGTGATGTGGCTGACCGCGTCTGGATTGACCGCGCTGACCGCATCGACAAAGGCATTGTAATCATTCGCCTGGATGGCGTCTTGCACCGCGGTGCTGGCCCCGATGCCCTGTTGTCCATGCCAAGGCATGGCGGCGACGCTCGCCACCGCGGCAGCCGCGGTCAGTCCAACGACACCCAATGCCACGATGACCTTCTTGCTCGAGCTCATTTCTTTTATTCCCATGCTTTCCCTCCGTGCGCATTTGGCACAGAAACCTTGATACCCTGCTGCTTTATATCCCTGAAGAACCCCAAGTATACACTGCCCGTCCACATGCTTTATATATCATGGACTGCTCTGATGCATGATGCCAGGCATGAGCATGCTCCATTACTATGGCCCGCACATGGGCCCGCCACTGCCGGCAATCACCCTGGAACTGCTGTATCTGCTCATCATCCTTGGGCTGTGCGCCTATGTCTATGTCCGTCTCAAGGACATCGCCTCCTTGTCCAAGCACAAGGGCATCTTCCACTTCAGCAACATCTTCCTCTATTTCGGCATCGCGTATCTGGTGCGAAGCGTATTGGTCATCATGCCCCTCCTGCGTCAGGAGTTCCTCATCCCCTGGCCGCGCCAGTGGATGTCCGTCGCCATGGCCGTCGTCTTCTACAGCAGTACCATGGCAGCGTTCTCTACGGTGCTGGCCGCCATGTACCGTCGTATAAAAGAGCCGGACTGGCTGCAACTTGCTTTGCACATCGTCTCCGCCGTGCTGGCGTTCGTCGCTTGGCTCTCAAGGTCGTATCCTTTGTTGCTGATCATACAGAGCGTCATCATGCTCGGCGCTATAGTCGCGATCCTGCTAGATACCAGGATGCATTCCCACAACAAGGTGACCTATATCCTGTTGTTCATCTTCTGGCTCTGCAATGTGCTGCTGACAGCGCGCTGGCTGCTGCCTCCGTCATCGCAGGCACTCTTCTATGCCCTGTCTATCGCCGTGTTCGCGTCAGTGTCCTTCCGCGTGCGCAAGAGGTATGCCCATGCCAAGGAAGCGTGACCGCCTGGAGATAGTCTATACCATCCTGCGGTTGGTGCGCGACAACAAGAATGCGATCAAGGTGACGCCCCTGCTGCGCTACACCAATGTGTCATCGCAGAGCTTCTCGGAATACTACACCGAGCTGCTGGAGAAGGGCTTCATCCGCGAGGAGCTCGACAGGAAGAAGCGCAAGTATGTGACCCTGACAGACAAGGGGTTCGCGTTCCTGGAGAAGTACGCTATCATCCAGGGAGTGATAGATGAGTTTGAGCTGTAAGGTAAGAAAAGCCAATGCTTCTGGCCAAGCAATCCATTCCTGTGCATCTCAAGGTGTTTAGTGCCTTTCGTATCCTCCATGTTCTCCGGATCAATGGTACCGTTTACTACATTTATTGCCATCAAGAGGAGGAATATGATATTCACACTTCCCGTCCATTCTACTTATAAACCATCTGTCTATATTTTCTCCGTGACATTGTCAGCATGCCATACAGCAATCACACACCAGTAAACCACACAGGTCATTAACCTACACCATGATACCCAAACAAGCATCCCCCATCCTCCAGCTCGATGATGTCTGGAAGATATACAAGATGGGGCAGGTGCAGGTTCCTGCCCTGCGGGGCGTGAGCATCAGCATCGATACAGGTGATTTCGTGGCCATCATCGGCGCGTCGGGCAGCGGCAAATCCACCATGATGAATCTCATCGGCTGCCTGGACCTTCCCACAAAAGGAAAGGTCCTGCTCAAGGGAAATGACATCGCTCAACTGAGCGAATCAGACCTGGCGACATTCCGCGGCCAGACCATCGGGTTCATCTTCCAGCAATACAACCTCATCCAGAGCATGACAGCGTTGCAGAATGTCCTGCTGCCCCTGGAGTTCCTGGAGATCCCTGACCGCAAGGCGCATGAGCGCGCGCTGGAGATATTAGACCTCGTGGGCCTGGCGGACAAGATATACCATCTGCCAAGCCAGCTCTCCGGAGGCCAGCAGCAGCGGGTGTCTATCGCCCGTTGCCTCGCCGCGGATCCGGAGATAATCCTCGCTGATGAACCTACCGGCGCGCTGGACAGCGAGACAGGAAAACAGATACTGACTATGATGCAACGGCTCTGGAAAGAGCAGGGAAAGACGGTCATCATGGTGACGCACGATCTTCACTGGGCGGAATTCGCCAGGACACGGATAACGCTCAAAGATGGACTGGTGCTCCACCATAAGTGACATGAATATGATATGACGATCGTAGAACGCAGCCAAGGTGATACGCGAATGACACAGAATCCCCTGAGACGACGGACCATGCCGACAGCCATCCTGATGCTCCTGCTCATCATGGCAGTCTTGATAGCCCCCCTGCTCATGCCTGCGGCGCTCGCCGCGTCCAGCTCGTCAAGCGGCAGTCTCGCAGGCACCTCCGCGATCACGCTGTCCATGGTCAATCAGGTCCCTGACCCCGCGCTCGTGGGCGGCATTGTGGATGTGCGCCTGGGAGTGCAGAACTCCGGCGGCGTGCCCATCGATGACCTGCTCGTCGAACTCCTGCCGGAATATCCGTTCGTCCTCGTCCCCGGATCAAGCGCCATTCAGTCAACAGGAGCGATCAAGGGATATCAATACAATGACAATATCAAGATTCTCAAATACAGCATGCTGGTAGACAACAGCGCGCCGGCAGGCAGCTATGACCTGAAAGTCAAGTACTACCAGAACAGCTCCAGCGCGTCCACCGTGAGAAATTTCAGCGTCGATGTGGAAGGCCAGCAGATAGCCGAAGTCATCTACATCGACCAGACCAGCCTGCTGCCCGGTATGCTGACGACGATGAAGTTCGTCATCAACAATGTCGGCAACACGCCTCTGCAGGACGTCACCTTCAGGTGGGCCAATGCCGACGATATCATCCTGCCTGTCGGCAGCGACAACACCAAGCACATAAAGAGCATCCCCATCGGCGAGAGCGCGGAGGTGGCGTATCAGGTCATCGCCGACCGCAATGCCGTGGCAGGTCTCTACAAGATGGACCTGACGTTCACCTACCGCGATCCAACGAGCGGCGCCACCCAGGAGATGGACAGCATCGCGGGCATCTATGTCGGCGGAGGGACGGACTTTGACGTCTCGTTCTCGGAGAGCGCCTCCGGGAGCACGTCGTTCAGCATCGCCAACATAGGGTCCAATCCAGCATACAGCGTCGCGGTGCGCATCCCCCTGCAACCAAGCTGGACCGTGACCGGCTCTGACGCTGCCATCCTCGGCAATCTGAACACCGGCGACTACACCATCGCGAGCTTCACGCTCAGCGGCGGACGACAACGCGGCGCATTTGCCGGAACCACAGGAACCTCGACGACAAGCATCGCGCCTCAGAGCGCAGACAGCGCGACGACAGACCCGTCGGCCCAAGGAGCGCGTGCGTTCGCCCGTGCAGACATGGGCGACGTGAACTCCTCTATGACCGCCGCGGTAGCGTCAGGATCCAGCATCAGGGTGCAGATAGACTACACCGACACCATGGGCCAGCGCCACAGCGTCATCAAGGAAGTGCCCATGAACACCGCATCGTCAGCAAACAGCACAGGCAGCGCCGCAGCCATGGCGGCTGCTGGCAGCTTCGGCACCAGGGGCCGGGTCGTGCAGCAGCAGACCTTCCTGCAGGAGTACAAGTGGCATCTGTTCATCGTGCTGCTCGTCATCGGCGCCCTCTGGTATCGCGGCCACCGCAAGAAGAAGCTGCTCGCTTCGCTGCAGAGCAAGAGCGCGCAGAAGAAGTAGCAGGCGCATATACGCGGGGAACAGATCGCCAGACCTGAGGAACAAAGCATGACCCACATCCATCGACGGCAGACAGCGTCGGAGCGCCCGCGATGAAGCTTATCAAATGCGTCAGGCACGCCTTTGACATGGTCGTGCACAGCAAGCTGCGAAGTTGGCTGACCATCCTTGGCATCGTCATCGGCGTCGCCGCGGTCATAGCCATAGGCTCTCTGGGATCAGGGTTGCAGAGCAACATCAACCAGCAGCTCTCCAGTCTCGGCGGAGATCTGCTCACCATTACCGCCGGCCATTCACGCGGAGGCAATATTTTTACGATGCGCGGCCCCGGAAGAGAAGGAGGCGGTTTCGACGCAAGCTCGACCCAGTCTGCCGACGCTCCCGCCCTGACCCGTACCGACGTGCAGGCGCTGCGAGGGATGCCAGACATCATGACCATCGATACACAGATTCGTGGCTCTGTCAAGGTCACCTACCAGGACAAGACAGGGACCATATCGCTGACAGGCGTGGACCAGCGGTTCTGGTCGCAGATAACCACGGAGACCCTGCTCGAAGGCAGGATGCTCGGGCCGGCCGACCAGAATGTGGTCGTCATCGGCAGCCGTCTCGCGTCTTCCTACTTCACCCATCCCGTCGGCATCAATCAGATGATAACCATCGGCAACAGCGCGTTCCGTGTGGTGGGCATCCTCGATGACCAGAGCACTTCCATCTACATGCCGCTGCAGATGGCCTATCAGGTGATAGACGACAAGACCAACGGCGTGTACGATACCATCATCGTCAGGATACGCGACCAGGACCTGCTCGACGAGACGATAGCTAAGATAGACAATAAGATGATGCTCGCCAGGCACGTGACCGACAAGACGAAGGACTTCACGATCACATCACGCGCGCAGGCGCAGGAGACACGGGCAGCGACCATGCAGACCATGAACATGTTCCTGATGGCCATTGCTGCCGTGTCCCTGATAGTCGGCTCTGTCGGCATCGCGAACACCATGTTCACGTCCGTGATGGAGAAGACCAAGGAGATAGGCATCATGAAGGCCATCGGCGCGAGGAACAAGGACATCATGCTCATCTTCCTGCTGAACGCCGGCCTCATCGGCCTTGTCGGCGGTCTGCTGGGTATCTTCTTCGGCACCATCCTCTCTGGCATGCTGCCTGCGCTCATGGGCAATGTGGGATTCTTCAGGTCGGGCGCGACCGTATCGTTGCACGCCATGCTGGTCGCGTTGGCCGTCTCTATCGGCGTCGGTGTGCTGGCAGGGATCATCCCCGCGTACCAGGCCTCGCGGCTCAAGCCCGTGGACGCGCTGCGCTTCGAGTGATGCAATGGAATGATGCATAGACTATCTGCCACTATGCGAAATCCTTAAATAGATACACATTTATACACACTACAAATTGACGTTTGCCCTGACAAAAAAAGACATAATCGCGCTCAACCAACAGTTTGACCAGGGCAGCCTGCACAATGAAGCAAGTCTTGATTTCGCCATCACCTACGCTCGACAGACATCGAATTGGCAGAAAGCACTAGCATATCTGGCGCGTGCCATCCTCTTAGACCATGTGTTCGAAGAAGGCAACAAGAGGACAGCGGCCCTTCTCATCAAGACATACGCGGAGTACGAAGGTCATGCGACCTTTGATGATAAGGTACTGGAGATGGTCACAAAGATGATACTGAAAAAGGTGACAAGCATACGAAAGATAGAGGAGATGCTCCATGACGCCATCAGATGAGTTCCAGAGATTGGCAAAAGCTATCGCCTTGCGCGACAAGCCCGTATTTGACGCCCTTTTGGAGTTTGAGAAGACAGGTAGGCTGCAGACGAAGCAGCGCCTGAACTTCACCATCGACAAGAAGGTCGCCGCTGACTTCAGGAAGCACTGCAAGAAGCTTGGCTACAATATGAGCGCGAAAGTGGAAGAGAGCATGCGCAAGGTCATGGAGACCAACGACAGTTACAAGAAATGATGCGCAGGGCAGGGCCCTCATAAAGTCAATCTATCAGATCACGCCCTCGCTTCGCTCCTTCCCAGCGCGAATTTGCTCAGCTCCATGAGCAAGAGCCCGATGCTGCTCACGCTGACGATGACGAGCCAATGCTGAGAGCTGAGCGCTACCGTGCCAAACAACTGCTGCAATGGCGCCAGGTACACGACCAGCACCTGCAGGCCAACAGACAACACTACAGCCCCCGTGAGCCAGAGATTGGTGAACGGATTGAGCCGCGCGAGCGACGGATGCAATGTCCTGCCGGAGATGACCGCGAACATCTGGAAGAGCACGAGCGTGGTGAACGCCATGGTGCGCGCGAGCGTCAGGTCAGACCTGTAGGCGTTGAACACGAGCAAGGTGCCCGTCGCCATGATGAGCCCGAAGAATAGGATAGAATACAGCGTCGGGCGCGAGAGCGGCGGTGCATGGGGATCACGCGGCTTGTGACGCATGATATCATCTTCTCCTTTCTCCATACCAAGCCCCATGGCAGGGAACGTATCAGTCAACAGGTTAATCATGAGCACCTGCAGGGGTATCAATGGCAAGGGCATGCCTAGCAGGATGGAGAACAGAACCACTCCGATCTCGCCGCTGTTGCACGATAGCAGGTAGCGCGCGGAGAGTATCATCTTGTCATAGACTGCCCTGCCTTCTTCGATGGCATTGACGATGGTGGCGAAGTTATCGTCCACCAGCACCGCCTTGGCGACTTCCTTGGCCACGTCGGTGCCGGTGATGCCCATGGCGATGCCGATGTCCGCCTTCTTGAGCGCGGGCGCGTCATTGACCCCGTCGCCGGTCATGGCCACGATGTGCCCTTCCTGCTGAAGCGCGGTGACGATGCGAAGCTTCTGCAAGGGCATGGCGCGGGCGATGATGCGTACCGACGCCAGCGCATGCCGCAGTTCCTGGTCACTCATGCGCTCGACGTCCTCGCCTGTGATGACTGCGTCACCTTCCTGCATGAGCCCGATGCGCTCGCCGACGGCCTTGGCTGTCACAGAATGATCACCCGTGACCACCATGACCCTGATGCCCGCGCTGTGGCATTTTGCGATGGCGCCTGCGACCTCGTCGCGCGGAGGGTCTATCATGCCCGCGAGGCCTACGAAGATGAGCTCGCGCTCGACGCTGGCAGGAGTGAATTCGTCGTCTCCTGCCTCCGCGCCCTCTCGGTGTGCCGTCCTGTGCCCATGCAGGGGGCGATAGGCGAACCCGAGCACGCGCAGCGCCTGCTCGCCCATGCGCTGGTTGGCGTCAAGGATGCGCTTGCGGTCAGCATCAGTCATCTTCCGAACCGAGCCCTTGTCCCATATGCGATCGCAGGCAGCCAAGAGCAGATCAGGCGCGCCTTTGACATACGCCTCAAGCGTCTTGCCCTGCCGGCAGATGACACTCATCATCTTGCGATCAGAGTCGAAGGGAAGTTCCCGCTCCTGCGGATACTGTTCGTAGATTCCATCATCAAGACCTGCTTTGCGAGCCAGCACGATGAGCGCGCCTTCAGTGGGATCGCCGATGATGCCATGCTTGCCCTGCAATTCCGTAAGCTTGGCGTTGTTGCAGAGCATGCTGATACGAAGCAGTATCTCAGGAGCAGGTGAGGAGAATGTCCCTTCAGGAACATACCCGGTGCCCGTCACCGAGATGCTCTTATGTCCATCATAGATGGTGGTCACGGTCATCTGGTTCTTGGTGATGGTGCCGGTCTTGTCAGAGACGATGATGGTCGCCGCGCCGAGGCTCTCGGCTGCGGGCAATCGCTTGACCAATAGATTCTTCTTTGCGAGGCGTTTGGCTCCGAGCGATAGCCCGATGGTGACGATGGTGGGCAAGGCGACAGGGATGGTGGCTACCGCCAGCACCAGCGCGAAGAGCAGCATGTCAAGGAAGCTGACCGTCTTGTGCAGGGTGCCCGCGATGAGCACGATGATGATGAGCACGACCGCGAGCTTTCCTATCTGCCCGGCGAGCGCCTGGAATTTCTTCTGCAATGGCGTCTGCGGGACGTCCTCGTCTTCCAGCGACTCTGCTATCTTGCCGAACTCCGTGCTCATGCCTGTGGCCGTGACGATCGCCTTGCCTTTGCCATAGGTGACGCTGGTCCCCATGAACGCCATGTTCTCCTGATCCGTGATGCTGGTGCCCTCCGGATAGGGCAGGATGATCTTCTTGCTGGGAACGGATTCTCCAGTGAGTGCTGCTTCGTCTATCTGCATGCTCGCGACAGAGATGAGTCTTGCGTCCGCGGGGACGATATCTCCGGCCTCCAGGATGAGCAGATCGCCAGGGACAACATGTGCGGCTTCTATCTTATGTTCCTTGCCGTCGCGCAGCACCCGCGCGCTCTTGGCGGACAGCTCCTGAAGCTTCTCCATGGCGCGCTCAGCGCGGTATTCCTGCACAAAACCAAGGAGGGCATTCAGGAGCAGTATGACGAAGATGGCGACGCTTTCCACGTGCTCGCCGAGGAACAATGACAGGACACCCGCGAACACGAGCAGGATGCTCAGCGCATTGGAAAACTGCTGAAAGAAGAGCGCGAGCATGCTGGTGCGCCTGCCGCGCCTGAGCGCGTTTGGCCCGTATTCGCCAAGCCTGCGCAGCGCCTCGCCGTGGCTCAGTCCGGAGGGCGTGCTGCCAAGGTCACGCATGGCCGCGTCAGCGCTCATGGCGTAATAGTCGGTCATACGTCTTGAGGCATTGCTTTTGGCTTATAAAAGTGTGTATGGACGAGCAGGAGCGGATCATGACTCGTGCTGTATCATGTGCAGATACCCGCAGTCAGGCACTCGTATGCCTGGCCGCTTTCTTCGGAAGTCATACGGCGTGAAAATCCCCGGATAGAGCGTATCCGCGACCTTGAATGGAGAACTATCGAACCCGAATACCTGATTCGTGAAGATACCGGTCAAACCAAGCCCACGTATCAGCCGCGTAGTAAGGACCTGAGGGACTTCTTCGACAGTGACCACGAGGTAGTCCTCCAGAGCCCATCGCATCGCATTGACCCCCACCTCTACGGCATCAGGCCAATTTGCCAGTCGCACATTCGCCAAGGTCCATGGCAGGATCTGCTCAGGGAAGTGGTCGTGAAATAAGTTGTATTGCCTGCCCCTGTATTGGTACAGCAGAAGGTAAGAAAGATGAAAATCCTTGAGAGCTGACCCTGATACTCTCTTTTTAAGACCGCGGTCATAGGTCTCCTCAGGCGTGAGACCGATGATAGAGCCACAGCCGATGTGCTGAAGGAAATCATCGAGGGCGTCTCTGCGGTTGTCCAGTGTATCCCAGAAGCCAGCAGGAACGCTCTTGAGCCGCCAGGGCCTGCTCTCTGGAAAGACCAGTTGCATGACGCGATTGATGTTGTAGCGGTAATGAAAGATGAGCCCACCGAGGCCTTCATCAACAAAATCCTGGATAGACACATCGCGTACATCTTCCGTGGACTTGATGCCTTTCGCGTTACAGAACCATCGCATTGCTTTCCTCGCGTGCGCTTTGCCACCTCGTCCAGACCAGTAGCCGTCAGGCACTTGCTTGCCCATCCAGGGGACATAAGTATCAGGATATGCAGCGCTCAGTGCATCATGATAACTGTCATTGAAGAATATCTTCAGCAAGGGACGCAGATGATGGTCGATGAAGAACTGGCTGTTCGCATAGGCATTGGTGTCGTCAGGAGAAAGCCCTGCTACCTGCTCGATGGTCGCGCGGACGATGGCCTGCGGAATACCCCTGAGCCCAGATTGCTTGATATTCATCATATACCTTGCGCAGAACCTAGAGCGCAGCTGGACGTGCAACTCAGCGAGCAGCTCATCCTGACCAGGACCATCATCCTTGCCGACAACGTCCTCAAGCGTCAGCGAGCCATCATCAGATATCGGCTCCTGCAATTCAAGAAGCGTTCCGCCAGGAGGCGTCCTCATCCTAGCGCTCTGCTTCCGGAAACTGGCACGGATAGCGTCGAGCCCTACAGTGACCGCATGCGCTCTTGGCAACGAGGCATCGTTTTCCAGAGCCAACCAGATGCCGATACGCGCAAGCTGCGCCAGCTCTTCGCGTTCAGCATCATCTGAGGCGTAACGCCTGGCGCACTGCTGCGCTATGGGTTCATAGTCTTCGACCTGCATACGAAAGCAACAGTAAAAAAAGATACATAAAAAAACTTTTGAAAATATCAGCAAGAGAGGAGACAAGACCCGCTATGAGGAGCAAAGAGAGGAATGAGTGGGCGATACAGACGTGCCCTCACTCATCCTGCGCCTGCTTAGTCTTATTCAAGGCTTTAAGCGTTGAAAAGGGCTAATGTAAAAATGTTTTTCGAAATTTGATGACATTTGTACAATAGAGGCGAACAAACTATGTATCCTATCTAATTCTGTCAATTACTGTGTGAGAGGTAGAATAAAAGACACAGAAGGATTTGTCACAGGGATTCTGAGGCGGATCAAATAACCCGCATTACGTTCATAGGGACAATTTGTCCCCCTCCTTTTCAACTGTACCCAAAATGGGTACGACTCATATTTCTAACCCTGGAAACATCGACAATTTGTCGACACTCCAAACAGTGACAAAAAGTCAGGCTTTCAGTCGTACGTTTTTATCGTACACTTGAATTGTCCGATATGTGCGGATCGGCTCTGTCCTAAGAGTCCAGCCAGCAGCAATTGCGAAGGCTGATGTGTTGGATTTTGCGCATTGACAGGGGGATGCCCCCTCCGGGGATGTCAATGTGTCACTGGTGGGAACGCTGCCCAAGCCCGCTGCTGGCATATGTCAAACGAGATTCAGGAGAGAGCCCTTCAACTATAGAGCATCAAGAAGAGAGATAACCGCAGTCAGGTATCCTGCTGCATGGCCGAAAGCGGCTGAAATCATCAGGTGTAAATGTGCCGGGATAGAGCGCGTCGGCTATACGAAAAGGGGAATTCTCGAACCCGAAGACAGGGTTTCGCATGATGCCAGAGAAACCAAGCGCTTTCATTAGGCGATCAGTCAACACAGCTGGCAATTCCTCGCAAGATAGGCCAAGGTAATCCTCAACCACCCAGCGCATGGCATTGACGCCGACTTCTTGTGCATCCGGCCAGGAAGAGATGCGTACTTGCGCCAGTGTCCAAGGAAGAATCTGCCCAGGGAAAATATCATGGAACATATCGTATTGCCGGCCGTCATATTGGGAGGCCAGCAGGTTGGAGAGGTGAAAACCTGTCAAGGTGCGACGGGAGACGCGTTTCTTAAGTTCTTTGTCATAGGTTGCTTCAGGGGTCAACCCGACAATGGAACCGCAGCCAACATGCTGCAGAAAATCATCCAACGCATCAAAGCGGTTGTCATCTGAATCCCAAAATCCATGAGGGACATGCTTGAGACGCCAAGGTCTGGCCTCTGAGAACACAAGCTGGATGAGACGGGCGGTATTTTCATGATAATGGGCAGCGAGTCCTCCAAGACCCGAGGCTTTGAGGTTGGACATAGTGACGACAGAGCGTGCCTGTCCAACAGTGGTGAGGTCGTGAAGATCGCAAAACCATTGCATGGCTTTTGTCGCATGCTGAATGGAATAACGTCCTGACCAGTAATCAGGAGGGACATTACTACCCATCCAGGGGACATAAAAATCAGGATAGCATGCAGACAATGCGACATGGTAGCTGCCACGGAAGAACGCTCGAAGCAATGGATGCAGACCATGTTCAGCAAAGAATTGGAAATTTGCGTAGGAGTCCGTATTGTGGGGGTCGATGCCCGCGACCTGCTCGAGGGTTGTGCGCACGATGGCCTGCGGGATGCCACGCAGCCCTGACTGCGCAATACCCTGAGAATAGTACCTGCCGAATCGCGAACGAAGCTGCTCGTGCATTTCTGCGAGCAGAAGTCCATGCCCCGGACAATCTGACCTACCCACAGAATCCTCGACAGTAAGCCCCCCTGTCTCGAAGAGGGGCGCCTGCAGCTCAAGCAGAGCCCCTCCTGGCGGTGTCCGCTTCTGTCTCTCTTGCTTCTCGAGCATATGAAAGATGGCACTACGGCCGATGACAATTGCATGATTCTCTGGAAGCGAAGGATCCTTCTCCAACGCGAGCCAGATGGCAATGCGGACAAGCTGTGCATACTCGCTTCTCAGTTCAGGATCCCTAGCATAACGCCGCGCGCACTGCTGTACGATGGGCTCATAGTCCTCGATAGGCATAGGCCGGAGGAATAAAGGTGAGAGATAAAAAACATGTGTATAAACAGGAGAATAACACAGAAGATACGAGAAGAATCAGGACAAAGCGCGCTCCCCGCCTAGTCATGCTCCACCCTCGGAGCGAGGATGAAGCTGAGCTGCAGCTTATTGAGAGAGAGATAGTCCAGGCGCAGCGGGTAGTCCTTGTTAAAGCTGATAGTGACCTCGTCCGCGAGCTTGGAGCCGCCGGCCATCTTCTTGAGGTATTCGAGCGAGTACTTGCTCTTGAGCGGCTTGTCGGATTCCATGGTTATCTTGGTCTGCTCGCTGGCAGGTATCTCGACCGTGGCGTCAGACAGGTCGCCCTCGGCTGAGATGGTGAACTTCTTCTCCTGCGCGATGAAGCTGACCGCCTCTGCGACCACGTCAGCGTCATCAATGGCATCGGAGAGCACCGAGGCCATGGTCTTGATGACCACCGGAAACTTCAGGTCAGGGACCTTCTGCTCAGCATCGCCCATCTCAAGGATAGGAAGCGAGAATGTCCGGGTGGACGCGCCCTTGAGCTTTATCTGCAGGCGCGCCTTGTCAGCCATCTCAAGCGTGAGCACATCGCTGGGCCTTGCCCTGCGCAGTATCTGCTTGAAGTTGGCCATGTTGACGCCAAGGGTGGTATCAGACTTGATATTGTACTCGGAGAATGTGGGGGAGAGCAGCTTGAAGACCACCATGGCCACATTTGCGGGGTCCATGGCGATGACCTCAAGGCCTTCCTTAGTGACCTTGATACTGGCCTCATTGACCAGTTCTGATATCAGAGAGACGCTATCCTTGAGCAGAGAGGGCTCCGCAAGAGTGAGTTTCATGCCTCGGTGGAATGATACTGGTTTTATAAAATCTTCTATGCGAGCTCCATCTGACCACCATTGGCCAGGAGGTGCACTTTTTGCATATGCTCTTCTGCCGCTAGGCTGGCAAGCCCTGCCTGCATCTTCTTATCGCCATGGCTGGCGAACAGGTGCTCCGGCTTGAGCATGGTGAGCATCTCACGCAGGTCTTCGCGGGCGGCGTGTCCTGATACATGGATGTCTTTGAAGAAGCGGACATTGAAATCCCGTAGCCTGGATTCGAGCCTTGCCCGGTTGGCTTCATTGGTTGGTGTGGGGATGACCTTGCAGCTAAAGATGACGCAGTCATTCGGGTCAAAGCGCCAGTCTATCTGCTCAGAGACCATCCTGGACAGTATTGCCCGCGGCTCGCCCTGATGCCCGGTGACCACCAGGACATACTTCTCCTTGCCTTCTGCGAGCACCTTGCGAAGCCGCCGCGCTGCCTTGCTGGAGTAGCGCACTACTTCCGCGTCCTTGAAGCTCGTGATGCCGCACTCCTCTGCTGCCGCGATGTAGCGTGAGAGCGATCTGCCCACGATGAGCGGCGTGCGGTGTATCTTCTTGGCGCAGTCGCAGATGGCCCGGAGGCGCGCGATGTGGCTGCTGAACGTGGTGACGATGATGGCCTTGTTCTTATGGTCAAGGCCGAGCAGGATGTCTTCGAGCATCTGCTTGGCGATGCTCTCCGAGGGCATACGCTGCTCCAGATTGCTGTAGGTGGACTCGCAGATGAAGGCCTTGACGCCTGCCTTGCCCAGCGCCTTGAGCCGTGCGAAATCGGGCTTCGGGCCCAACGTGGGGTGCAGGTCGAACTTGAAGTCATTGGCGTAGATGACGACCCCGTCAGGCGTGTGGATGGCGATGGTCGCTGTATGCGGCGTGCTGTGCGTGGCGCGGATGAACTCGATGGTGATGTCTTCTGTCAGCTTGTGGCTTGCGCCCGGCTGCACCGTGATGATGTCATTGCGAAGCTCACCTCGCCCGTTCCCTCCCCTTCCACTTTTATTGTCCCCGACCATGCCCCGCAATACCGCAGCGGTGAAGGGCGTGCAGATGATGGGCGCGTCGAACTTGGATTCCAGATACGGCAGGCCGCCGATGTGGTCCAGGTGCGCGTGGCTGGGGACGATGGCGAGTATCTTCTTTCGGTCCTTGCCAAGGGGAGTCAGATCAGCGATGGCACCTTCCTGCTGTAGAAGCTTGGTGCTCATGACCTTCAGGTCATCTTCCTCAGTGAGCCGGATGTAGTTTTCCAGGTGCAGACCACAGTCCAGGATGACACCCTGGTCGTTCCAGAAGACAGCAGTCATGTTGCGGCCCATCTCAGCGTAGCCGCCAAGGGCGATGATGCGGAGCATGACATCCTCAAGGCAGTGGGCAGTATAAAAAGTTATGCAATAGCCATGCGAACAAAGACCGTGCGACAGGTGCCAGGTGATGCATCAGGAGGGCCTTGTCCGAGACAGCTCAGAAGAAGAGAAGAAAAATAGCATGCCCGCTGAGCACGGGCTGCGAGGATATCACTGCACGCCGCTACACGCAAGCGCCGTTGCTGCACATGGTGGTCGCGTTGGTGGTCGCATTGCCGCCGCTCCCGCAGCTGATCGTCCCGCTGAACGCCTGAGCGCCGACGCAGTACTGCTCCGCAAGGGTGGTCATGTCGAGGCATTGGTCCGCAATGTTGTAGGACGAGCCGTCCGCATAGCCTGACACAAAGCTCGGGACCTCAGGGACCCAACCATTATCATAGTCGGTGCAGGAGTCGCATTGCCCGCAATCGACCGCGCAGCTTGAGCAGGATTCGACGGTATTGCACACACCATCGCCGCAGATGATGGCAGGGGGATTGTATTCATTGTTGTCGTTCCTGCTGTCGCATCCTGGGTCGGCCAGGTCGATGAACCCGTCGCCGTCATTGTCTATCCGGTCGCTGCATTCTGCCTTCTGCTTGGTGGCGCCCCCTGAACTCTTGCCCGCATGGCTGACGCCCATGACCAAGAGTGCTATAATCAGGAGCGATCCATACATGGCGATACGCCCACGATGATCCACGGTATTCACCTCATTGCTTTATATTGAAACAGCATTTTGGAATAGATAGTAGATTAATATTGCCTCTGGCTAGGCTCAGGCGAACCGCATCCATGCCATGGTCTGGGGCGGTCTAGGATGCTCCTGTGTCCGTGCGCGATGGTTACCCGGCAAGGATGTCTCCCTGACGCTGGCGTATTGGCCTCCAAGAGCCCGTACCATCAGCAATCACGTCTTGCCGCGGACAGGAGACACGAAGAAGTGGTCCGGATGCGTCCGCAGCGCCCGCATGAAGCTGACGGATCCTGGTGAAGGAGCCGGAACCCTGAGAAAGGGGGAGAAAAAGAGAAGAAAAAAGGAAAAGCAAATAGCCGCTTAGACGCAGGCGCCGTTGCTGCACACGCTGGTGGTGTTGGTCTGGCAACTCCAGGTATCAGTGTATGCATGGCCGGCAATGCAGTAGTACTCTGTGAGGGTGCTCGCGTCAGTGCACTGGTCAGCATAGCTATAAGGGCTGCCATCTAGGGCACCCGAGACCGTGCCTTGCACATAGATATTAGTGCCGAAGTCTGTATCAGAGCAGCTGTCGCAGACCCCGCAGTCAGCGCTGCAGGAAGAGCAGGTCTCTGCGCCATTGCAGACCCCGTCACCGCAATAGATAGCAGGCGCATTATATTCATCATTATCCTTCTTGTCGGTGCAGCCCGGATCAGCGAGGTCGATGAGCCCATCGCCATCATTGTCGATGCGGTCATTGCAGGCCGCGACTGACTTTCCACCGCCCTTGCCCGCAGAGGACGATGGCCCAGCAAGAACGGCCACCATGAGCGTCGCTGCGACAAGGAGCAGCGCAAGCAATGTTCCTGTTGCCATTTTATTCATAGTATCACCACGTGGCATTGCAGGATGGATTCTATAAATAATTTATGTCATTATGAGCAGTGAAATTATGCCCAGTTTTCAAGCCCGCTCGACAGTTCCTGCAGCTCTTCCTTGTATGCGTCAATCACACCCTGTACACGCTCCGGCGCCTCACTTTTTGCTTTGAGTTGCTCGAACTTGGTGATCTGCTCCTTGAGAAACCCGATGCGCCCGTCTTCCTGTGCCATTCCCTGCGCTCTCAGGCAGGTTGCTTTTATGCTTTTCTGAAAACAAATAGAAATAGCATCAACCTGGGAATGAACCCCGAAGAAAATAATAACAAAAATCCGCCACTCGGCGCTAACCGCGGCCTGAAGGCCGCGGTATTACCGCGCCTCGTCATTGCAGGCGGATTTTTGAATTGCAAAGCACGTCCTGAAGGACGGGGTATTCAACCCCGTGCTTTGCAATAACACTACAGCTTCCCTATCGCCTCAAGCAGACGACGGTGTCCTTCGACAAGGCGCTGAAATTCCGCTTGCGTCTCTGGTGACAGGACCATCGCGCCCTTACCTCTCG
>MNWW01000066.1 GCA_001871415.1 Candidatus Woesearchaeota archaeon CG1_02_57_44 | reverse complement strand
GATGTGTGCTTTCTTGTCATGTTTTTTCACCAGGACGATATCGTCCTCTTGGACTGTAACGGGTTTTGGCATATTGTCGGCAAAGACCCAGCCAGGTCCGCGGACAATCGTGATACTGACGATGCCGCTCTCCCGTATGACCTTGCTGCTCACTGGTTCAACGGGATTGCTGAACGCGATGCCGATGCCTTTGCGAAAGATGTTGCGCGTGATTGCCTGATAGTAGCCCGTGCTGCCGTGCGGTGTTGAGACGATGACACCATCGCCGATGATTGTCTTCGTGCCACTGACACTGGTCGTGAAGCGCAGGGCGTGCGGTGGTTTATGGTGGATCGCTATCTCATTGAGCGCGATGAGCCCTGCCGTATCAGCGCGCTTGACCTGCCGTCTAGGTTGGCCGCTGGCGCGGATGATTGACGCCTCCAGCTTCAGGTATTCCTTGATGGTGTATTGCTTATTTTTGAGGATCCTGATTAGTGTGGTATAGTCATGGACTTTGCAGAGTTTGCACGTGCGGCTGTGCCGTACCAGGATGCGAGGTATGCCAGGATAGATGCGTTCAGCGTACAGGCTGGTGCCGTCGCCGCCATAAGAGATGACCAGCGATGGCTTACGGGTGGTGCTTGGTCCTCTGGTGCCAGGGATCGCAGTCGCAGTAAGCGTGAATCCTGCCTTGGTCAAAGCGGCGTGCAAAGGTCCAACTTTATACCCGACAACAGCGATGCGCATAGGTGTGCCAGGTGCGCCATGGTTCTTAAATGTTTCGGGGCGGCCGAATGAATGCGGCCCGCAGGGGCAATACAGTGTGACCTGTTCTGCAGAGCATGCAGGAGGGGAGTCTGGCGCAGATACTATGGGAGGGCCAATGCTATCAAAACCTATTTATAGTAAAGCATACTTTACGTAAAGCTAGCTTTACATCTGTGTCGGAGAGAGAACTCGGAGACGGCCATGGCATTGAGCAAGAACCTGCTGCGCGAGCGGCGTGAGGCAAAGGGATTGAGCCAAGAGGCGCTGGCAGGCATGGTCGGCGTATCGCGTCAGACCATCATCAGCATTGAGGGCGCACGATACATGCCGAGTCTGGAGCTCGCGCTGAGATTGGCCAAAGCGTTCCGGTGCAAGGTGGAGGAGTTGTTTGGTGTATGAGGCGATGCAGTCATGAATAAAACAAGAACCTTATGGGGTCTCGGATTCGCGTTTGTCTTCCTGGTGGCTGGCATCGCGACCCATCTGAGCGGTGTTGGAGAGCGTCCTTATCTGGGATTCAGCTCAGCGGGCGCGTGGCTCATCTACATCGGCATGGTGAGTCTGGTGATGACGCTGCTGCGGGGTATGCGCAAGCGCAAGCGTCTTGTTGATGAGCGCATGGAGCTTGTCGCCTTCAAATCCGCGAGAGTCGCGCTGGTGGGCTTCATGCTCCTCGCGTTCGCTATCATGGTGGCCGATGGGTTCATTGACTTTGCGGTAAGCTACGGGATGCTCATGGCCGAGCTGGTCTGCGCGGTGTTGATCGTGTACATGGTCAGTTATCATGCGCTGCTGAGGCGGCACTAAGAGAGGTGATGCATATGATCGGAAAACCTGAATGGTTCACGTACCGTATCCTGGGTTGGGGCATAAGGCCCAAGACCAAAGAGGGCTGGCTCTATATTGTGGGGTTCATAGCGGTGATCCTCGCTATCGCCTATCTGCCCGTCGCTGATGCTGTGAGACAGGCGGCCATCGGCGTCGTGGTCGCGGTGCTGGTGATAGACACATTGAGCATCATGGTCAAGCTGGACAGCGTGCATGATGAGCGTGAGCGCATGCATCAGCTCATCATCGAGCGTAACTGCTCATTCGCTGCCATCGTCGCTCTGCTGGTGGCGTTGTTCTGGCAGGGCTGGCAGGCGCAGCAGGGTGGCATGACGACGCTGTCGCTCTCAGGCATGGACCCCTGGCTGTTTGGTGTGCTGGGTGTGATGCTATTGGCGAAGATAGGTACCACACTCGCGCTGCGGGCCAGGTGAGCCACATACGAAGGGGAGGAGGCGCACGAAGCGACACAGTAAGCCCCCAGAGAGAGCCCCTTGCTGGGAGCGCCTTACCCTATCTATGCATGCGGGTCCATCGGATGCGCGAGAAAGAAGTCTATCGCTTGCGATACGACCAGTCTGCGCTGATCAGGAAGCAGAGCGTAGTGGTTCGCGCCTGGGATGAGGCCGAAGCTGCCGTCAAGGAAGAGCTGCGAGAGTCGCTCGCTCTGATGCAGAGGCACGGTCGTATCCTTGTCACCCTGCAGCACCAGGACCGGGCCTTGGTAGTGCTTGGCCGCGCGCTCTATGTCGTGCGAGGAGAAGTCCTCATAGAAACTGTAGGGGACAATGACCTTGTTTTTACCCTGCGGCATAGCCAGGCCGGATTCTTTCCATCTCGTGACGGTCTTTTCATCCCATACCGCGTCCTTGTCAGCGGGCGCGGCCAAAAGGACCAACGGGCAGCGCAGATTCACGGTGGAGGCAAAGAGCAACGCGGCAGTGGCTCCGATGCTCTCTCCGAAGAAGCCGACAATGGTTCTGCGTCGTGTCCTCAGGAAATGTTGGCCTGCTGTGATATCGTCAAGCATGGTGGAAAGATTCGAGTTCTCAGGGCTGCCGTGGGATTGTCCGTGGCCAGCGAAATCCATGAGAAAGGTGCCCAGGCCTTTTTGGGCCAGATGCCTGGCGAGCATCTGATAAAGGCCTCGCTCCTTGTCAGCCAGATATCCGTGTGCGATGAAGATGACCTTGTCACTGTCGCCGACAATGCTGCTCGAAAGGGTCGTTCCGGAGCCAGGGCTGGTGAAGCAGTAAGGGGTTCCTTCAGGCTCGCGCATCTTCCTCACAGGGTTCATGGCAATGAGGCGCTTGCAGGCCGCTTATTAATGTTGCGTAGGTTTGGGCGTTGGTCCAAATGTGTGCTTGATTTTCCAAATCTTTTTATTGTGCGGCCTTGCACCCCAAGTTATGGCAAAAGTCGCGATTATCGGGTCTGGTAATGTGGGTGCGACCCTGGGTTTTGTGCTTGCAGCGCGTAATGTGGCGGACATTGCGCTTATCGACATTGTCGAGGGTGTTCCTGAAGGAAAGGCGCTGGACATCAGCCAGTCCCTCGCCATTCTGGGCAGTACTGTTTCTGTGACCGGAGGCAATGATTACGCCCTGGCCAAGGGGGCTGAAATAGTGGTCATTACCGCAGGAAGCCCACGTAAACCCGGCATGACCCGTGATGAGCTGGCGGCCATCAATCACCGGATAGTCACCAATGTGGCCAAGCAAGTGGCCAGGCACGCGCCCGAGTCAATTTTGGTTATCGTGACCAATCCCCTGGACGCTATGACCACGACCGCGCAGAGCGTGACAGGATTTCCAAAAGAGCGCGTGATGGGCATGGCGGGAACGCTTGATACCTCGCGCTTCAGGCATTTCATCAGCAAGGTCTCAGGACATCCTGCCCGGGACGTGCAGTGCATGGTGCTTGGTTGTCATGGTGATGATATGGTGCCTTTGACCAGCGCCGCGACCGTCAGCAGCATTCCGCTTGAAACCATGCTTCCAGCCGAGGACATTGCCACTGCGGTGCAGCGCACCAGAAAAGGGGGCGCTGAGATTGTGAATCTCCTCAAGACTGGCTCTGCTTTTTACGCGCCGGCAGTCTCAATCATGCAGCTTATCGAAGCGATACTTCATGATGAAAAGGCCATATTGCCTGTTGCGGCATGGCTGGATGGGGAATATGGCATTTCCGGCGTTTACCTGGGCGTGCCTGCGGTGCTTGGCAAGGCAGGTGTTGAAAAAGTGGTGGAACTCAATCTGCCTTCAGAGGAACTCGCGGCGCTTCGTAAGTCCGCTGAGCACGTGCGCGAAGTCGTTGAGGGGCTGGGTAAGTAGCTTGCCGCATGCCCGAGCGAAGCGAGTACTTCCTACAGCCGCCTGCTGGCCTAAATATTTAAATGCTGGACCCTTTCCAGAAGGTAATGAAACTGGGAAAGGCCACGGTGCCAGCAATCGGGTTGTATGGGTGCTGCAGCAGCGAAATCTGCCTCTTAGGCAGGGATATGGCGCATGCAGTCCCCCAGGTTAAGAGGATTACCGGATTGGATCCTATTCTCTGTTCTATCTCCGGCTCATCATTGCTTGGCATATTCGCGGTTCTTGATGGAAAGAATATCCTGCTTCCACAGACCGTGTTACCCCAGGAGGTTGTCTTCCTCGAGCAGCAGGGGCTGACGTGTCATATCATCGAGGCAAAGGAGACCGCGCTTGGCAATCTGATAGCGGTAGGCCAGGGCATCCTTGCCAGCGATGAGCTGAGCGCAGTAGTAAAAAAGCGCGTCAGGCAGGCCCTCGACAAGCCGCTGCGCCCGGGTCTGATAGCAGGTCTGCCGCAGGTGGGCCAGCTTGCCATGCCGCTCGCGGCGCCACAAGGCAGCTCCAATAGTGCATCCTCCTTCGGATTCGTCGCGGCGACCATCAGCGATGAGGAGCTCAGCTACGCTGAGTCTGCCCTCGGGCTGCGCCTGTTCAGGGTCACGGTCAATCGCGGTGTGGTGCACATGCGCTCAGGCCTGTTGGGAAACGCGCATGGCTTGCTCATTGGCTCTGCCTGCACACCTATCGAGGTGCAGCAGCTCTACGACGCCAGTCTTGAGATGACGTCTTAGGGATGACAGCCTAGGTGGCGAGGGGCAACGCGCGGCGCCGCGCTTCAGATAGCTTCAGATATGGCGAAGGGGCAACGTAAGGTGATAACATGGAAATGATTCGACTCGTGTCAGGAAGTTCCAACCGGGAGCTGGCAAAAGAGATTAGCGCATATGTCAATGTGCCATTGACGCCTGTGCACATGTCCAAGTTCAAGGACGGTGAGATATACGTGCGCCTGCTCGACACCGTGCGCGGCTCCGATGTATTCATCATCCAGAGCACTTGTAACAATGTCAATGAGCACCTGATGGAGATGCTGATTCTTATTGACGCGGCCAAGCGCGCGTCAGCGAACAGCATCAATGTCATTGTTCCCTATTACGGCTATGCGCGTCAGGACCGGATAAGCCATCCGCGCGAGGCATTGACCGCGAGGCTGGTGGCCAACATGATAGAGGTCGCTGGCGCAAGCCGATTGGTCTCTGTTGACTTTCACTCTGGCCAGACCCAGGGATTCTTCAACATCCCGACCGATAACATGTGGGGTATCCCCGTGCTGGCAGCAAAGCTATCTGGCGTACAGCTCGTAGACCCGGTGGTGGTGAGCCCTGATCATGGCGGTGTCTCCAGGGCGCGCTTCATGGCCAAGCTGCTGGATGTGCCTTTAGCGATTGTCGACAAACGACGCACCGCGCATAATGTCTCAGAGGTCATGAACCTCATCGGCGATGTCGCGGGTCGCGACGCCATCATGGTTGACGATATGATAGACACGGGCGGAACAATCATCAACGCGGCTGCAGCGCTCAAGAAAGCGGGGGCGGGCAGGATATTTGTGTGCGCGACGCACCCGATTCTTTCAGAGGACGCTGCCGAGCGCCTGGAGCGATCGCTCATCGAGAAGGTCTTTGTGACCAACACGATCCCACTCGCGGAGCATAAGCAGGTGAGCAAGATTGTGCAGGTGAGCATCGCGCAGCTGCTGGGCGAATCCATTGTTCGTATCTATCAGCAGAAATCATTGACTGAGCTATACCAGAAACGCGAGGCGCCAGCGAGCAAGAAGTGAGCGCTTGAGCAAAGGACGCCACAGGATACAAGACAGAAGCAGACAGACTACGATGGAAGACAATACATCCGGAACAGGACCTAATAGCTCTGGCAAGGTGTCAGCAGACCAGCAGGACCTGCAGGAGAAGTTCGCTGAGCTGCAGGCGCATGCCGCTCGCATCAAGCAGCTGCGCGAGCAGTTCGAGGCGATTGATGGTCAGCAGGATGAGATGCTGGCGAGCAAGCGCAATGTCGCGCAGCTCACAAAGCTTGCGCCAGGAACAGAGATGCTGGTGCCTATCGGGCAGGGTATCTACCTGAAGATGGCGAGCGCGAATCCTGACATTCTGGTCAGTGTGGGCTCAGGGGTGGTCCTGGAAAAGACCATCGAGCAGGCAAACGCGCTCCTTGACGAGCAGGTGCAGGAGCTGGCTGAGCTCAAGCAGCAGGTGGCGACGCAGATGCAGGAATCGGTCGATCGCATCGAGGCGCTGGAATCACATTTCAAGGGAAAGGACGAGTGACCATGAGAGAGGCGCTTGAAGCTGTGGCATTATCGGGAAGCAAGAACAAAGGTCGGGCAGGAAGAGGACGATGTTAGGATTTCTCAAGAAGAAGATCGCGGACGCCATCGGGCGGTTCAGCAAGAAGGCGGAGCCTGAGGCAGAAGCGTCGACGACTGATGAGGTGATGCCTGAAGCGCAAGCTCAGGGGGAGACTGCGCCGATTATTGCCAAGACGACGCAGGTAGCGTCACCTGTCGCCTCCAAACAGGAGACCTCAGAGGCATCATCTTCGACCGCAAAACCAGGCGTGCGCGTGACACTGAGCGCAGGAGCGGCGCCAAAGGCGCAGGCAATAGGCGCAAAGACTATGGTGGCAGAGACCAAGGTCTCTGAAGGTCGACCCGTCCAAGCAGTCCCCCTGGTTGAGGCGCGCGTCGTGGAGCGTGAGCCATCATATCGTCCTATACCGCGTGTGGTGGAAGAGCGTAAAGAGCGCCAAGAGTCACAATCTGGACAAGCTCCGACGGAGCGCATCCATCGGCCTATCCCGCGGATGGGACCTTCGGCAGTATCCCGGCCTGTTGCTGAACCCGTGGTTGGAAACCATGCACTGGAATCCGTCGACAAATCCGTTGCTGAACCTGTTGTTGATCCAAATCCTATCGTGCAGGTGCTGTCCGCGAGGAAGGAGGCGACGACAGAGCGTCAGGGGAGAGCTGCTGCTGAGTCTGCTATCGCCCAGGACAACTCGCAACCACGCTCTGCGCCGTCTGTGGCAACAACCGCGGCGCCCATTGGCGCGCAGCCAGGCCCCATTGACGCTCCAAGGAAAGGGTTCTTCTCCCGCCTCAGAGACAAGGTCGCCACGGTCACGATATCCGAGGACAAGTTCGAACAGTTCTTCGCTGATCTGGAGATGGCGATGCTCGAGTCCAGCATCGCGCTCGAGGTCATTGACAAGATAAAAGAAGACCTGAAGACAGAGCTGACCACAAAGCCTATCTCGCGCGGCAATATCGAGCAGCAGGTCGGCAGTGCGCTAGGCAAGAGCATCAGCTCCCTGTTCGTCCCTGGTTTTGATGTTGTGCAGAGAGTGCGCGAGGCACAAAAGCCCTACATCATCTGCTTCGTTGGTATCAACGGCTCCGGCAAGACCACGACCATAGCGAAAGTCGCGCACTTGTTGCGCGCCCAGGGAATATCGTCGGTCTTGGCGGCTGGTGATACCTTCCGCGCCGCGGCCATAGCGCAGCTCGAGGAGCATGGCAGGCGTCTTGGCGTGAAGGTCATCAAGCATGATTATGGCGCAGACCCCGCTGCTGTCGCCTTTGATGCTATCGCGTATGCCAAGGCGCACAAAGTCGACGCGGTGCTCATCGACACGGCGGGGCGCTTGCACAGCAACACCAACCTGATGGCTGAGCTGAAAAAAGTCGTGCGCGTGGCAAAGCCTGACCTTACGCTCTTCATCGGTGAGGCCATAACAGGCAACGACTGCGTGGAGCAGGCGCGCGAGTTCGCCAAGGCCACGAACCTTGACGGCATCGTGCTCTCCAAGCAGGATATCGACGACAAGGGTGGCGCTGCTGTGTCTGTCTCCTTCATCACTGGCAAGCCGATTCTTTACTTCGGTACGGGTCAAGGCTACGACGACCTGGCGCCTTTTGAGCCCAGTGTCGTACTCAGGGCATTGGGGCTGGAAGGATAGGATCTGATGTAAGGGCAAGATTCTGCAGGATTCATTCACGCCTTATCGAAATGATCCGCCAGCTGCCGCTCCACATAGAACTGGATATCCTTCCACGTATCGTTCTTGACTTGCTTGGGAATGCCCTTGCCCAATGGCAAGACGCCACCTGACGCGAACACCTGCCCGCCGCCGGAGAACATCTCCGCGAGCGGGCGAAGGTCAAGTTCACATCCTTCACGTCTCCTGAAAAAAATCCTGCCGTCTGAGAACACGATGCAGGTCACATCCGCCTTGCTGCCCGCAAGCAGGCGATCGCCGGCGTCCGCCGACGACACCAGGCAACTCGCGTGGCTGAACGCGATGGTCGTGGTGCTGATGGGTTTTTCCTGCGCGCGCTTGACAATGGCCGCGAGCTCTTTTTCTTTCTTCTCAAGATATGCTTTCCATTGGTCTTCCTGGCTCTCTGACCAGGTGACGCCTCGAGAGAGCGGCTCTATGAGATGCTTTCCCTGCCCAGCTTGGATGAGATCAGCGAGCTTGCCGCTGAGCGCGTCATTGCGTTCCCAGAACTCGATGTCATGGGCTATCGCCGCAAGGTCGCGAGCCACCTTGTCCTGGCGCAGGAAACGCTCGAAGAAGAGTTCCGCGCTGCACTTGTCAACGTCGTCTGTGGCCAGATCCGCTGTCTTAAACTGCTTGGTGACCATATCGATATGTTCCTGGCTCTGGGCATGGTGGCTGTTCCAATACATGAGGCTGTTGGTCCGGGCCATCTTGCGCAAAAGGGCCTCAAGGCCAGGTACGTGCCTGGGTGGCAGGTCCAGGATGAAAATCGCGTGATCCTTGCACGAGAGCGCGGAGAGGTCCAGGGTGCCCAGGTTGAAGAGCTCGACTTTTGTCTGGATGTTGCGAAAGCGCATGAGCCTTGTGCACATGGCTGCCGCCGTGATGCCGTCCAGGTGGTCTGAGGCGAAAGCGAGAGCGCGCATGCCCGTACGGGCGATTCCTGACTTTATATGCTTGTCGGGGCAAAAGTACTTATGCTTGGCTTGCAACCAGCATTATCATGGCGAAATCAGGTGAGAAAAAGTCAGTGTCGCTTCCGCGAAGGTTCATTAACTGGCTGCGCTACTTCACATCAGAGCCGGAATACAAGGACAAGCAGCGCGAGAGCGGCGAGAAGCACTCCTACAATGAGCCGCCCGGCAGCGACGATCATTGATGTGTCGGTCCGGTCATGGCGCTCCATGGATTCGTGGTTCTGGGTGCATGGATTCTTGCAGAACGGGCGTATGTGATTCATTGCCTGCAGTGAGGTTGAATGTATATGCATTCCCTAGTGCGACCTATCTCAACATCGATATACTACGGGCGACACTATATCCGCATGGGGGATCTAGATGGGACGACGCACGCTGCGCCAGTTCATCGACGACGTCAAGTGGCGATTGACGAGGCCGGAATACCGTGACCGGTACGAGGAGCTGGGCAGGAAATCGGGATTGGACTGGTCCTAGAGGCTGGTCCTGATGGGGGGAGCTGGCGCGGCTGATGCCATTGCCGCCTCTGGCCGCAAGGATGTGCGGGTACGTATACTCTGCGACGCTGTTCCTGCGCTATACCAGACGCTCTTCGCTTCTCAGGTGTACTAGTCTCGCTCACTCCTGCATGATCAGGTCGAGCATCCTCGGATCCGCCATGAACCCTTCTTGCTTGATATCCTCGATGATGTAGTAGACCTGGATGTCCTGCGTGGTGAAGCGCTCTTCCAGGTCCTCTACGAAATCCTCGAGCTCCTTGACATTGCGAAAGATTCCCTCGACCAGGAAGTCATAGTTGTTGTTTATCTTGTAGACGCTGTTGACGCAGAGCGACTTGTTCAGGTGCTCGCGCGCTATGTCTCGATCGTCCTTCCTGACCTTCAGGACGATGTGCGCGCGGGCGAAATAGCCCAACTGGTTGAAGTCGATAAGCGAAGTGTGTCGCTTGATGAGCGTTCCCTCATGCATGCGCAGGCGATCGAAGATAGTGGAGATCGGCATGTCCACTTTCTTGGAGAGGTTGGTGAGACTTTCGCGGGCGTTGGTGCGCAGGTTGCTGATGATGAGCAAATCCTTCCTGTTTACGCGCACGGGCAAGCACCTCGGGTGGTCGTCTGGATGGTTGAAGCCGTTTGCGTTGCGCTAGTTATCGCGCTGATAGTTCCATCCATTGTTTCACCTTCGGTTTTCACATTGTGGGTAATTCCCATAAAACATCCGGTATGCGTCGCTCTTTAATGGCAGTTGCGCAGTATTTTTCGCAAAGCCTGTCCTGGTGCCGGAATTTTTGCCCCCACTATGAAGGGAATACTGACATGATTTTAATGCATTGTTATATGCGGGTATATGTTATTACGATAATCCTTCATAAAGTAGTAAGTATTCGTGCATATTGCTCCGAAAATCCTCCGAAAAATGACCATGCTTGCTTATATTCGTGGATGTGTGTAAAAATTCTTTCCGGACTTATGGGATTCTATTTGTAGTAATTTGTATAAAATACCCATCTTCTGCCTGTTCACGGTGCCCCTGGACGAGCTTGGAGAATGCCTCATCGACCTCGCTGAGCTTTTTTCCTGCGCCAAATCGTGGGTCTATCCAGCGGACTTTGCTTTTGGTGTGCATCACGCGCGTTGGGATGGCGTAGGTTGAGGAAGGCTTGTCTGCGCCTGCAATAGGCAGCGCCGGAAGAATAGTTATGCCAAACGAGGGGGTAAGCAGGCCAATGAGGCACTGGACTTCAGGAACCTTGGACGCGCGAAGCTTTGCCATGAGCTCGTCATCCGTCAGCCACAAATCATTCATGCTCAGTTCTTTCGCGTCCATGGCGGCCTTGATGGCGTCAGCGAGCACCTGGAAGGCCGCTATCTCCCGGGGGTCACTCCAGATGCGCTTGTCCACTTCCAGATAATCCAGCGCCAGTGCTTTCGCGGCGTCCTGTGTCGTGCACCAGAAGCTTCTATCAACGACGTGCAGGCCAGCAAGATGCGCTTTGGCCTTCTGTTCCCAGCCAAGATTCGCTGCCATGTCGCGCATGGTGTAATCGAGCCGGTCAGCGCAAAGGTCCGGCAATCCTTGCTCCAGCAGAGAAAATTTTCCATGAAGGATCTCTTGTGGGTCAAATCCGTGATCCTTGAGGATAAGGGGTATCTCAGACTCGGTGATGATTTTCTCATGGAACCGCTCGTGGAACTCATGGGTCTCGTTGCGGAACACGAAATCAATGACATGGCTGAACGCGGTGTGCGGGACATCATGCAGCAGGCCGGCAATCTGCTCTGGCATGCTCGCGCTAAAGCGGCGCAGCAGGAGCATCACTCCGATGCTGTGCTCGAAGCGTGTGACGGGCTTGTCCATGATGTACTTGCTCGCGCCGGCCTGGTTGATGCCTTTGAGCCGCTGCATAGGCTCTGAATCCATGAGTGCCAGGAGGACCGGCTCGTCGATTTCCATGCTTCCATATACCCTGTCTGCGATGCGCATGCTGCCAAGGGACCGGAGTGCGATATTTAAGTCTTGGGCATGCGTGGGCAGTGGCTTGTGCTGGCATGGCGGGTGGGCGACTGTTTGCTGCTGCAGCTCCATGTTTTCCAGGCATCAGGTCCGCAATCAATAAAAACCCCCCGTTGTCCACAGGGTGCATGTGTCTTCGCGGTATCATTCGCGCCATCCTCGCGCTGTTCTCCTGGCTGTTGTTTCGTATCATCGACACCGCTCCCTTTCGCGCGCTCTCACGCGTGCTCTCCCGATGGACCAGACTGAAGAATCCTAGGGTCATGTGGGCGCAGGGGCAGGTGTTTTATGTCCAGAGCATCGACCGTCTGATGGCCGTGCTGCTGCACCGTTTCTCGCTCTTTGAGCGTCATGAGCTTGATATGGTCAGGGCGATGGTCAAACCAGGCATGGTCTGTCTTGACATCGGCGCCAACATGGGTATCTACACCTTCCTGCTCGCTGAGCTGGTAGGTGAAGACGGCAGGGTGCACGCGTATGAGCCCGCGCCGGAGAATGCGCTGCTGCTGGGCATGGCTGTGAAGGCAAACCATGCCGGCAATGTGGTGGTCGAGCAAAAAGCAGTGGCTGATACTGACGGCACTATCGCGCTGCACCTCTGCGAGGAGCACACAGGTGACCACAGCATCTTCGCGCGCAACGACTCTCGAAAGACCGTGGATGTCCAGAAAGTGGCCATTGACGAGGAGATTAAGCGCAACACGCCGCGCCACAAGGTATGGGCTAAGTCACGTGCGACAGCAAGCGCACAGAGGCAACAAGCATCAGCGCATGCTTCTGGTCGCGTTGATTTTATCAAGATGGACATCCAGGGGGCCGAGGGGCTGGCACTGCAGGGCATGAGGGAGACATGCAAGCGCAATAATGACCTGGTCCTGCTCATGGAATTCTCTCCAAAGCTGTTACGCGCGTGTGGAACAGACCCAGCGTCCGTCCTTATGCGCCTTGAGCAGCAGGGTATGCGTCTCTATGAGATTCAGGGAGCTTCCTTGGTGCGGGCGTCGCCATCGCATCTGCTCTCGCGTCCAGAGGGCGCGAAGGATGCGAATATCATCGCGTGCAGAAGGCTGCCAAAGGAATTGGGCCACCTCGTGAAATAGGAGACATTAAGACCTTGTAGATTGCGCAGTCGTTCATCCAGCGTCAACGGTCTCTGTCGCGTCGGAGTTGCCTGAAGGATGTTCTGCTTCATTTTCCTCTGCAGATGCCGCAGGGACGATTGAAGCTGAAAGGCGCGTGGAATGATGCGCATGTTCTTTTGCATCTTGCGCTGTCTGTGCCATTTCCCTTGTTTCGGCATGGTCACGTTTTCTCCTGATTCCCCTTAGACACACCACCATCACCGCAACCAATGCCAGCAGACTGATGATCAGTCCAGGCACAATCAAGGGCGGCAGATAGGTGAAAGTGACTGTATGATCCCCTCCGGAGAGTTTCACGCCGATGAGTCCCCTGTGGTTGAGCGCTGGCTGCGCTGCGGCGTCATCGACCATAGCCTTCCAGCCACGGGCGTAGTTCGTATTGAGCAGCAGCACGTCACCGGATGCATTCGCGACCGTAGCGTCGACCACGACGCGCTGTGGGCTCCACGATGCTATTGACGCGAAGGACGATAGCTGTCCTCCGGGTAGGTGCTTCTCACCGAGCAGATAGGCCTCACCATGATAATCGGGATTGGCAAGCCGTGCGATGTCCTCGTCGCTCTCAGCGAACGTGACCGTGACATTCTGCCCGTCAGCGACCGTCGGCAGGTCTGTTACCAGCACGAGCTGGCCCATGATCACGAGTTGCATATCCTGCTGTGCGAGGGTCTTGCCTGCCAGGACTGTTGTCTTTATCGCGGGTACGCTGCTGTTGCGGATGTACTCCGTATTCAGCGCGTCGGAGAGCGCAACGCTCTTGAGTGTCCTGCTAGGAAACACCGGCTTGGCTGGCTGGTTGAAGACCCAGACATGAGGGTACTGGTTTTGCGCGTCGCTGAACACGAGCTGAATAGTCGCCTGCTCGCCGAGGCGGATGGCAGCACCTGAAACCGCGTCTTGCGCATCAGCTCCAATCCCGCGACTTGCATCATCTACCGTCGCATGATACCATGGTTCTGTCAGCAGCGCGTTGAGCTCATCGCCGATGAGCCAGGGCGTGGACAATTCGCCGCTGTGGAAGAAGAACGCCTGTCGATGGTTCGCGTTGGCCTTGATGCGTTCATATTCGACCACAAAGTACCGGGGCTGCACCTTGAATGCGTCTTCGGGCGCGAGGATGCGGTCCTGCTCATCGCGCGCGACAGGAAATATGGGTTGAATATTGCATTCCTTCATGGACTTGCCGACCACAAAGTAGCGGTACATGTTGAAGTTCCAGGGAAAGCCATGTAGATTGCCGACGACAAAATAATCGCTGGTCGAGTTCACGTCAGCGGGCCGCGGCGCTGCGGTGTAGGCCATGGTGAGCGGTACTCTGTTGGCCAGGATAAGCGCGATGATGATGGCGATCGCCAATCCTGCTATCACGGCGCGCATCTGCTCTTTGGTGATGTAGGCGTCGCCTAATTTCAGGCCTTTGCGTCCCAGCGCGCTCAGCAGGCGCGCGACGAGAACGCCAGCGAGGAGCATGAAGACCATGCCATATCTGATGATATTGTGCTGGCTGGAGAAGAGGGGGAACAGGTGCAGCAACGGCCAGACAGGAAGCGTTGTTCCGAACATGATGCCAAGGAAGACGACCGCTGTCGCGCCCAGTGGAGAACGAAGGTAGAGGAGCAGCGCCAGCAGCAGCAGTATGAACGCGGGCCAGCCGATGAAGAAGCTGTATTCGTACCAGCTTGGCTTGCCGTCCACCAGTCGCCAGTAGGGGTCCCAATCGGGCTGTGTGTGGGCGTTGTTGGTGAAGACATTGACCATTTCGTACAGACTGTTGTGGTCATTGGGATCCAGGCCGAGCTGGCGGGAATTGTCCTTGAACACGTCATACATGGGCAGCACGCGCACAGCGGAAAGGGCGACGCCGAGGAGGATGATGAGCAGCGCTGGCTTCAGGTAGCGCTTGTCCTTGCGCAGCAACCAGGTAGATCCTGCGAAGCAGAGGAGCAGCACAATGGTCATGGGGAAGATATACGGGACTGCTTCAAACACGAGCAGCGCCATCAGGACCGCGGCCACGAGTGAGAGTTTCGGCTGCTTGTCGCTCTTGACAAAGCAAAGAAACAGCCAAGGCACATACATCAGGGGGGTCCAGAGCACCTGGCCTATCATGAAGGATTGCGCGTATTTGCCATTGAGCGTGAAAATCGCCGCCGCGAGCATGCTCGGGATGACTTCTGCCCCAAAGTGTCTGGCGAGCAGATACGCGCCGATGCTGCCCAGGACAAAGAAGAGCAGTATCTTGAGCTTGATGCCGACGACTTCTCCAAATAGCAGATCCAAGACGACGAATGGTGAGATATGATCATAGTTGGGGTGCGCGTACAGGACATTGCCGCCGCAGCTGTACGCGTCCCAGAAGGGCAATTGTCCATACTCGCCGATGTTGCGCGCAGTGGACGCGTGGGCCATGACCGCGGTATCCCAGTCCAGTTGTTCAGACCAGTTATGCGCATTGCCGAACAAGGGGATGGCAAAAGCGACAGCGATGACTGCTATAAGCAGAATGCCCCACCAGTCTTCCCGTTTGACGGTCAGTCCCATTTTCCAGTAAAATATATAAAATGCCCCCTTGACCAGGCTTTTGCGTTTTACGCAGGTATATATGTGTTGTCATGCAGGCCGCAAGGTGAAGGGTCTAAGGCCAATGTGAGGATGTCTCATGAAGCAAGCAAAAAGTTCATCAAGAGCAAAGAAGCGCGCAGCGAAAGCCGGCCGCAGGGCATCGGTGTCCAGGTCAAGGCGTCCGGTAAAAGTCAAGGGCGTCCCAGGAAGCAAGGCTTCAGGCAGGCCATTCATCGACTCAAGCAAGCTCTCCATTATCATCGCGGCGTACAACGAAGAGAAGAACATCACGGCGACCATCGCGCGCGTGGTCAAGGTCGTGCCT
This sequence comes from Candidatus Woesearchaeota archaeon CG1_02_57_44, assembly GCA_001871415.1. Taxonomy (GTDB): domain Archaea; phylum Nanobdellota; class Nanobdellia; order Woesearchaeales; family CG1-02-57-44; genus CG1-02-57-44. The sequence goes on along the minus strand of MNWW01000066.1, from coordinate 50,833 downwards.
AAGGCGGAGATCATCGTGGTCAATGACGGCTCCCGGGACAACACCGCAGCGGTCGTGCGCCAGGCGCAAAAGAAGTTCAAGCAGGTCAAGCTCATCACCGACGATATCAATCGCGGCAAAGGCTACGCCATCCTGCAGGGTGTCAACGCGGCGAGCAGGCCATACCAGGCCCAGGTTGACGCGGACAGTCAGTTTCAGCCAGAGGAGCTGCCGGAGCTCGTCGCGCCGGTCATGGATGGTGCGTGCGATATCACATTCGCCACCAGGTTTCGCCCGGGCGCGAAGGTCGACAGGGGCTCGCTGACGGGCATCAGGCGCCTGGCCAACTGGACCGTGTCAGGCCTGACCAGTGTGCTCTGCGGCCAACGCCTCACGGATGTGAATGCGGGTTTCAAGGCGTGGACGACCAAAGGTATCCAGAAAGTCGATTTCCGCTGCTGGCACTTCGCCTACGAGCCGGAGATAGCCATCCTCGCCAATAAGCGGGGGCTCAGGATTAAAGAAATCCCGATCCATTATACCGGCAGGCAGGGGGGCATCACCAGCGTGAAGCTAATCCGTGACGGGGTCATCATCCCTCTGTTCCTGTTCAAGACAAAGCTCTTCCGGTGAACCGCACGCTATGACTGCTGGACATTCCTTGGAATCCGGTGCGACGCGTGATGGGATCATGTGGTACTTGCACCGGCAAGGTGCACGTTCCGGTGATGCTATAGCTCTTCATACACAAGACCATGAGACATTCGCGCCCCCGGGCCATCACCTGGTTGCTTCTCTTCTCGCTGTTGCTTGGCCTGTACGCGAATACCTGGGGCCTTCCTGAGCAGCTGCGCTATCCGGATCATCTGACCGGCGGCGTCCTGAAGATGGCAGCCGACAAGAGCGTGTTCATGGGCTCATTCCATCGCAGCCAGGGTGTCTATTTCCTGTACGCCGCAGTGCAGCTGCCCTATCTTGGCATTGAGTACCTACGGGGTGACCTACCGGTCGATAGCATCCACGGCATCTATGACATGCCGCCCCGCATCCTGCGCAACATCGTGCTGCTTGGTCGCATCCTGTCCGCGCTGCTGACGACCCTTGCTGTCTTTCTGGTCTACCTTGCTGCCATGCAGTTTCTTTCTGAACCTTACGCGCTGCTGGCCGCGTTGCTCGTCGCGACCAATACCTTCGTACTCACGTACGCGCATTATGTCACAGACCTGTCGCCTGCTTTGTTGGGTGCTACGATGGTCTGTTATTTTCTTGCGCGCGTGCTGCGCAATGGGGCTCATGCGGGAAGCGGTGTTGTCAAGCAGGCCGGCAGGCGGGCAGATGCGCAACGCGACTTCGCACTGCTCTGCGCGTCAGTGGGGTTCGCGGCATCGATGAAATACCTCTTCGGTTTCCTTATCCTTGCCCCCTTGCTCTTCTTGGTTCCGCGTCGTCATGCGCGAAGCGATGGTTGCAGGGCGCGATGGCTGCTGCTCATCCCTCTCGTGTTCCTGGTGCTCAACCCGACGCTGCTCGTGCGTCCGCAGCAGTTCCTCGACGAGGCCCTATTCTATTCGAGCCACAGCAGCGAAGGCTTCGCGGGATTGGTCGTGAGCTATCCTGTCATCCTGCTCTATCTGCAGAGCTTCGTTCAGTCCTTCTGGTGGCCGTCCACGCTGCTCCTCCTGCTCGCACTCGTCATCTCCCTGCGCCAGTGGGAAGCGCAGCCAGCGGCGCACGCGCTCCTGCTGGCAGTCTTTCTGGCGTTCTTTGGCTCCTGGCATTACATGGTGCCACGCATGCTGCTGGTCATTGTGCCCAGCGCGGCATTGCTGGTGGCGTGGGGGGTATCGCGCATGCGGGCCGGCCATATCCTGCTGGTGCTGCTGGCTGCATGCGCCATATTGTATGGCGTGACGGCTGTTGCCGCTTTCAGCCATGACAGCAGGGACGCAGCGTCGTCCTACCTGGCGGCATTGCCGACGCAGCGCGTGCTGGCGGCGACTGCGGTGCAGGAATTCAATCCATTCCTCGACGGCAACGAGCCTGTTTCCCTTGAGCAGCTCATCGTTGTCCATAAGGTGACTGGCATTCCATACGTCACCTTGCTCGCTGACAGTGACGCGTGCCTTGCTGTGCTCTCCAGTTACTTATATGGTGTCTACGTGCCTGAAGAGGACAGCGTATTTTCGGGTATGTTTCTGGCCGGACGGCTTGATGACCCTGCGGCAAAGCAGCTGTATGAGGGGCTGCTTGATGGCTCGTTGGGATTCCACACACAACAGGAATTCCGTTATCATACGCTGTTCGGTCAGGTGCTCGAAGAAGTCAATCCGCGTATTGTGGTGCTGAGCCGTTGCTGAAGCAATGCTCGCCAATGCATACAGTGCCCGTGCTGCTCCTTTGTGGCCGTAAGTGGCCGATAGCTTTTAGAACCTGTCAGCATCCCGCGTTGGTATGTGGCTGAAAGCAAAGCGAGGGAGTGCGAAGCTTTGGAGATCCATCGCTTGGTTGCTCCTGGTGTTCCTTGTCCTTGAGGGCTGCTTTCGCGTGGGAGAAACCATCTGGGGCAACCATGACGTCGTGCACATCCGCTCTGCGGACAAAGTCCTTATGTACGAGCTTAATCCCAATACGACGAGTGTGCAGCAGGGGATTGCCTACACGATCAACAGCCAGGGATTTCGTGATGACGCGTATCCTATAGAGCGCCCTCTGGACGCGTCAGGGCAGCCCACGACGTACCGCATCATCGTGCTCGGCGACTCAGTCACCTTCGGCTGGGGCGTGAATTCCAGCCAGACCTTCCCGAACGTGCTTGAGCGCATGCTACGTGGCGGGCAGGCCGATGCTGTTCAAGGCCCGACAGAGGATGCTGGCCAGCAGACCATAGACTCTTCACAGCAATCTCATCAATCATTCGAGGTCCTCAATTTCGGCGTGTCCGGCTATGGCACTGAGCAGGAGGTCGAGCAGTTGGCCACGAAAGCTCTCATGTATCGACCTGATCAGGTCATCGTCGCTTATGTGCTCAATGACCCAGGAACAAATGACATTGTGTTCAGGCCGGACTATTATCCCAGTCACCTCTTCGGTTGGGTGTATGGCAAGACCCTGCTGGTGGTGCGTAAGATATACTATGCCTTCTTCCTCAAGGAGGACTACATCCATTACATCCATAAGGGTAAATCTTTCGAGGCGGTGGGCGCGGCGTTCGATCGTCTTGCCGCGCTTGCCAAGCAAGACAATTTCGATGTGACGGTAGTCATCGTCCCGCTCTTCATCGAAGACTATCGATGGCAGGATGTCCACGCGCTCGTCGCTGGACGGGCAAGACAGGCAGGGCTTGGCGTGCTTGACCTCTATGCGCTCAATGCTTCCTCGCTCGGTCCGCAGGACCCTTATCATCCGGATGCTGCGGGGCACGAGGAGATTGCCAGAATGATCGCGCATGATGTCTTTGGGTTGCGGTGATATGATGGACATCGCCATCATCGTGTCAGTGCAGGACCCTGCGGGGATGAATGTGCGTGAGCGATTGCTCGCCAGGATGCCCTGGCATGCGCAAGGTGCGCACGACGGATCTGCTCTCCTGCACGCGCAGACTCCTCTCCATCGTCTGCTGCTGCTCACCGCGCAGAAGGACACGATCCATTGCGAAGACCTGGGAAGCACGATGCGCGCGCTTGGCTTCGCGGCCGACATGTTTCTGTTTCTCACGCGTCATGCGAGCAGAGCTGGCGTACCGACAATGTCCTGCCACGCGCCGGGCAACTGGGGCGACGCGCTGCAAGGTGGCAAGAAGCGAGCGCTTGGCATCGCGCCCGCGCTCTGGCAGCGTCGAGCGTATCTTGCGCTGGTGCGCCACTGTCCGGATGGCTACGATCCGGTCATGGAGGCGACGCATCATGGGCCATTGCTCGATAGGCCCTGCCTGTTCATGGAGATAGGCAGCACCGGGAAAGAGTGGGTTGACCCCGTCGCGGGCGCTGCGTTGGCGAGCGCGGTTGTGCAGCTGCTTTCGATAGATCCGATGTCCAAGGATGCGGAGGTGCCGCGCATCGTCGTCGGTTTGGGTGGCACTCACACCTGCGCTGAATTCAACAAGGCGGTGCAGCGATATCCCATGGCCGTGGGTCATGTCTGCCCGAAGTACGCGTTGCCGGATCTTGACGAGGACATGCTGCGCCAGGCTATCGGGCGCACGATGGCAGGTGTGGATTTGGACACCGGGACCATGGGTGTCGACGCCATCCTTCTGGATTGGAAAGGACTGGGTCAGGAAAAAGCGCGGGTCATGGCGCTCGCTGAGGAATTCGCGGCATCTCACGGGTTGCAGGTGCTACGCACAGACAAGCTGTCGACGGACGTGGCTCCTGCGAGGACCGAGGAATCGCAGCCCGCTCCTGCTGATGCCAGCTACTATTCTTCCATCGCGTCAGGCTATGATGATCTTCACGGAGACGAGCAGCGCGCTAAGTACGCGCTCGTCTTACCGCATATAGCACAATACTCGTCGCTCCTGGATGTGGGCTGCGGCACCGGTATGCTGCATGATGCATGGCACCAAAATATTGACTCGAACGGCCCTCTGGAGGTCTCATCCATTTCCAAGCGTACCTACTGTGGCCTCGACCCGAGCGTAGGATTGATTGAGCAAGGCGTGCGTGCGGGCCGCAAGGGACTACAGGTCGGAAGCGCAGAGGCATTGCCCTTTGCTGATGATAGCTTTGACGTCGTGGTCAGCTTCACCGCGCTGCATCACTGCGCTGATGTTGAGACGGCTGTCGCGGAGATGGCGAGGGTCGCAAGAACACGCATCGTCATATCGTCGCTGCGGCGCGCGAAAGCTGCTTCAGCCATCGAGGCAGAGGTGCGCAGGCGCTGGCCTGATTGCGTCGCGCTCCATGACGAGAAGGATGATGTGTTCGTGTGCGACGTGTCTGGCGCAGGGTTTGATGTGGAAAATTGAAGATGGCGGACGTGGGCCCTCATGATTCTCTATATGTTCCCGCGGCACGCATGCCGGCAAGCTCGGCGCGCGCGGCAGTGTATCGCTCCTGAAAATTCATATCTACGGGTCTGGCCCGTCCGATCACTTCTATGCACGCGCTGCCCGGCAGCGAATCTCTCCAGCGTATGTCATACCCTCTGAAAGAGAGGTAGTCTTCAGGCCCGATGATGTGCTCTATGTGCTCACGGCGCAAGCGCGTGCCAGGGTGAGGCAGCAGGGGAAATACGCCGATGCTGACATCGACGGTGTCATTCCCGAGCGCATCCATCTCCATCATCTCGTCCACCAGCGCGATGCCGTGTTCAGGCGTCAGGGAAGGTGAGAGGATATAATGGATCTGCAGCTGCGTCGGACGGTCCTCTGCTTTCAGGAACTTGATGAGCTCTTTGAGGGCAACGGCTTCCGTATCGAGCATCGCTTGCGTCTTGGATTTTCCCTGATATCTTCGTCCCATGAATGCGGCATCCGTCTCGTATACCGTGTCGCGTCCGATGAACATACGGTCGAGACGATGCTTTCGTATGGCGGTATGATGCAGCTCAGGCGAATGCGCGTAGTTGGTCGGTTCGAGGTAGGTGGTGGTGTGCTGGTTTCTTCCTTGCAGACCTGTGAGGATGTCATCGTAGTAGCTCCAGTTAGCGAAAGGGTTGGAGTCGCTGACGACCAGGCGCGTGTGTTCTGGATGCGTATCAAGATGCGCACGAAGGTCACGTACGGCTATCGATGGATCGATGGCGAATCCGCCGCTATACGTGACGCAGTAGTCGCAGGCATTGCCGCAGACGTCACGGAGCACCACCCTTATCGAATCCGATTCGCCCATGCCTATGGGCAAGCGATCAAGTTCTGGGATGCCGCTGGTCCCGCTGCCTTGTAGGCCATCGTCCCAATGGTAGATGCCAGGCAGGTCGCGGTCGCACGTCTTGCACAGCTGCACGAACGATGCGGCATGCCCCACATTCACCAGATCGACGATGCCTTCTTCCAATGTCCAATGCACAGGATCGCGTAGGCCTTTGCGCTCAAGCGAGAGCTCGCGTCTGAATGCGGCTCCTCCTGCTGCAAGGGGTATTTCTGGGACGATATGTCGCAGGGTCTGTGCATGCATATTCATTAACCACATGGTCTCGGACATGACCGACATGCCGACATACGCGATATCATGGCTTCGCTCAAATATGGGGAAGTACATGGCGCGAATGCCCTCGTCAAGATTCTCGCTGCTGAAATCGACGGGCTCTTCCGGGAGCATCAGCACATCGATGCCTGCGCTCTCCAGCGCTTGCTTGATGACGACCAGTCCTATGTTCTGTTGGGCAGGTGTCAGTACCATGTCCGTGAGTCCTTTCGCGCAGTTGATGAGCGCTATGGTTGGCATGGATGAGGCGATCTTGCTTTGATTTATTAAGATTGCATTGCTGTGATGGGCGAGAGGAGAACGAGGATGCATTACGGGGGGATGGCTAGATATCTGACGTGATGTCATGCTAGGGTATTGTGTCGCCTTGCAGCCACCACAACCCTTTTATCCCATCAGCTCTCCCGCAATCGCATGGCGACGATAATCCCTATGGCGGGCCTGGGCAGCAGATTCGCTAGGGACGGTTATGTGCTGCCAAAGCCGCTCGTGCCGGTATCCGGCAAGCCAATGATCCTGCGGGTCATCGAGGATCTGCCCAAGGATGACAAGTGGGTCTTCATGGTGCGAAAGGAGCACGTGGACGACTATGCTATCGACAAGGTCCTCCGCTCTGCGCTTCCGGATGCCATCATCGTGCCGGTGGAGAAGACGACCGAGGGTCAGGCCTGCACCTGCATGCTGGCGGCGCCATACCTGGAACCGGGCGAGCCATTGCTCATCGCTGCCTGTGATAATGGTTATCTCTATGATACAGTCGCGATGGCAGGGTTGATGGCTGATTCCTCTGTGGATGCTATCCTCTGGACATTCACGAAGAAAGAGACCTTGCGTCGGAATCCCCGCGCGTGGGGCTGGGTGGTTCCGGGCGAAGACGGCAGGACGGTCAAGGATGTGAGCGTCAAAGTGCCCGTTTCGGACAATCCCTACAACGACCATGCGGTCGTGGCCACGTTCTGGTTTCGTCGGGCTGGCGATTTCATGGCCGCCGTAGATGCCATGATCAAGGCCGACCATCGCATCAACAACGAGTTCTATGTCGACGCGGTCCCAAAGTTCCTGAATACGATGCACAAGCGCACGGTCTTCTTTGATATTGACCTGTATCTTGGTTGGGGAACGCCAAAGGACCTGTATGATCACCAGCGCATGGAGTTTTTGGCATTTTATGGGGATTCTGCTCCCTTGTCTGCGCCTCTGTCTGCTGAGGAGACAAGGGATCTGGGGAAATACCGGCAGTATTTCGCCGCAAAGGGGCTATAGGATCCACTGTAAGGGGTGGTTGAATGGGGATGGGGTTGGTCAGGCCTTGAGACCAACTGAATGCGTACGCACGTAGGATAGCTGAAACAGTGTATATCCTTGCGTACGAGCGCTATGGTGTCTGCGGTGTCGGATTCGGTGTCGGATTATTACGCTCAAACGCAAAAGTTTATATATAAACCGTGACTACTGAGCAATAAATACTATTGAAACAATACTCCCGGGGGAACGCATCATGAAGAACGTCATGAGGAGCATTCTTGCTATCCTGTTGGTTGTCGTGTGCAGCGCAGCGGCTCTCGCTGCGGACAGCGTTGATATAACGCCATCCAGCCTGAGCTTCATCGCGTTGCCTGGGCAATCCATGTCAGCGGACATCAATATCACCAACACGGGGACCACGACCCTTAATTTCAATTTCCCGTATGACGCGCTGATCTCCGGTTCCAACAGCATCCCGGTCAGTGCCATCTCCGGCCTTTCCGGAGCAACCAATGTCGCGCCAGGAACGACCTTCGCCAGGACCGTCACTATCCAGGTTCCGTCGAATCAGTTCGCAGCCACCTACAACGGCCAGATAAACGCGACAGGCGGCAGTGCATTTGACAGCGTCTCTCTGAGCGTCCAGGTCAATGCATCATCCAGCTTCAGCGTGGCTTCCGCCCAGACCAATGGTGTGCAGGGCCAGCAGGCGAAGGCGACCATCACGGTCACGAACACCGGCAACACCAATCTACCTGCGAATATTGTCTTGCATGACCTGATTTCCGGTACTAATGTCATCACCACGGGCTCTATCACCGCGAACCAGACCAGTTTCACCATCCCCTATGGCGGCGCATCGTCTGTGGGCCTGACCATCAATGTCCCTGCCAGCCAGCCCCTGGGTACCTATGTCGGCAATGTCGATGTCAGCACGAGCGCAGGTGTGCTCAGCGGCACCTTGACCGTCATTGTGCAGGCAGCGCAGAGCAGCCTGTCGCTCTCCAGTCCTTCAGCCATCTGGGTGCGCGGGCAGTCAAGTTCTGTGCAGGTGCCGGTGATGGTCACGAATGGCGGAAACGTGGCGTTCAGCAGCGTCTCCCTCTCGGCCAATCCCGCGAGCGTAGCGGGCGCCAGTGTCTCGTTTTCCAGCAATGGCTTTTCCCTTGCCGCAGGTGAGACCAAGAATGTGACCGCCACCATAACAGGCGTGAGCGCATCTCCGGCCACCTATGTCATCCCGCTCACAGCCACAACTTCCAGCACCACCACCAATGGCGGTATCACCTTGCAGGTGCGTGATCCCATCACGCAGTTCAGCGTCTCCGGGCAGCTGGACCTCGGCAGCAGTGGCGCGCAGCGCGGCACCACCGTGTCCGGTGTCATCCATGTGCAGAACACAGGCGATGGCGTCATAGCTTCCATCAATGTCACCAACACCTTCGCGTCCAAGTACAACGCGCAGGTGAGTCCGCAGATCATCGGCAATCTGCAACCTGGCCAGGGCGTCGATGTGAGCGTCACTATGACTATTCCCTCTGACCAGGGAGCTTCGCGCACCCAGGTCGGTACCATTGTTTTCAATGACGGACAGAGCCAGAAGAGCGTCTCCGTGACCATGCAGGCAGAGTCCATGCTGCGCATTGACGACATCAACGTGGTCTACAATGGTGTCAGCAAGGACGTCAACAATGGCGACACTCGTAGGGTGGAGCTGGTGGGCGGAGAGAAGCTGGATCTGGAAGTGAAGGTGAAGAACGAGTTCACGAGCGACATCGACATCCAGGACGTCACGGTGAGCGGTATCATCTATAATATCGATGACGGCGATGACATCGACGACGAGTCCAGCTCATTTGACTTGCGCTATGACAGGAGTTCCACGCGTACCATCTCCTTTGACATTCCTGACAAGCTGGATTCGGACAACTACGACGTCGAGGTCACGGTCACAGGCCGCGACGACAATGGTGTCCGGCATTCAGACACTTGGAAATTCCAGCTGGAGATAAACAAGAAGAACCTTGATGTGCGCATCGTCAGCGCGTCATTGAATCCTTCGCAGGTGAGCTGCGGTGCTTCTGGATCCGCGTATGCGCGCCTGAGCAACTACGGCAATAATGACCAGGAGAACATCATCCTGGAGATCAAGAACGCGCAGCTGGGCCTGAACGCGCTCAGCGAGTCCAAGCTATACACAGATGAGGATTATGATAAGACGGTATCTTTTCTCGTGCCCCAGGGCATCGCCAACGGAATCTATACTGTCACGGTGAGTGTCTATCAGAAGTACGTCAACCTTGGCTCCCTGCTCGACCAGCAGCAGCTATCGCTGAGCGTCGTCAACTGCGCCGGCAGCGGGTCTAATGGCGGGTCAGGCAATACGGGTGGCAGCACCGGTGGAAACACTGGAGGCAATACGGGCAGTAACACCGGCGGCACGACCATCATCGTCCCTCCGATCACGCAGCCGGATGTCATCTACGGAAATGGTCAGCCAGCGTACGGTACCACGCGCAGGAGCTTCCTGTCCGGTGACGCGTACTTGGCGATACTGGCGCTCGCGATAGCAGTGCTCGTCGGAGTGCTCGCATGGATGCTGGGTCAGATGAGAAAGTAGGCCATAATTCAGTCGCTGTCTATCAGCATCGCTTATTTTTCCTTTTCTTTCCTATCGACGCTATGCCTCTATAGCGCTTCCTTCATTCTTCTTTCTTCACTGTCCTCAGGGCGCTTACTGTGCTGTGTGGTGGCACAGATTGTCCGCAGCTCCTGCTCCAGCCTGGCCAGCCGTTGCGCGTTCCGCTCGAGCTTGGCATTTGCCGCGCTGACAAGCGTCCGTAGGTAGTCATCGCTGGCAACGCGCGTTCCATTGATGAGCACGGGCGCTTCCAACCTATCGATGCCCATTATCTCCACCATGATGCGCTTGTCCATGGCCATGACGCCGCTGTGCTTGAAGCCTGCTCGACGCCCGACGATAAGCAGTGCATTCGCGACCTCCATCGTGCGTACCGCGACATGCAATATGGCTGATTCCTGGCGCAGCCACACGTCGCCGTCAATACCTGCGATGCTGTTGTCAGCAGTCCCTGTCCTATTAGGCGGTGGCGGCATCGCAGCGATTACCGCGTCAGCGTCTGCTGGATCATGGCTTACATACAGCCAGGACGCGTCGCATTTCCTGCCCGTGCGGGGCACGACAAGCAGCGTTATCCTGCCGGCGCAGCTGCTGGTCGTGTAGTAGTCGTCATGCGCGTTGAGCAGCGCGATGATGCCTTTGACACCATCATCGACACTGCCTTTCTTGGACAGGTCTGCTCTGGCGAGCTGCTGCGTTTTTTCCTGAGAAAATTCCATGTTGTACGGAAGATTTCCGGGTCTTTTTGTATCTTTTGGCGGATGCTCCCGCTGTCAGGTGCGGATCTTCCCAGGATGAGGTGTCGTCGACGGTGATGTGGGGGTGCTGGGCTTTGTCGATAGTACGTCTTTCGTACAAGTGACGGCAAAGTTTTTTATGGCATTGCCTGATTGTGCTTCCATGAAAATCGGCATCATCGGCTCTGGGGATGTTGGTCTGGCCACCGCTGGCTATCTGGGCAAGCACGGGCATGATGTGACGGTCTGCTGAAGACGTCAACCTGGTCGCGAATACCTGGATGTCGCGAGAGAGCATACCATCGTGGTGGATTACGCCAAGCCGATAGCTGAGGAGTCAGGTCCCGTGACCGTCGGCATGACCACGGATGTGGCTCATGCGGTGGTGGGTGCTGATATGGTGCTGGTCTCCATCCTTGCCAAGGGTCATACAGACCTGGGCGAACGGCTTGCTGGGGTCCTTCAACCAATGCAGCCCCTGGTCATGTTTCCTGGGAAGTTCTGCAGCTCCTATCTGCTGCGAAGGTCGTTGCGGGCAGCAGGTGCTGAGGGTGAGTATGACATCGGCGAGGTATCGACCTCCATCTTCTATGCGCATAAGGACCAGAGCGATATCACAGGGCCATGGCAAGTGCATACGAGAAACATGAAATCAAAGGTGCAGTACTCGAACATCGACCCGGCGAGGAATGCTGACAGGGTGGCGATGCTCAACGAATTGTTCCGTCAAGACTCATTTATCGATGGGATGCACCCACTGCGCATCGCGCTGCAGAACCATGACTCGACACTCAATGCCGTCGCCATCATCGCGGCCGAGAACAGTTTCCGGGCGCTCCGTATGCAGGGGGAAGTCCCTCGTTTTTCGCTGTATGGTTCGCTCAGCGGTCCTGAGGCGGATCTGATAAACGATGTCTATGGGGAGCGCGAGCACATGGCTGGTGAGTTCGGATTCCAGTTGGAGGGTATCGCCGAATGGTTGGCGCGTCTCAATCCATCCATCCAGGACGACATGGACCTCTCCGAGCGTCTGGTGCTGGCGTATGGGGACAAGGCAGTCACCCTCGAGGATGTGTATGGCAACCGGCGGCTGGTGGAGGATGTGCCCTTTGGGCTGGTGCCATTGGAATCACTTGCCGATCATATGAGTGCACGGCATGAGCGTATCACCCGGCTCATCAACTATGCGAACAATGTCAAGACCCGGGGGCTGCGTGTCGCGCATCCGGATAATGGATATGCGGTACGGGCAGATTTCCGCATGGAAGGGCCCAAGCTGGACGCTCTGGGTATTGAAGTGAAGAGGGTCATAGAACTGTGCTAGTATTGGCAGAAATCGAGCCTTGGTCTACTTTGTCGCAGTCTGTTTCTTCCCCTTATCTTCCTGCCAGATAAAGCCGCGCATCTCAGCGACGAACTCCTGCGCTTCCTTGCGCAGCTGGTCATAGTCCTTGCCGGTCAGCCGTGACTTGCGGTCAAGGATGTCGCGGGAGAGGTCATAGAACTTCTGCATGGTCTTGCTGCACGTGGCATTGACGAGCTTTCGCTTGACGAGCTTCTGCTCGAGCATGTCGGCTGCGTGCTCAGGGCTTGGGGGTATTTCTCCAATGTGCATGAGCGCCGCGTGGGCAGCGTCGATGACTGCCCAGTAGAGGTCGAAGGCCGCCTGCTCCAGGCGCCAGTGCGCGTTGCTGATGGACATCGGCGCCTTGGCGTAGTATGCCCAGACCGCTTCAGGCGTCGGCCGTATCCTGCCCTGCCGGAACAGGCTCTGCAGCGGCTCGAAGAATCCTGTGTCGAGCACCGCGATACCGTCACGCAAGATGTTGATGATGATGGGGTCTCCTGCTTTGGCGTATTCCCAGAAACTGGTGAGCTTGAGCGTGGTGATGTGCAGGCGCTTGTCTGTATCATTGACCATGCGCTCGATGATGACGCGATAGGCTTCGACCAGCTCGGGGGTGACTTGCATATAGAGGTCATCGACGACCAACAGCACATCGATGTCATGATGGTTCGAGCGCTTCGCTGCTCCGCCGAAGAGCACGATGCACTTGATGAAATTGCCGAACTCCTTGTAGGCCTTGCTGGAGAAATCATAGACCGCCGTCATATCATTGTCCGCGTAGTGCTGGACATTGGGATTCGGCTTGCGGCTGATATCAAATTCCATGGTAGTATAAAGACAGGGCGAAAATGCCCTGCTCACCTCTCTTTCCCGACATTGATAGTTACCGCAGGGGTCCTCGGTTTATATATACTTTTATTACTATTGTGTAATGGTATTGGTGGTATTGCGGTGTCTGCTGTTGGGCGCGATTTGGGCGGGTGTCGAGGACAGGGGCAGGAGGCATGCGGCGCTGGTGGCGCAGTATCGCACAAGCATTTTTATGCACGGATTGCCCCACATGCTCCATGCCTGGCATGGATGAGCTCCTCGAGGCGATAGACAGCGCGGTCCGAAGGAGCGTTGGCACGCATATGCCTGCTCTGCAAAAAGACATCACTGATGTCATGGCCAAACCCTTTCTGCCGTACGCGATTGACGTGCGCCTGCCTTACCGAGAGGCGCGCGACAGGTTCCGCGCTGAATTGCTGAGACGGACACTGGCCATGCGTTGGGGCAATGTGAGCTTGGCCGCGAAAGCATTGGGCATTGACCGTAAGACATTGCATCGCATGGCAAAGCAGTTGCGTATCGATGTTAAGGCAATACGCAAGGAATTACCAAAGCCCGAATACGTGGCTCGTGATATGATCGGTGAGAGGCTCTCGCACGTCATTGCAGGATATGCGGACATCCTGCATCCGGATAGATTGCATCGGCTCTATGAGTCGGTTCCTGAGCTTTCTGATGGTATCGCACAGGAGATTGAAGCGGTTATTCCATTGACAGACGCTGACCAGGAATTCGACCGACAATATTTCCGCCTGCTGCTGACGTTATATCCGTCCATGACCCAAGCAGCAAGGCACGCGGGTATCAGGCGCGAGACATTGTATCGGAAGCTGCGGAGCGCTGGTTTGAAATAAAGGTGTTGTCTGGAAGATTTTTCCTGAAGATGCTGTATCCGATACAGGGGATACGACGCGAATGCGATTGAGCGCAGTAAAGTCAACTGCTGTTGCGCGCCTGCCACGGAACTGTTTCTTTGAGGCAAGTAGTGCTTATAAGATGGAATTGCTTCTGAATCAACATGGGATATGGCTGCCGCAGCTGCGGCTATAGTGGTGCGGGAAGCAAGTACGCTGGAGCGGGCGCTGCCGGGGGCATCGCGACGGCATACAGCGCGCAGCAGGGATGTCGGGGTGGCGCAGGCATGCGCTCACTTGCATATGCGAGCGCGTCCTACGATCTGTCGTTGATTGCAGGAGGGTCTGTCAGCCAGGGCGGATCGCGCGTTGGAGGGCATGTCGCGTACCTTTCAGCAGTAGAGCCGACCAGCTCCCAGCAGATGATCCCGATGTACACGTCAGCCGCGAACGCGGGGTTGATGCTATATGGCGCGCCGCTGTTGTATGGCGTTTCAAGTGGCGCGGGCGCCAAGAGCGCGCAGTACGCCCCGCTCTTCATTGCTGATGATTTCATGGCAGGCACGGGCAGGCCTGGACTGCAGGCACTGCCGCATCACGGGCCGCTGCGTCCATTGCTCGATGACGCGTTCTCGGCTCTTTCAGGCCAACAGCTGCCGGACAATATCCTGGTGACTATCCTCGCGACTCTGGAATTTCGGCAACTGCAGTTGGTTGTCGGCGGCAGAGCGAATGACGGCGTTCTGGGGCTTTCGTTCAATGGCAATGGGGCCGCCGATAGCGCTGATGCCGGATCCGCGCTAGGGCTTGGCAGTGCTGCGGGACGTGTCATGACCTCAGAGATAGTGTTGCAGAAAGCGATGCTTGCTCGCATGCTTGTCGTCGCTGGCCATGAGCTTGGCCATGTGCTGAGCCCGACGCTCGATGACCCTGTGCAAGAAGAAGCGAAAGCGTTTGCCTTCACCTTCGCCTGGGCCCGCATCCTTGTGGAGCGAAATGTTGGTGGTGTGCGCACAGAGGTGCGTATCCCGGAGCCAGCGATGAATGGGCTGCATGATGCCGCGTTCATAAAGGTGCTGAGGCAGCTTGCTGACACCGTGACGGGAAAGGATGCGTGGGGGCTGTACAGGGAAATGGCACATGGCAATTGAGCGGTGTGTAGCAGAAAGGTGGGTGTGATATGATGATGCGCGTACCAATGGTGATGGTATCCCTGCAGGAACTCTTTGTCGCTACTCCTTCCCGAACACGCTGATGAGCGTCCCTTGTATGTCCAGCGTGCGGTGTTTGCGCAGCGAATTGGGATGGTAGTGCGGTCCGTACACCACAAGCCGTCCGGTCAGCTCTGTCTGCAGCTTCTCCTCGTCAAGGTGCTGGTCCGGGTTGCTGAACACTAGGTGAAATCCCTTCCATGAGTGGTCGTTGAAGTCGGCGTTGATGAAGGTCGCGGGAAGGCGCAGTTTCTTGCGCATGCTTTCAGCGATGTCATGCAGCTCCTTGTCATGCTCGATGCCAGTGGCGTCCATGCCCAGCGCCGCCGCTATCAAGACGACTTTGCCATCACCGCTGCCAAGGTCCAGCAGCTTGTGCTGCGAGCCCATGTTCAACTGCCTGAGCAGCTCGTGCACTTCATCAGATACGGCCATGCCCCAGTAGCCTTTTTCTGTGGGCTTCCACGTGGGCTTGCCTGAGCGCAGCATGGATACATACAGCTCTTCATACGCGCTCTTGACGTCCTGGAACGGTCTCATTCCATCTGCACCCCGCTCCAGAGCGTCCAGTCCTCGCTGGGTGAGTAGGCGCCGAAGACATAGTAGGGCGTGCGCGGTGGTCGGTGCATGTACGATTGCCAGACATCACCCCAGCGATTGGGCGCTGACATGGCTTCAGAGCCGACGGCCGAGCTGTAGATGGGGCTGCCGAACGCTGCCCATGTGCGTGAGAGCTGCCTGCCTGGCTCGCCGAAGCCCTCGCTGTTGATGCTGCCGGTGAAGCCGCGCTTCTTGAGGTATTCTATTGCTGTGACGACGGGCTGGCTGCCTTCGCCTGCTGGCAGATGCGTATGCCCTCTGCCCCAGCCATCGACCAGATGCACATAGCCGACGGTGTCGGTGTCAACGAGCTTTTTCATCTGCTCCATGTACCATCCATTGAAGCGCTCTTTTGCCTGCGCTTCAGTCTCCCCAGGTTCCTTCTGAAAGTAGCGCCACCACATGCCCAGGTGTTGCGTGTCCAGGGTCATGCGGATGTGGTCTGAGGCGAGCTTCTGTGCTTCGGGTTTGCTGATGCCCGAGCGCTTGTAGGGATTATCGACCATGCGTATCTCCCCCGTCTCCGGGTCTTTGGCCACCATGCTCGGGTCTTCAATCTTATCAGCGGTGAGGTATTCGACCATCTTATCGCGGCCCAGCTTGATGAGGTGGATTATCTCATCCGGATGGCTGCCATAGCCCATCTCAGGCCAGACGTTTTCCGGAGCTATGAATATCGGTTTGTCAAGGCCCTTTTGCTGCGTCACATCAAGGGCGAACAGGCCTGCTTCTGCCATGGACTTGGCGCTCTGGCGCAATGCGTACTTCTGCGTCGATACCGCGTTGTTGCGCAGCATCTTCTGCTCGCGCGCCTGCATCTCGTATCCTACGGAACCTTCGCGGATGTGCTCCATGCTCCACTGCAAGTCCCTGATCTCCTTGTCTAATATCTCCGTCGGATACTTCTCCTCTGAGCCCAGGAAGCGCGCGGCGTTGCCGCCCATCTCATGGATGACCTGTTTGATTCGCCATTTCTCCTCCTCGGGAATGTTTTCCTCGAGTTTCACGTACCACTTGCGCGCTTCTAGCAACTTGTTGTAGAGCTTTCTCGTATCATCGAATCTGCTGCTGTGGAACAATGCCCAGCCGCGCGCCTGACGCTCATTAGTCTCTACCTGTGTTTCCAGGAACATCTCTTCAGGCGTGACTTTCAGGTCTGGATTAAGGTCCTCAACAGATGTGCTATGCTCAGCGGCGACCGTCACATTACGCTCACGAGCCAGTTGCTCAAATTGTTCCCATGTCCATAGCTCAGTCTCAAACCTGCCCTTCTCGGAGTTGAACACAGGCACCCTGCCTTCATAACCCACCGGCCGTTTGAAGTAATCGACATACTCTCCTTTCTTGACAGGTGTCTGCTCGCCATTGCCAGGGTCCGTGAACGTGTAGTCATCCTCAGCGCGAAGCCACTTGGGCCTGGCGATGGGCTGATTCTTTCTGACCTGCTGGATGACGTGCCCTGTCCTTCTATCGACCAGCGGAACCACAGCGCGTTCCTGCTCTTCCATGTACGTCTTGAACATCTTGTCCTTGTTCCAGTCAGCTTCGGTCATGGGCCTGTGGAATTCTCCTGTGTGAAACACAATGGCTGTCGCCTGCTCGCCCGTGGCAACGTCTGCCGCGAATTCTATCGCCTTTCGTATCTCATTGACCTGCAGCTCTCGCTGCTCATTGATGAAGCCTCGCTCCGGGCCTGCGAAGCCTGAGACATTACCTACTTGCGTGGGCGCGTGGACACTTGTTATCTTGACCTGGTTGACGCGCGCCATGTCGCGAAGCTCCTCACGCGCTTCCTTGCCGTATGACTCTGCGCCAGTGCGTGGTTCCTGGCCTTCCATCTGCGTTGAGAGCTCAAGCTGGCCGGTTCCTTCCCGGATTGCGGCCTGCACGCTCTCCATGAATGTGCCGCCAGCTGCCCTGCCTTCTGTGACCGTTTTACCAATATCACGGATAGGTATCAATGGTCGCTCGATATTGTCCCAGGGGGTAGCCCTGTTGGCTGGAGCGCGCATCGGACTGTCCATCGCGCTCTGGTAGCCATTGTCAAAAACAACCATGCACATTTTCTGGCATCAGCATTATTAAAGGGTTTCGCTATTTTGACAGGGAGAAACGTCTCTTGCGCTGCGCAGCGTCAAGGGATAAGCCTGGATGCTCTTGCGTATGATGATGTCTCTGCTGCAAGGCCAATAACGGACTGCAAGCAATGGCGCTGCAGTGCGTCCAGCATCTTATAAGGCCCCAGCGGTCAAGCAGTGGCCAGGAAGGTGCCCGGATGGCAGGCACCACGCGTGATCGGGCATATTCGACAGCTTCCTACCTTACCCGACGCAGAATTCAGCCAACGCGGTTCGGCAGCTCAACAATGCGCTTCTTTTGTCCCTTTCTCAGGATGACTTTATAAAAAGTTTTTTAAACTAGCGGTGCGTCAATCATTCAATGGCAAAAAAGAGTCCTTCAAAAAAGACTGCGACATCAAAGGCAATGGATACGTGCTGCGCGCCTGTGAGCTGCTGCGGCTCTGACCCAGGCATGCTGGGCAGGGTGCTGCTGGTTATCGGCCTCTACTGGCTGGGTGCGGCGCAGGGATGGCTTGTGGGTGCTCCTGGCTGGGCCCTTGCGCTGATTGTCGCTGGTTTTATCCTGATGCGCCACTGAACGGCGCTGTTTTTTCTTTTGTCTTGTGCATACTGGTAGGTGTATGATCTCCCTGATGAATGCTCTGCCAGGCCAACAAAGTCAAAGGCCAGAATTGAATTGCAGAAGTGGCTTTTAGGAGAAGGAATCTGACAGGTGTTCGTCGCTCAGATGATTGCCTGGCTTCGTTCACACAGTCCTGCTGCCAAGCGCATCGCCGCCAGCGTATTTGAGCATCTGTTTCGCGCCATCGAGCATCTCTATTATCTCCTCGGCGCCGCTGGAGATATGATAATGCCCGCCTTCCATGGCTCTGGCCTTCATCTCCAGCACACCCATGAGCGTGTACGACGCGTCGCGTATCTCTTGCAGAGCCTCGCTGCTCTCACCCCTCCGCAGGCCATGGTAGAGTTCCTGCGCTTCCTTGTAAAGCAGGCTCATGGGTTGCTGCGCGAGCTCCACCTGCGCGAGATACGTCTGCGCGGCTATCGCTTCCTGTACGGCATCAATGCTCCATGCTTCCTGGCTCGAGTCGTCTTGATGGTGTCCGTCATGGGTTTTCCTGCCCTTCTGCTCGACTGTTTCCTCCAGATCACTGCCCTGCCTCGGGGCGCTGGCGAAGCGCTTGGATTCCCACATGAGACGTGCCTCAGGACTGAACATGTCCATGATCTCCCAGGCCTTGAGCTCCTGCAGGGGGATGGCGCGCTGCTGGTCGTTCTCAGCGACGAGCTCTCGCTCACTGCTTTGCTCTAGTTTTTTCGCGGTATCGATGCGCTCCTGCAGCGCGCTCTCCAGCTCCTTGAGCTTCCTGATGCGCTCAAACGGAGGGAGCTTGCGCAACTCTTCCACCGAGAGAATCTCGTCCAGGCCTCCGGCCACCGCGGGGTGTGTTGGCGCCTTCATAGTGGGTAGGTTGGAAGCGAAGTTTAAAATTCTTTAGACCCTGGTATACGCTTCAAATCGCTCTGCTTCTTTCTCTATCGCAGAAACATATCCGTGTGCCGAGCTACCAGCTGAGCATCTTGTGGGCTTTTTTGTAGATCTTATACAGGCGCCACATCCGGGAATGAGCAGTATCGATCGCGTCCTTCTTGTTCAATGAAAGCCTATACAGGTCATTCTTGTCAATACGCGTTTTCTTATCCTTATTTCCGACAGGGATGATGGTGCCAAACATCTCTCCAAAACCCTTGAAGACTGAGATGAAGGGGTCTGCGACGCTTTTTGGCTGTGGCTTTTCCTTGACTTCCGCAAGGGGTTTGTCAAACTCGTAGGTCTCTTCAGCTTCCTTGAGGTATTTTTCAAGCTCATCGCCAAGCGCTTCCATAGCGGCCTTGACTGAACCGTCTATCATGCTGAGCAGTTCCATGTCCTCATCGCTGCGCATCTTCTTGTAATTGTCAATGTCCGTCTGCGTCCAGGCGTAGGCGCGCATCTTGATATCTATCCGTCCCACATGGATGGGGCCTCGCTGGTAGCCTTCCTGCTGATACGACATGCTCGGTCGTGAGCGATACAGTAGACTGACCAGGATGCAGGGAAAATACTTGCCTGCCGCCTTGGTCCTTCCCAGTATCTCTATTTCGAGGACAGAGCCTTCAAACGCGGTGATAAGGTCGGGTGTCTCTGTCTTGTCTTGATCAAGCGCGAGACGTTTGAGATTGTGCAAGTATGGCTTCACCCAGGCCATGTACATGCGGATGATATTGAAGTGCTGGCGCAAGTATTTCAGCGTGAATTGTCGCCTTGTCTTAAGTTCAGCGTAGGTGTGCTTTTTCCACTCCGCGAAGGTGTGCAGCTTGCGTTTGAGCACCTCGCGTATCTTGCGATTGAAGTCAAGCTTGTCCACGTATTCATCGACCTTTCCTGGCTCAAGGGATGGCGCGGAAAAGAACAGGTCAGGAAGGGTCATGAATCCAAGATCCCGGCTCATGCCATAGACCGACGCGGGATTCTTGGCGCCTCCTTCGACCAGATCTATCCAGTAGCCTTTGAGCGTGATCTCCGCTGCTTCGCTTTTTTTCTTCTCCTCCGTGCCGATGCCCATGCTGGCGTTATAGATGCTCAGGCGCTCGTCAAGAATGCGAAGCTCGCGCACAAGCTGGAAGAGCTCACGCGTCATCTTGCCGATGGTGGCCAGGAACGCGGAGACTTTTTCCTGCTGCAGGCCAATGCGCTGCTGTACCACGCCAAAGAACGCGCTGTTCTCCGAGGCGCTGAACGCGTCGACTATTTTTTCAACCTGAAAGGACAGATCCACGCGCAGGTAGTCAAGTATCCAGAAATAGGATTCCTCGATGCTCTGCTGGAAGGATTCCAGGATCACCCGGTAGCGTTTGCTGGGTGTGGGGTATCCGGTGGTCCTCCTGATATAGCGCTCTTCTTCCGCTTCTTCTTCATCCGCGAGCTGCCCTATCAGCGTCCCGTCGATCTTGTCTATCTCCTTGCGGGGCTTTCCTTCATAGTTTTCCTTGAATTTGGCTCGCATGGCTGGTTTGATGAATCCATAGCGGACAAGGCGCTTTTGCGCGTCAGTTGCAGTTCCCGCAGCCATGTTGGTATTCTGGCGATATGGCTTTATAAGTTTTGCGTGGTCAAGAATGGCAGAGGCGACAGCGTGTCAAAAGGCCTTCCCTGTTCATTCGCGTTTATCCTGATGGGCTGCCGGCGCCTTTGAGCGCGCTGACCTTCGCTTTGTCAGAGATGATGGCTGAATTGCCCGTAGGGTCTTCCAGCGTTATTTTAAGGGGTTCTTGACCCATGAGCGCGCGGTTGATGTGCTTGAGATGACTCTTAGCCTTCTTGCGGATAGCGTCATCCTCTTCTGTGTCGCGCGCGGTTTCTATCATGCGCCGGACCCTGTTCAGGATCCCTTCGATATTGGTGACATACCCATTGCTGCTGGGGCCTGGCGTTATGGTCATGATGTGGGGTATCTTGACCGTTGCCTCTGAGGACTTGACCACCCGGACCTGCAGGTCTTGCTCCTGGCTGACCTCGAATTGAATTTTGCAGGGTTCCTTCTGCTCCGATAGTTCCACATCTGCCTTGTGGTAGTTGCAGTCAGAGCAGTCCATGGAGAACAGGTATGCTCTGCCGAAGAACGGGATGTCCCTTTCGGCTTCGGTGAGCGTCAGCGTATTCTTGCCGCAGACCGGGCATGGTTGCTCCTGCAGGATGCTTGGTTCATCAGGCGATGTCATGTATCCATCGCACGGCTAGTCGTACATAAAAATGTTTTGTTGGCGCTATCCGAAGTGTGGGGGTTTTAGGGTGATTTGTTTCCGGTGTAAAGTTATGACGCGCATAAGGCAACAGAGAAGATAAGAAGATATCCTGGGAAGGATGCACCCTTATCAGAATCGTCCTGTCATGGCATCTACTCATCGCCAGGAAACTTCCACTTGGTCAGTGCGCCAACGAGGCAGGATGTCCAGGGAAGCGTAGTCTGTGGTCGCGTGCTCCTTAGCCAGGATGCCAAGCCAGGCGATCATGGCGCCGTTGTCGACGAGCAGGGAACGCTCTGGACAGTAGTATCTGGCGCCTCGCTCCTGGCACATGCTTGCGGCCATGGCCTGCAGCCTGCTATTGCAGGCGACCCCCCCGCCAAGAGCGAGCTCTTTCTTGCGGCAGTGGGCCATGGCGCGCTCAGCGACTTCAATCAGCATGGCGAACGCGGTCTCCTGCAGTGAATAGCATAGGTTCTCCACAGCGTAGCGGTCGCCTTTGGCATTGACATACCTGCCTTGGCCGTCCTTGCGCACACTTTTCTGCTTGAGGTTGGTGAGCATGCCGGAGAAGCTGACATCCATACCCTTGACCGCGTAGGGCAAGGGGATGTAGGTACTGCCCTGCGCGGCGAGCGCCTCGATCTTAGGGCCTCCTGGAAACCCGAGGCCAAGATGCCTTGCGAACTGGTCCAGAAAATTACCGATGCCCTGGTCAAGGGTCTCGCCAAAGACCCTATACGTATTGCCCTCATAGGCGATGACTTGCGTGTTCGCGCCGCTGGCGTACAGCAGCACCGGGTCTTTTGCGGGAGTGGCGAGCCGCGCTATCTCCAGATGAGCGACACAGTGATTGACACCGACAACAGGCAACCGTAGCGTCCTTCCCAGGTGCCGGGCGAACTCCAGGCCCACGACAAGGCAGGGCGGAAGTCCAGGTCCCTGGCTGAAGGCGATGAGCGTGGCATCCTGCAATCTGATGCCTGCCTGCTCCAGCGCCTTGTCGAGCACAGTCTGCTTGACCGCCTCGTGGTGCGCGCGGGCGTCAGATGGGTTGATGCCTCCTTGCTCTGTGGTGTACGCATCGCGCGCATTGGCAAGGATGCTTTTGCCTCTCACGATGCCGACTCCGAACGTGTGGGCCGTGCTCTCGATGCCGATGCAGATGGGCTGTTTCATGGTAGGTACGAAGGGTTGCTCCTGCGCGCTACGCCAAGTAGTGCAGTGCGATGGAGGCGAGACCCAGGAAGGACAGGAATCCGACAACATCCGTGAACGTGGTGACGATGACGCTTGATGCTAAGGCTGGATCTATCTTGAGCGCTTTGAGGATGAGCGGGACCATGCTGCCGACAGCGGCGGCGACGAGCAGGGTGATTATCATGGCGAAGAACGCCATCATGCTCAGGAGCAGGTTGCCCTTCCAGACATATGAGGCAATGGCGAGGATGATGCCGACCGTGATGCCGTTGACGAGCGCCGCGATAAGCTCCTTATGGAGTATCTTTCGCACCATCTCAGGATTCACGTGACCGAGCGCGATGCCGCGCACCATGACGGTGAGGCTCTGCGTGCCAGCGTTTCCGCCCATGCCCGCGATGATGGGCATGAAGACGGCCAGCACGACAAGCGCGGAGATGGTGCCCTGGAATGCGTTGACTACGCTCGCGGCGAGAAATGCTGTGGCAAGATTGATGAGCAGCCACGGAAGCCGTCGACGCACAGACGCGAACGGTCGATCCAGGACGTTCTCGTCTGATGACAGTCCTGCGAGCTTGTAGATATCTTCGGTGCTCTCTTCCTCTACGACCTCAAGGATATCGTCTACCGTGATACGGCCGACGATGCGCTTGTCCTGATCAACGACCGCGAGCGAGATGAGGTCGTACTTGCGAAACAACGCCGC
Organism: Candidatus Woesearchaeota archaeon CG1_02_57_44; assembly: GCA_001871415.1. Classification (GTDB taxonomy): domain Archaea; phylum Nanobdellota; class Nanobdellia; order Woesearchaeales; family CG1-02-57-44; genus CG1-02-57-44. The sequence goes on along the minus strand of MNWW01000066.1, from coordinate 27,468 downwards.
GACGTATTCCTGGTCATCATCCACCTTGACCGTGACCACGTCAGGTTCCATGATGCTGGCGATGCGCGTCTTGGGTTCTGAGACGATGAGGCTGTGCAGCGGGATGAGGCCGACAAGCAGGTTTTCCTGTGTGACAAAGACATTGTGGATGTCTTCGATATTCTTGGACTTGCTCCTGATGGCTTTGAGCGCCTCGTCGACAGTCATGCCCTGGTCGACTGCCAGGTATTCAAACTGCATGATGCTTCCCGCTGTTCCTTCAGGATACTTGAGGATGCGCCGCAGACGACGGGCTTCATTCTTGGGCAGCTCATTGAGGACCGCGTCCTGCTTTTCGTCAGTAAGCTCCTGCATGAGGTCCGCGGCGTCGTCTGACTCCAGGTCATCGACGATGGCGGTCAGCCTGTTCTTGCCGAGGCGGTCGAGAAGCGCATCGCGGGTCAGGTTGTTGGCTTCGGCAATGACCTCTGCCGCGACCTGCGTGTCCAGCACCGCGAATACCTTGTATTTGTCCTGGTCTGGCAGACGGTCAAGCACATCAGCGATATCAGCGGGGTGAAGGCGCTTGAGGAACTCAACAAGCTTGTCTTTGCTGTTCTTGTCCAGAAGGATGCGCACGCTCCTGAGGAATAATTGTGTGTCGTTCACGCTCCTTCGCAATGCGTAGTGATTTAAAAAGGTTGCTTATGTCAGTCTCTGATGGTGGGCGTGGATGGCATATGGGTTGAATACGGGTCAGGTCAGGAAACGGGGATATTGGCGACTCCTGTTGTGCTGTAGTCTCCGTAAATAGCGCTGGTATTCGTCGCACGTCCCAAAACCTTTTTCAACCTGACCTGACCACTGCATGCCATGACAGAAAACATGCCTTTAGATTCGACTCATGCAGCTCATCCAGGCCTGCGCGTGGTGCTCAGCGGCCAGGCGGGCACGGGAAAGAGTACCGTGGCAAAGATGCTCGCCGCGAGGCTGCGCGTTCCCCACTTCAGTTCAGGTGATTTCATGCGCGAGATGGCCCAGGAGCGGGGCATGAGCTTGGCCGAGTTCTCCAAAGTGGCTGAACAAGGTCGGGAGATAGACCAGGCGCTCGATGAGCGTCAGTCAGCCATGGGAAAAAGCCATCCATCATTCGTGCTGGACAGCAGGCTTGGCTGGCACTTTGTGCATGACGCGTTCAAGGTGTTCCTGGTCGCGGATGAGCAGGTGCGCGCGCAGCGCATCCTTGGCGATAATCGTGAGACAGAGCGGGCGGCAGGCATGGACGAGCAGGTGGCGCTCATGCGCCAGCGCGAGCAATCCGAGCGCAAGCGCTACCATGCATATTATGGTCTTGACCCCTACGATGAGTCAAACTTCGACCTGGTGGTGGATACCACGTATAAGGCGCCTGAACTGGTTGTCGCAGATATCATTGCCCAATTACCAAAATAAGTGTGCTGCGATGCAGTGATGGCGGCAGTTTTCAGGCATGATGCCTGCGTATGGACGCATCTGCAGGGTATCGAGCCGATGTCGCGCATATGTTGAAGTCTCCTTACGAATGACTCATCGGTGACGAATGGTTGCTGCTTTCAATAATCATACCTAAAACTATAAATATATGGGGGTGCATGGTAAGTGTAGAAACTGGTAGTATGCACCAGTAGTAAGGGCCGGAGGGATTGTCCATGAAAAATTTCCTTTCCAAACTAAAGGATACATTTTCAGCGTCAGAGTCAGAGACGCTTGAAGCAGACGGTGGCTTCCTGGAGCTTGAGGCCAGCGAGATACAAGACAAGAAGGCTAAGATAATCATTAAGCCCTTCATGCTGGAGAGCTTTGAGGATGTCAAGCCCGTGCTTGACGCCCTGCGCGCAGGTTACACTATTGTGCTGCTCAATATCGCGCCGCTCAAGGACAAAGACATCGTTGAGCTCAAGCGTGCGGTCAACAAGCTCAAGAAGACTGCTGAGGCCATGAATGGCGATATCGCGGGCTTTGGTGAGGACTGGCTGGTCATCGCCCCTGCGTTCGCCGAGATTCATCGCGGCAAGCAGCCGACAGCGGCTCAGGCGGATCTGGAAGACTCAGACGAGTGAGTATCGTCAGCAGGCGAACCCTTTTTTCCTTGTTTTCTTCCCTTATTTCTTTTGTTTCTTCCTTTGCCTGCTATGGAGTGCCGGCAGGTCTATTGCAGTTCCTTCTTGCTCTTCGACCTACGGGACGTTAGCATATACTGGCATGCATTGGTCATGACTGGTGTCCGAGCGAATCGAGTACTTACTGCTAAGCCTGCGCAATAAAAACATATTTAAAGCCGTTCCTCTGGAATTGTAGCTAAGAGGTGACCCATTGGAACCCGTTTTTGCAGGCATTGCCGCCATCATTATTTTGTCAGCCCTGTTTGGCTATCTGATGCACCGGGTGCGCCAGCCACTGCTTCCTGCATACATACTCGCCGGGGTCCTGGTCGGGCCCCTGATTCTTGCGTTCGGTAGGATCTTTGGTATCAGCTACCTAGTCCACCTGACAGACCTGAGCTTCCTGACTGACCTCTCTCATATAGGCGTCGCGTTCCTGCTCTTCGTGGTGGGCCTGGAGATGGAGATAAGGAAGATAAACAGGGTCAGTCTCCCGAGTTTCCTGGTCGCGCTGGTCCCGACGGTTGTTATCGCTCTCGTGGTGATCCCTCTGGCGATGCTGACGGGGTTGTCAGCGACCGCGGGAGCTTACCTATCATTGATCCTGTCTTTTTCCAGCACCATGGTGGTGCTCAAGCTGCTCTCTGACAGGGGGGAGTTGCCGACGCTGCATGGTCGCATCATCACAGGAACCCTGCTCTTCCAGGATTTCATCGCCATCATCGCGCTCGCCATGCTGCCCGGCCTGCAGCAGTTCAGCGCGTTGCTCATGCTGCGTTCATTGCTTAAGGGGCTGGCGCTGGTCCTGAGCATCGTTGCCATTTCCGACCTGGTCTTCGCGCCCATGATGCGGGTGGCTGCCCGCTCGTCTGAGCTGCTGTTCCTCATGTCATTGAGCGTCTGTTTCATCGCTGCCTCCGCAGCTGAGCTTGCGGGATTCTCCATTGAGATCGGCGCGTTCATCGCTGGATTGAGTCTCGCGTCATTGCCCTACAAACCAGAGATCGTGGGTCGTATGTTGCCGGTGCGTAATTTCTTCATCATCCTGTTCTACGCCGCGCTTGGCATGGGGCTCTATCAGGTGCCTGACTGGAACCTCGTCTGGAGTTTTTTGGCTGTGGTGCTCATCCTCAAACCGCTCGCCATGATGCTCACCCTAGATAGGTTGGGATTCTCCCGCTCAACATCGTTTTTGACCGGCGTCAATCTTGCGCAGACCTCTGAGTTTTCCCTTATCCTGGTGCCCATCGCGATCCAGGCCAATATTCTGCCAGCGACGTACATGGTCGCAATCACCTTGGTGACGCTGCTCACCTTTGTGAGTTCTTCCTATGTCATCAGGTACGCTAACCGCATCTATCTGTTGCTTCGTGACCGTCTTTTTTTCCTGCACCGCGCGAACCTTGACAAGTTCGACGAATTCCATACCAAGAAGCCATTCTCGGCCGTGCTATGCGGCTACAACCGCACCGGGTACGGTATACTGAAGAGCTTCAAGGAGAAGAAGAAGGAGATTCTGGTCGTTGACTACAATCCTGAGACCATCCATCGGCTCAGGCATGAGAGCGTGCCCTGTATCTATGGCGACCTCTCGGATCCAGAGATCGTCGATCGTATCTTCAAGTTCAAGCCTAAAGTCATCATCAGTACAGTCCCTGACCTGGATGTCAATCAGCTGCTCATCGAGCAGGCAGAGAAGTCGGAGCATAAGGTCATGTTGTTCGTGACCGCGAGCTGGATTGAGGACGCGTTGCGTCTATATGAGCGCGGCGCGCACTATGTGATGTTGCCTAACCTGGTCGCAGGGGACTATCTGGCGGGTATCGTGCACAAGCATGGTAAGAGCCACAAGCACGTCCATCACCTGCGAAAGGAGCACATCAAGGAGCTCAAGCGCAGGCATCGGCACGCTGCTGAATGAGGTCCTTTTTGAGCGGGTGCATGCTTGGGAGTGGAGCAAGGGCCTGGCTGATGAGGATTGCTGATGCGCACATGGGGCTATGTCTGGCGTTGACTGTCAACACCGCGGGGCCTTTGCATGGATTCCATTTCATTCTGTATTCATGCAATAGCTTTTTATGGCAGGCGCGCTTCTGCTCGCCTGAATGAGGAATCCGTCTCAGCGTTCGGGTCGCAACGTCAACCTACAGGCAGTTACGCCTCAGCTGGTGCGCATCGGTAAATCAGGGTTATCGCCTGGCGTGGTGGATGAGATAGCGAGGCAGCTCAAGCGTCACAAACTGGTGAAGGTCAAGTTCCTGCGTTCATTCATCGAAGGCAAGAGTGCGACGGACCAAGCTAATGATCTGCTGGCATTGTTGAGGGCGGCCAACAGGTTGCCTGATGGTATGACCTTGTCTATCGCGCAGGTTCGTGGTTTCACCGCGTTGCTGGCGGTAAAAGTGTCCGAAGCACACCAAGGGCAGAAAGCGCATCAGAGTCCCTGACATAGAGCAATAACTCCGGGCTCGCGGTGAGTATCTCCTGGACCACAATGCCGTGCAGCGCGAGTTCTGTTGCGACTGTTGAGACAATGCCTTTGGTGTTTCTTGCCTCCACCGCGAAGAGCATGCTGATTTCCGTGATGCCCCAGGTAGTGGCGGCAGTCTTGATGTTGCGTGAAAGCGCTTTTGCGGCGTCAGTGTCCATGACTGCCTTGATGCCGGCTGTTCCTGTTACCATCTTGAAGGTGTGGCCCTTGTCATAGTCAGTGGCTCGCATGGCCTCTTGCAGGGCCTTCATGGAAGCGTTATCGCGGGGCAGGTCCATGAGGGCGATGCCGTCTTTCATGGCGATCCTGAAGGTGGGCAGATGCGCACTCCCGTCAACGCCGGAAAACTTATGCCTGCGCAGCATGCCGATGAGTGCCTCAAGCTGCTTGGGCTTGGAGATGCCTTGCTTGACCAGATGCCTGGCGAGCGCGCGCCGGTTGATGAGGCCTTCGGCAGAGCAGCGTTCCACGTCAGGGCGCAGTGCCAGATACCGCCTGAAGTCTTGTTCTAATTGTGACATATCTATAGATGTTGTGCTATTATTTAACTATTTTTCTATTTTCTGTCACAATGCTTAAATGATGTGCCCTTTTCATGAAGTGCATGGCTTTTCCCCCCTATATCATACGTAACCAGGGCGGCGTGTATGTGGCCGCATCCCTGCTGCTCAGCGATTCCGGCATCCCTGAAGCAGATCTGGAACAGGTCTTGCGCTCGAGCATGAATGGGCAGCTTCCCCCTCCGGATGAATGTCCTGAGGTGGTGCAGAGTGTGGGACGTGGCAGCTACCGAGGTCTGCTTCCCGAGCACCTGCGCATTTCTGGCAGGGGGGGCATGGTGAGCAGGGTGACCACGCGCACTGCTACGAATGAATTGTTCTGCGACCATCATCTCCTGACTGTGGGAAGCGACCATAATGGCACCACGGACTACCATGTCGCTATCGCAAACGCGTTGGGGCCCTTGTTGCGGGGCCAGTATAGGCAAGACTTGGTAGGGCATGTGTTCGCGTCGCCCAATGACAAGGTGACCCAGCAATTGCAACAGACGCTGCTTGGTTACTTAGCGCGACAGCGCAACCAGTAAGGGGCCTTGGACGGGGCAGAGTACAGGGCAGAGTGTGAGCCAGAGTGCAGGGACGTGTGCCAATGTCGCCACACTACTCTATACTGCACTTGCATAATCGCTATGTCTCGCAACATCCATATCGTCAGTCATGCGCCATATGCACCACTGTCCAGAATACGATGTATCCGACGTACCTGGATTTCTGGCAGACCTGCAGGGTTCTGAGCTCGAGCAGCAGATGCAACAAGCATTGCGGGCCCTGTCTGACAAGCAAGCGCGACCTGCCATCCTGCCGGGCTATGTTCCCAAGGAGCTCTTCTCTGACGTATCCTCTGATACGTCATCTACTGCGCCAATCCGTGGCCCGTTCTGGCCAGAGCATCTCTACAAGAACTATCGTCCAGTAGACGACGGCATCGAGCGGTTGGCGAAGCAGTATGATGGATATCTTCCCGTCGCCTGGCTGCTGCAGGATTTTTCAGAGCAGATCCTGGGTGTGCGGGTCATCGAGAAGCATCCGGCCGAGATGGGCGTCGGATTGCTCGGCTTCACGTATCCTGACTTCAACTACGTGGTGCTGCGCGCAGGTTTCTTTCCAGAAGAATATCACGAGGTGCGAACGCACGAGTACAGTCATCGGTGGCTGCCGGTGCCGACGCGCTACGATGAAGGCGCGGTGCGCGCGAGCGTCAAGCGGCACTTGGGCAGCACGGTGTGGCATTAGTAGTGCTCAATTGATGGCCGCTTGTCCGTGGTCATCTTTGCTTCCCCCTCATCTTATACAGCATCGTACCGGATAGCGCTAGGATATTCTTCATCAGTGAATATTCATCACCAATCGTGGACAAACCGCACAGCCAATATGTCCATAGATTCCGCATCGTATAAATACCGCTACAGGATTCCCCTCGCTCATGATAGGCGCACTCTACTGCAACACACTAGTCGTTGATTACGCTGACCCGAAATTCGTTCAAGTCACGCAAGGCATCGCGCCTGGCGAAGTGTGCATGATGTCTTCTACTCAGCTGCCGGATATATCAGAAGGGCTGCTCAGGAAGGTTATTGAAGAGAGACGAGCGACGCCTGGTGGACCCGGCAACAGTGCTCCGCTGATCGCGCGCGCAGGCCTGGGTGCTGCCATCGCGGGCATGGTTGGTGAAGGTCCGTGGCATGGAGCGCATAGATTGGACCTCACCGCAAGCTACTTTGCCCAGCGTATGATTGAGGAAGGGGTCTACCTTGACTTGCATGCTGTCCCCGGAACCAAGACCGGCATGACTTTCATCCATCAGGCGGAAGGTGGCGATGAGCGCGCGGCGATAGCATATTACCCCAACGCGAATCATGCGTTCCACTTTTCTCCCATGCGCGTTGCAGTGGAGTCATCAAATCCTGCGGTCGTGGCCTATTTGTACATCGGACTGTCTGAAGGTGGTGATGCGCGAGATGGCCAGGACCTGGCTGATTTCCTGCAGTATTGCCGAAAGGAGCGTGGCGCGATCACCATGGCGGACATCCATACGCTCGCGCAAGGCGATGCTGCATATCAGTCCCTTGAGCGCATCGTCCCGCAGACAGACTTATTCTTTGTCTCGCGTGACGAGGCGAAGCTGGTGCTGCAGGCCAATGGCGCGATGCAGGAGCCGGGCATAGGTGATTCATGCCGCGTGTGCGATACCTACTTGCAGATGGCGATGGACTGGGTGCGGGATGGCAGTGCCGAAGATGACCATGGCATGCGTATGTTCGGCATCACCCTGTCCGACGGAGCCATCATCGCGACCAGGCACGGACCTGCTTCTTGGGACCTCACTAAGGTGAGCAGCAGATACCTGTTTGATGGCAGTGTCAATCTCGTAGGCGCAGGTGATTCATTCCGCGCTGGGATGATAGCCTACATCGCGGCTCATCAGGACGCATGGAGAGATGGCACGCTCAATACTGCTGAGGCGGCGCAGACCGGTGCATTGTTCGCATCGCTTTATGTCAACGCGCCGCTCGCGAACCGCTACGCGTATATCCCAGGATTCAAGGACGCGCTGCACGTAGTGCGCGATGGGGCGACATTTGAGACCCTGCCTGATTTGCTGGAGGGCCTGGAGCTCGCGCATGCTCTCGAGACTGATGTCGCACAGGACTGAAACGGGTCGGGGTTATCTGCCGCCCATTAGTCTCCTGCTAATCGTTCTACCAATCCCTGCGCGTCAGCGTGCAGCTGTGCGAGATGAGCATTGTCGATGAACGACTCGCCATAGATCTTGATGATGTCTTCTGTGCCGCTGGGTCTCGCGACCACCCAACCATTGGCCGTGCGTAGCTTGAAGCCGCCGATGGCATCATTACCGATGCTGATGGTCCTGCCGGATACCGGATCGCCGCCCAACTGCGCCAGATCAACATCACTGAGCTGCACACCTTTGAGCGCTGCCTTCTGCACGTCTGTCGCTGGGATGTCCACGCGCTCGTAATGATGCCTGCCGAAGCGCTCCTCGAGCATCTGATAGTGGGTGCTAGGTGAATGTCCACGGCGCGCATGCAGCTCTGCGGCGAGCAGGCAGGGCACGATGCCATCCTTGTCCGTGGTCCAGACCCTGCCGTCCGTACGAAGGAAACTCGCGCCTGCGCTCTCCTCGCCAGCGAACGCCAATTGTCCGGAGTGCAGCCCGTCGACAAAGTACTTGAACCCCGGCAGCACTTCCAGGATTCGTCTGCCATGCGCTTGGATGACACGGTCATTGATGTCGCTGCTCACCGTGGTCTTGCCGACATGGGTCGCCACAGATTGGTTCCGATTCATATTGCCGAAATCACGGGCGGACAGCAGGTAGTCCGTGAGCACCGCCAACACATGGTTAGGGTTCATCAATCCTTGCGATGTGACGACGCCGTGTCTATCGAAATCCGTGTCATTGCCAAAGCCGATGTCATATTCTTCAGGGTTGAACGCTGCCAGCATGCCTGCCATTGCGAAGGGGCTTGAGCAGTCCATGCGTATCTGGCCGTCATGATCAAGGGTCATGAACGAGAACGTGGGGTCGGCAGTGTCATTGCGTGCTGTGATGTTCAGCCCATATGCCTCGGCGATGCGCCCCCAGTATCCGATGCCTGCGCCGCCCATGGCGTCGGCGAGAATACGGATGCCCGAAGCACGTATCCCCTCCACATCGATGACGCTCGCCAGACCTTCGACATACTTGCCTGCGAAATCGTAGGGTCGGGTCAGCTCGTTTATCTTGCTTGCATTCGCCGTCCTTCGCACAGCGCGGTTGCCTCCGCGCAGAAGTTCGTTCGCGCGATCCTGTATCCAGGCAGTAGATTCGGGATTGGCAGGGCCTCCTTTTGGCGGGTTGTACTTGAAGCCGCCATCACATGGAGGATTGTGGCTAGGCGTGATGATGATGCCGTCAGCAACGCCTTCAGTTCCCACCTTGCCGGGATCGAGATTGTGCGACAGGATGGCATACGAGACCGCAGGAGTCGGGACATAGGTCTCTTCACCAGGTGTCCCCTCCTGCACCATGACCGTCACGTTGTTGGCGGCGAGCACTTCAAGGGCGGTCTGCTTGGCAGGCCCGCTGAGCGCGTGCGTATCATTGCCCAGATAGAGCGGACCATCGATGCCCTGGGCGACGCGATAGTCGCAGATGGCCTGGGTGATGGCGAGGATGTGCGATTCATTGAATGTGCCATCCAGCGATGTGCCTCTATGGCCTGATGTGCCAAAGACCACAGGTGATACGGCTCCTGTACTGCAGCTCTGATACGCGCCGCACAGCGCGCCGATGTCGGCGTAGTCGCTTGGTGATGCTAGTTGCCCTGCATTTGGATGATGTGCCATGATGGTCGCCTCCGGTGTCTCTGTTCTGGATTGCTATTAGCTGAGCGCTGACTAGATGCCTAGGATTCAATCCGCTACTTCAGCCCCCACAGGTATGATGAGAAAAATGAGAACTGGCATTATAAATATATCCGCGTCATGAAGTTTCTTCCCGATGATATTACGGGTCTTGCCGTAGTCTCCTGCCCGCTGCCTTCGCGTGCGCATCCAATCCTTCGACGCGGGCTAACCGCTCTGCCAAGGGCAATACTTCACGGGCCTGTCGCTCGTCAAGGCGCAGCCAGGTCCTGACCGCAAGGAAATCCATCACGCTGAGTCCTCCACGATATGCGCCAGCGCCTCCGGTGGGCAGGATGTGGTTCGGGCCCGCGCAGTAGTCACCGAGCACTTCCGCTGACCAGGCCCCGATGAAGAGCGAGCCATACGCGCGGCATCGCGCCGCCATCGCTTCAGCATTCCTGGCTTGCAGCTCCAAGTGCTCAGGCGCGATGCGGTTCGCGATGGTGACCGCGCTATCCGTATCCACGACAGAGACCTGCGCTTTTACCATGGCAGAGCGTGCAACCCGCGTGTCCGGCAATGCGGTGAGCTGACGCTCGAGACAGCGCGTGACCTCGCTGATGACCTCGTCATCGGTCGCCACTAGCCAGACCTGCGCGTCCTCATCGTGCTCTGCCTGCGCGAGCAGGTCCGCTGCGATACATGATGGCTCCGCGCTATTATCTGCGATGATCATCAGCTCGGATGGCCCAGCGAGCATATCGATGTCCACTTCACCAAAGACTTGTCGCTTGGCTTCAGTCACATATGCGTTGCCAGGCCCGACGATCTTCTCCACTCGGGGTATGTCGGCCGTGCCATAGGCCATCGCTGCGATGGCTTGGGCCCCGCCGATAGGAAGGATGCGTGTCGCTCCTGCCAGCGATGCCGCGACGACGGTCGCAGGCGTGGGTTTTGGCGTACAGACGGTGATGTCGGCGACCCCTGCGACGCGGGCTGGAATGACACTCATGAGCGCTGACGATGGCAAGGGATATCTGCCGCCAGGGACGTAGCAGCCGACGCTGTTGATCGGCAGCATCGTGGTTCCTGATCCTGTCCCACTGCCGCTGAGGCGCAAAGATTCAGCCGCCTGCATCTGCGATCGCGCGAATGCTTCTATGCGTGCCGCGGCTTCTTTCAGGTCTGTGAGTGTCTGACGATCGAGGCTGGAGAAAGCATCGCGTATCTCCTGCGGTTTCAATGCGTCTGTTCCCTTCCGACCATCGAAGCGCAAGGTATATTCGTCCACGGCGGCGTCGCCTCGCGCGCGCACATCGTCGATGATGTCGCGGACCTGTGTCTGCAAGGCCCTGTCAGGAAGGCGTGGCTTTCGGGTCATCTGCTCTGGGTCGCATCGTATCATCGTCGTCGCCTCGCAAGCTCGTTGAGCACCTCATTCCAGCCGACCCCTTGCCGCGCGAGCAGGACTGTCAGGAAATAGGTGACATCCGCAGCCTCCCAGATGAGATTCTCCCTGTTGGTGAAGCAGGCCACTTCATCCGCCTCTTCACGGATCTTATCCTGCAGATCCTGCATGCTCCAGGCCGCGGTGCGTGAGCCAGGTGGAGCGCTCGCTATGCGTTCTTTGATGACCTCCTCCAGTTGGGCGATGGAGAATGCGCGCTCATCAAAACAGGACCATCCTCCTGTGTGGCATGTGGGCCCCTGCGGGTCGACGGTGAAGAGCAGCGCGTCCCGGTCGCAGTCGAAGTCGACACGTCGCAGACGCAGTGTGTTGCCGCTCGTCTTTCCTTTCTCCCATAGTTCTTTTCGGCTTCTGGAATAGAACGTCGCCAAGCCTGAGCGAAAGCTCGCGCGCAGCGAGTCTTTCGAGCTATAGCCGAGCATGAGCGGTTGGGTGCCATCCCAGACGATGGTCGGCAGCAGGCCGCTGCTGCTTTCATCAGCTGGTGGTGCTGCGGTTGTCACGCTCAGTGGTGTTCGGGATTGTGCATTGGTCGCCGATGGTTCATCCTTTGCTTGCGGGAATCGCAGCGCGCTGATGAATGCGTCGGCAAGCGACAGTGCACCCGTGTAGATGGCCATGCCCAGCTGGCAGTCCATGTCTGCGTCGGCGATGGCGCGCACGTCCACTACCATGCTGATGCCTCCTGCGACCGTTATCCTATTGATTGTCTGTCGCGCGAGCATACGTGCCGTCTGCAAGTCCGGACCTTGCAGCATGCCTTCGCGTTCGATGCAGGTGTAGAGGAAGCCGCTGCAGTATTGTTCAAGTCGCTGCGCGCGTGCGGACACAGATTCCTCGATGATGCGTTGCCATCCATTGCTGGTGACTTTTCCCTGCAGCGCGTCCAGCGCCACGATAATCCGCTCTCGTGGCAGCGTGCAGAGCAGGCCCGGCTCAGCCGCAGTGCCGATGATGAGCTTTCGCGCGCCTGCGGCGAGCAGCTCTTGCGCGTCCGCGCGTGTCCGGATGCCTCCGCCAACGCGGCAGGGGTAGCGTCGGCACAATGTCTTCACCAGTTCCCGATTGCTGTCCTTGCGTTCGCTCCCATCGCCATTGATGCTTCTGGCCGCGTCCAGGTCGATGACCGCGAGGTCTCCATAGCGTGAGAACTCTTCGGCGAGCGCCATCACATCTTCGCGCTCCAGTATTTTTGTCTTGCCTTGCTGCAGCTGCACTGCTTTGCCATCCATCAGGTCTATGCTTGGTAGTATCATGTTCTCACCCTGATTCCCGCGTTCTTCAATTCCTGTTTGACTCTCGGAAGCGCTCTGTCGTAGTGGAAGATGCTGGCTGCGAGCGCTGCGTCAGCGCGGCCTTCCCGCAGCACCGCGATGATGCTGGCGCTGCCGGATGCGCCGCCTGACGCGATGACGGGGATATTGACAGCCCTGGCGATGGTCCTCGTCAGGGCGATGTCATAGCCGAGCCGGGTGCCGTCGCGGTCCATGCTGGTCAGCAGGATCTCTCCTGCTCCAAGGCGCTCCACCATTCGCGCCCACCACAATGCATCAAGTTGTGTCGGCTCGCTGCCAGCGCGGATGACCACTTGCCATGCTGCTTGCCTACATGCGATATTGCGTTGCGTCGCTCCTGGCATCTGCCCGTCCAGGTTCGCCCGTCGGGCGTCAATCGCCACCACCACGGCCTGGCTGCCGAAGCGTTTCGCCGCCTGCGTGATGAGCCGTGGGTTGAGCACTGCTGTCGTGTTGATGGCCACCTTATCGGCCCCTGCGCGAAGCAGCGCCTGGATGTCATCGAGCGTACGCACACCGCCGCCGGCGAGCAACGGGATGAATGCGCGCGATGCCACTGATGACACGACAGCTAACGATGTGCCACGGTTCTCCCCTGTCGCGGAGATGTCCAGCAGCGCGAGCTCATCCGCGCCCTGCGCCGCGTACGAAGCCGCGAGCGAGCCGGGATCACCAGCGTCGCGCAGCTGCGCGAAGCGGGTGCCCTTGACGACCCGGTTGCCTTTGATGTCCAGGCAGGGGATTATCCTCTTGGCAAGCATGTCAGCCACCTCCGTAGCAAGGCGAGGCCATAGCTGCCGCTTTTTTCAGGATGGAACTGAAATCCTGTCACATTGCTCTGCGTGACCGCGCTGCGGAAACAGGTGCCGTAGCGGGTGGTGCCAAGCGCTGTCGCAGCGTCATGGATTCCCTCAGCAGAGTTTACGCCTGTGATGCAGTATGAGTGCACGAAGTACGCGTAGCCTGAGGGCCAGGGTCGTTTCATGGAGACCTGGTTCCATCCTACATGCGGGACCTTTCTGGCTTGCAGCTTTTCGACCGCGCCTGCCAGCAGGCAGAGGCCTTTGGCTCCTGGGCTCTCTTCGCTTCTCTCAAAAAGCACTTGCATCCCGAGGCAGATGCCAAGCAGCGGTATGCCGGAGCGTAGGGGTGCGATGAGCTTTCGTCTGCGAAGCTGCTGCATGCAATAGCCGAAGCTACCGACGCCAGGCAGTATCAGGGCAGAGCAGTCCTGCGCCTCATCGCGGTCAACGACGATACGCCAGCGCGCATCAAGCGCGTCTAGCGCGTTGCTGACGCTGCGCACATTGCCCGCGCCGTAGTCGATGATGCCGATGGTCGGCCGCATTTCGCTTTGCGGGCGATCCTTGTTATCAGTCCTGTTCGACACGGCTGTTTTCTTTTTTGTGTTAGTGGTGTTCATGGGTCCCTCTTCCGATATCTGTGGTCACGGCTCACGTTTCCTCGCCGCTGTCAAGGCGGTCTATCATACCTTTGCTGCTGTTGCCTCCTGGCTGTGCCTGGCAGGCCATGCGCAACGCTCTTCCGAGCGCCTTGAATCCTGCCTCTGCCATGTGATGATCGCTTCGTCCGCGCAGGATGTCCACAGCGATGACGCCTTGCAATCCTCTGGACAGGCCCTGCAGGAAATCCTCCAGCGTATCCAGATCCAGGCCGCCGCAGAAGCGACGTCGGAAGCATGCCTGCCATTGCAGGGCGGGCCTACCCGAGAGGTCCACGGCGGCGAAAGCCAACGCCTCATCCATGGGGAAGGTGAAGCATCCTGCGCGAGCGATGCCGTCGCGCGGGCCGAGGGCCTTGCTGATGGCTTGTCCGAGCACCAGCCCGCAGTCCTCGACCGTGTGGTGTTGATCGACATCGACGTCGCCCACGGCGTCGAGCGTGAGGTCGAATCGCGCATGTGTGCACAGCGCACTGAGCAGGTGGCTGAGCATGCCGATGGGTGTGGTGATGTCGACGGTGCCTGCGCCTTCCATATTGATGCGCGCAGTGATGGATGTTTCCTTGGTCGTCCGGGTCATGGTCGCTGTTCTCATGGGGTCGATCCTCTTGCGGTTCTTTTTGATGCAGGTCTTGTCGCTGGTGGGTACGAAGGTAACGGAGTGCGGCACTGCCTGAGCTCCACGAGCTCCATAAGATCCTTGCCAAGGGCGATGACGGATGGATACGTGGCGGCTGCGCCTGCAAAGCGTAACGCCTGCGCTCGTGTCGCGGTTGTGATGCCGATGCAGGGGATGCCCGCTCGCGCCGCTGCGCGCATGTCGTCGACGCAGTCGCCGATGTAGCGCCATGGTCCGGGTGTGGCGCTCATCGCTTGTCTGAGTCCGCAGGGGTCTGGTTTTTGGCGGGCGCATTCTTCCATGCAGATGATGGTGCTGAACAGTTCCTGGATGCCGAACCGGCGCAGCGTGAATGATGTTTCCCTGCGGGGTCTGCCCGTGACCAGGCCGAGTCGGAAGTACGTGCGTAGCGACGAGAGCAGCGCAATGGGTGCGAGTAGTTTCTCCTGCAGGATAAGGCCTCGCCCGTCGTCCCAGTAGGCCTGTTGGAATGCCGCGATGATGGTCTCGCGACTCGGCGGTGTCCGTGTGATGCGACGTGTCGCGTCTGTCCAGCTGTTGCTGAGGATGGTCTGGGTCAGGTCCCACTCGTTGTTCATGCCTCCCTTGCTCTTATAGACGGTTATCTCATCGTCGGAGACGATCCTTCCGGTGAACTGCGTCACTGTCTGGCGTATGGCTTCCCAATAGGATGCGCTGATGTCGATTAAGGTTCCATCCAGATCGAAGAGTAGTGTGCCTGCGTCAGGAGCTCCTCGGCTATCGCGGCCGTCCAGCGCGAGGCATATCATTTCGCATTCCTGAGCAGTGCCGATGGTGACGCGGATACAGCCGAGCTCAGGAAATCGCCGCGTGCGTATCCCTCGCGATGAGAGGATGTCTGAGACGCGTCGTCTGCCGATGGCGCTGTTGGAGACCAGAAGGAAATTAGCCTCGCTGGGGTATGAGTGTATACCTCTGACGCCAAGCTGCGCGCGCAACCAGGACCGGTTCTCTATGACCTCCTTGACGGATGATCGGAGATACTGTCGGTCTTCAAGCGCTGCGATGCCTGCCTTTACGGCCATGACGTTCACCGCGTAGGGGGATGCGGCTTTGCGCAGCTGCGTCGCGATTGCTGGTGCGGCGACGAGAAAACCCAGACGCAGTCCTGCCAGTCCATAGGATTTCGAGAGGCTTCTGATAATGAACATGTTTTCTGGTCGAGGGAGCGAAAGGCAGGTCTGCCCGGAGAAGTCAGCGTACGCCTCGTCGATGATGAACAGCGTCGCGGGATTCGCGGCGGTGAGTCCGAGGAGGGCTTGTGGCGTGATGGTGGTGCCCGTGGGATTGTTGGGGTTGGCGATGATGCAGAGTCGTGGCGACTGTGATCTCAGTGCGTCCTGCAGCGACGTGAAGGGGAACGCGAAGCTGTCTTCATAGGGGACCCATCGTACCACTGCCTCCCGCAACGACGCATAGGTCTGGTATACGCTGAATGAGGGGGACAGCAAGAGGATGGTGTCGCCGGCGCTGACACATGCGTCCATGATGACGCGCAGCGCGTCGTCGGCGCCATTGGTGAGCAAGACGCTCGCGATATCCAGGCCATGGGTCCGGCTGATGGTCGTGAGCAGTGCGCGATATGATGGATACTGGGCGATGTCGCGCCCGTCCATGGAACGGATGGCCGCAAGCACCGTCGGTGAGCAGCCCCGGGTGTTCTCATTGAAATCCAGGCGGATGCCTGTCCTTTCTTCCAGTGGGGGCTCGTAGGCGCGCATGGCGCGAACGCATGCTCGCACGGGCAGCGACCGGGCCTCAGCAGGCCTGCTTCTGTCTTGCCAAGGCATACCTGCTGTGCATGTAGGGGCTGGGTCACTCATAGGTATCGCCACCTGTATCCGTCATGCTGGTTTCCAGCACATAGAAATCGCTCAGCAGGATGATGTTATAGACCGCAAGACCCATCTCGCGCAAGGTATCACCTGTATAGACGATGTCGATGGCTAGGTCAGCAAGTCCTGCTTTGATTGTCGCTTCAATGCCTCCGCGAAGGTATTGTTTGAGGAACGTGTAGCCTTGCAGTTCTAGGGTGTTCAAGTACCGTCTGCCAAGTGCGCGGTATTTTGCGGGAACGCTGACGCGAAGCGGTCTCCTGGCGCTGGCGAGTCCTGGGAGCGTCGCATCTGAGGGACCGATGAGACAGAGCGCTGGTTTGCCAAAGCGGGTCTGTGATGCCTGCCAGGAGATGCTTGCCAGCACGCGCAGGGTCTGCGTTGATCGTGCTCTTGCTTTGCTGCTGAGGAGGTATTCCGTGTAGAGGTCCTGGCCTGTCAGGCCTATTGCAGACGTTCCCTGCCGCGAGAGTCGCTCAAGCCAGAATGGGATATCCTCGCCGCGAAGCTCCATGCGCTCGCCTGGCCGGGTCAGCAGTCGCAGTGTCTCCTGCGCGATACTGCGCAAGCCGCTGTTCTTCGGGAGCAGGATGAAGACGACCAGCGCAGTCTATCTGCGACGGTGATGCCGCCTCACGGATACGGTCCGCAAAATGCGTGGCTGTCTGCGATGGCTCCTGTGCCAGAGGCCACGCTATTCTCGGATCCTCAGCGCTTCCAGGAATTGATGGCGCGCTTACTGATATGATTGAACTGTCGACGAAAAAAGAGCTGTCACTGCTGATGAAGACTACCAGCGCGCGATGGCGCCTGTGCCTCATTCTGTGATGCCATGGCTGTTGATATTCTGTTCCTGTATTTATTTCTTTGGTTCTGCTCCTGCTTGCGGGCTTGAAGTGTCAGGTTGCTGCGAAGCTGGTATGCCTATGTCGACAATCACAGTCTTCGCGTGGATGGACGCGATGAGCGTAGCATCTGTGTCACCATTCGTATACCATCGTTTCTCGTCATGGAACGCGATGATGAGGTCAGGTCTGCAGCAGTGCTCTGTGCCGATGCCCGTGGGCACATCAAGCGATATCTTGCGCGCGGCGCACGCGTTGAACACGGCGACAGCAGAGCGCAGCGGCTCTCTGAGGCCTTCCGGCCAGGTCGACGCTCCTGTGCCGAGCATCGCGTCGACGATAATATCCTGCTCGGTCAGGAATCCGGCGTATTCTTTCGCAGCCGCGACGCCAGCGATGATGCGTGATCCGCTGATGCTCCCGAATGCGCGTTCGCCATCTGCCTTGAACTTGTCCATGCTCCCGAGGAACGCGACCGTGGTCTTCCATCCTTTTTCGGCGAGCTCTTCAGCCATGACAAAGCCGTCGCCGCCATTGTTGCCGTGGTAGCAGAGCACGAGCGCAAGGTACGGTGGTCTGCCTTCAGCCGCGACACGCGCTGCCTGCTTGCCCGCGTTCTGCATCAACTGCCAGCGCGACACACCGTGACGTTCTGCTTGCGCTTCAAGGTTTCGCATCTCCTCTATCGTTATCATGCTGCTGTGGAGTGGCAAGGTATTTATATGCGTGTTGGCGATGAGGGGCGAATGGGACAAGAGCAGCGGGGCGCCTCTGAGCCGAGCGTGGTCTGGGATGGCGATGTATCGAGCGTGCGTCATGGTCGCGATGTCCGCGCCCAGATCTCTGTGCATGCGTTCGTCATGCTGGCCGCGGCGTTCATCCTGGTCATCATCATCGTCTTCGGTGTCAAGTCGGTGGCCAGCCTGCGCGCGCATCAGAGCGAGGCGGCCATGACCGGTTTTCTTGCCGAGTTCGAGAATACGCTCGCTGCGGTGTCCGGGCATTCCGGTTCTGTGGAGTCGCGGGAATTCCCGTTGCCACTGGGCGCCAAAGAGCTCTGTCTGGTGGACCTGGCAGCAGTGACGACGACGGACCTTTCCTATTATTCCTCATACCCGCAGGTGGTGGCGAGCGTTCAGGGGCATGCGCGTCAGAACATCTTCATCCTGCCGAGCGAGGGTGATGGCGCGCTTACACGCTACGTTCCGGGTATGGAGGTGCAGGATGCCTCGCACATCCTATGTCTGGGTCGGACGACAGGTATTGTCGGTCTGACTATGGAAGAGACCGGCAAGGGCGTGCGAGTGAGTGATTCTACGGCACCATGAGTCGCTATTGTTCTGTCAACTCCATCGTGCGCGCATCTGAATCTTGTCGGATGTCTCTGATGGGTCTCTCTTGCGGTCCAGACGCGCAAAAGCATTATTAGGGAGCGTATCGTATCAATAGCTATGCCGCGAATTATTCCCGCCCTCAAGCCTCGCTTGCCATCAAGCCACAAAGGGCAGAACGGCAAGGTCCTGATCGTCGCAGGCAGCCCGGAGTTTCCTGGCGCTGCCGCGCTTTGCGGCATGGCGGCGCTTGCCGTGCTGCGCTCTGGATCTGATCTTGTCTATCTCGCCGCGCCGACAAAGGTTGCATGGGCAGTCAATGCTATCACCCCTGATGTCATCACTATCAAGCTGCCAGGCGCGAGACTCGCGATGTCACATCTGCCATCGCTTCGGCAGCATTTGGCGGGCAAGTCATGCCTGCTCATGGGCCCGGGCATGAGCGCACGAGAAGCACGCATCGGGCATCGACTGCAGGTGGCGACAGCGCAGCAGGCCATTCAGCAGACCGTTCCTTTGGTGCTCGACGCCGAGATGGTCCGCGCGCTACGTGGTAAGAGAGTGTTTCCTCGTGATTGTGTCATAACGCCGCATCGGAGCGAATTGGGCTCCATGGGCTACGCGGCTCGAGAGCCGACGACGTCTGCCGCCGCGCGGGCCGAGGCGAAGCGCCTGCAAGGGGCGATGGCATCATTCCTCACGCAGGGAAATGTGGTGCTGCTCAAGGGTCGCTATGATCTGGTCGTCTCCAGCGATAGGATCCATGTCAACGCGACGGGCAACGAAGGCATGACTGTCGGCGGAACAGGCGATGTGCTGGCGGGGGTCGTCGCAGGCATTATCGCGCAGGGAAACAAGTTGTTTGACGCTGCCGTCGCTGCGGCATACGCGGTCGGCGCTGCTGGCGATATGCTCTACAAGAAACAAGGCCCTGGATTTCTGGCCTCTGACCTACTGCCGCTGCTTCCCGGTGTGCTCAAGACGCTTCGGAAGTGAGCAGCCGCCGGTGGGCAATGCCCTGATGATATCATCCAAGTAGGATTTTGGCTCTCCTTTGAGGATGATATTGTAGGTCGCTTTCGCCACCGCGCTGGTCTTCTGGTCTCCGGGAAGTATGCGCACATAGGTGGGGCTGTGCGAAGCGACGGCGCGCTCTGGTCCTGCCATGACAAATCTGTCGACGACACCGATGCACAGGTCCATTTGGTTGTCCAGGTAGTTGGTCTTTCCCTTGATGACGAACGCGCCGCGTGTGAGATATTCTCCTGACGCGGCTTCCTTGCTCACTTGCTCTGGCTTGACCCAGAACACCGGTGTCGACGAGAGACCAAGGCCCCAGGCCTTGCTGAATGACGCGGTCGCGTTGGCCGCTTCCTGCAGTGTCGACTCGGGAATATCGTTGCCTTCTGCTTTCACGATGAAGAACGGGCTGCCTGCCATGTCGGTGTGGAGGACCTTGTCGCCAGGCTGCGTGTGCTTCTTGATGAGCACCTCGTTCTGTGTCGCGTCGCGTCCGCCGACGCAGAGGATGCCGTCAGAACTGAGGAACCACCGATAGCTGTGGTACCACGCGGCCCGCGCCTTGGCTTGCTCTTTATGGTCGCTGGCGCGCTGCTGTTCCTGCTGGGCTGCATGGGACGCTGCCTGCTCCTTGGCCAGGTCTTTTTGCGCTGATTTGAGCTTTCGCTTCGTGTCCTCAAGCGCGGTTCTCGCGCCTTCCGCCTTGGCTTTCGCTTTCTTTGCCTGCTCAAAGTACAGGCCTGCATTCTGATCGATGCTTTTCTGTAGCTCCAGATGGATTCGCATGGGGTTGAAAAGCAAGCTGCAGCTTAAGTAAGTTGCGACCGTGGTGGCTTTTTTGACTGCTGAAGATGGCTGTCGATGATGTCCAGACACACAGGAGGAACTTGCGAAAGAATGGATGTGTGGGAGAGAAAAAAGAAAACAAGATGCCCGGCGACGCCGGGCGCTACTAAAGTAGTAGTCAGATGGTTTATGCGTTCCTAGAAGCGTTGTGGCTTGTGCTTCTGAAAGCAGTCCCTGCAGTAGACAGGCCTGCCTTCTGTTGGCTTGAAGGGCACTTCGCATTCCTTGTTGCATTCAGCGCACATCGCTTTGTGCATCTCGCGTGGGCCTGAGGAAAAATTCCTTCCACCGCCAAAGCCGCCGCGTCCGCCTCTGCTGCCGCCGTCATTGCTGCGACCGCCGAAGCCACCGTCGCTGTGGGACCCTTCGTCCCTGCTATTGTGGTATCCCCTGTTGCCGCCCTTGCCAAATCTATCATTTCCTTGTCCCATTGTTGTGCACCACTTGGTGTTTTGCTTTTTTTCTTCTCTGCAGCGACCTATACATCGCTGCCACGTTTCATGACAGCCGTTATAGCTCTCATGACCTTACTGTCAGCGTCCATTTGCAGGCTTGCTGCGATGGGTGCTGTTTCAGGATCACCGTGACAGCTCCTGGCGCAGGAATTTCCTGTTCCCAAGCTGTCCTGATGTCTGATGCACCTCCGAAAACAGGTCTGCTTTTAAATCCTTGTGTTCTGTGTCCTGGTTGGATCGGTGGGTATGTCCTGGGTCAGTCCACGAAGATGAACTCGTCAGGCCAATTGAGGAATATGTCTCTTTCTTCAGGCCCTGGGATGGGAACGTCTTGGGTGTGGGCAGGTCACCTATGGTCGGCGCGAGATCGACTACCGCGGTCAATACGCATCTCGGGTTGCAGGCTCCTGTCATTAGCCTGACCAAGACTGTTCCGGCGCGTAACCGGGGAGAACAGATGATTCATAGCTATGGCGGCTCTGAAGATGTCTACTATCTGACTCACTTGCCTCTCGGTGTCGCGACATTGTATCTCTCCAGGGATGTAGGTGGGCAGCGCGAGGTATGGGCGCTTCGTTCCAGCCTTGATGTGACGGGCAATATCTCCTCACGCGCATCTGATGCCGAGTTGGCCAGTGCTGTCCTTGGCTCTGACCCTGCGGGTAACTAGGCAGTGCAGGTCATCGAATCCTTCAGGCACCAGCCAGGCTATGGCATGCGCGCGTTCAGGCGGGCAGTGGTCCTCCCGCAGCAATTGAGTCTGAAGATCGCGGATGGGCGTGTGTTCGCCAGGGAATATGCTTCTTGAATATTCTGGTAACCATCTGATCCGCAGGACGTCTGAGCCAGTGTTCTAGAAACAGAGCCAGGGTCCGCTGGTCATTCTTATACTCGCAGAAGCTGTTGCCCTCCTTCCCCGAAACCTTTAAATAGACAACAGCCCAAAAATGCAAGGTAGAAGTAGTTGGGATAGGGCTTTTGCCGCCAGTATACAGCAAGAGCGCCATATTCCAGCAAGTCAGCATAAACCTACAGGAACAAGCACCATGCAATTGCCATTCTTCCAGAAAAAGCAGGCCCTGCCGCAGGGAAAATTCAACCTGGACCTGCGCCCGCGTCTCATCCGCATTGCGCCCATAACAGACTATCGTACCGTCAACATCAGATATCCCCTGATCCCCCCGTACGCGTTCGCGCACTTATACTGGGACCAAAAAAACCAGGAACTAGCATATGATGTTGAGCAGCCCGTGCTGGATGATACGGAAAAGGAGATCTTGCGCCTGGTCAAGCTGGGACTTGAGGAGATGATCAATGTCAGCTACGCGCAGGTGCACAAGATCGGCCAGTTGCTCGCGTACCTGGAGCAGAATGTGCAGAATATCCTCATTGAGCTGGGAACAAGGATCAGCGAGGAATCTTATCACAAAATCATGTACTATGTCTACCGGGATTCTATCGGGCTCAATGAGATAGAGCCCATCATGCGCGACTACTTCATTGAGGATATCGAATGCAATGGCATCGGCGTCCCCGTCTACATCGTGCATCGCAAGTTCCAGAACATGCGGACCAATGTCACGTTCGGAACGCACTCAGAACTCGTCAATTTTGTGGAGAAGCTTTCGCAAAAAGCGGGCCGCTATGTCAGCTACGCAAAGCCCCTGCTCGACGGCACGCTACCGGATGGCAGCCGCGTCAATGGGACGTATACGGATGATGTGACTACGCGCGGGCCGACATTCACTATCCGAAAATTCGCCCGTGACCCCTGGATGCCTGTCAATATCATGGAGGTGGGGACTGCTCCGGCAGAGGTCTTCGCCTACCTGTGGATGGCCATAGAGCATCGTTTCAATATCATGGTCATCGGCGAGACCGGCTCAGGCAAGACTACCTTCCTGAACAGTTTCGTCTCCTTCATCCCGCCGGAAGCGCGCATCTGTAGCATTGAGGATACCCGTGAATTGAATCTGAACCACGAGAACTGGTTGCCAAGCGTGACGCGCTCAGGCTTTGGCATGCCTGGGCGCGATGGCACCCAGTATGGCGAGATCACCATGTTCGACCTGCTGCGCGAGACATTCCGCCAGAATCCGGATTATGTCATTGTGGGCGAGACGCGAGGTCCTGAGACCTACGTCCTCTTTCAGGGAATGGCCTCCGGGCATCCAAGCTACGCGACCTTCCACGCGGGCAGTGTCGAAGCGCTCGTCAGGCGCCTGCAGACCCAGCCGATCAATCTTCCGGCATCGCTCATTGAGTCGCTTGACTGCGTGTGCGTGCTCACGCACATCCGCGAGCAGAGCACTAACTATCGCCGCCTGCTGCGCCTGGAGGAAATAGGGCGTGTGAAGGATGACGGGCACGCGGATGTCAACACGGTCTTCACCTGGCAGCCAGGAAAGGATACGTTTGTGTTCTCCCATAAGTCCCTGGTCATGCAGAAGCTCTCTGCCAAGACGGGTGTTCCTGTTGACAAGCTCATGAAAGAGCTTAAGGTCCGCGCCCAGCTCATGGACAAGCTCTTTAAGGCCAAGGTGACAGATTTCAAGCATTTCACGGATATCATCAACCACTATTACAAGGACCCGGGGGCTGTCCTCAAAGAATTTGGGGTCGCTGCATGAAACCTGCCGCCTTGCGCAAGAACATCGCCCAGCAATTGGTGCTCGCTGACATTCTCGACGCTATCAGTGAGGATACGCCGCACACGCGGGCGCGTTTTGCCCTGGCAAGGAAGGAGATGCTCCACCTCTGCGAGGATAATGCCCGGCAGATGCTGCATGGACACTAGGCGCGCGTTGCATGAGATGCTGGCTCTGGTCGATGAGTTGGAGCTCTATGAGACGCAGTATCTGCGCCTGAAGAGGCGTCTGGAGACCATTGACCGCGCGTACAAGGAAGGGCGCTACAACCATGCAACATATCAGCGCAGGTTGAAGGGGGCATTGGGCAGCCTGCCGCGTGAGGATGTCCTCGCGTCATACGCTGAATACCTGGACGCGCTTCGCGCGGGCCTGCGCGCCATGAACCAGCAGATAGCCGCGCACTACTATGGCATGGTCTTTGAGCGAAGGCCTGTGGTGATGCGGGCTGCGACGGCCATGCCTCAGGCAGACGCGCGACCTGCGATGCAGAACGTGCAGGTGATACGACCCGGAATCCAATCGGAGCGCGTGGCCGTCACCGGAACATCGCATAAGACCAAATCCGTGCGCGCATTGGCAGGTGCCGCGCAGGCGTCCACCGCTGCGATGCCACAGGCAAGTACTCTGCCTGCGCATGCTGGCCCAGAGGGTGAGGTGACGTCCCGTCAGGGTTTCTTCGCGCGTCTGTTCGCGTGGATGAGCGCGCATCGGCCGCATCTTTTGCATCTGCGACACAGGGACAGTGCCGCTGCAGCGCCAGTACCTCTGGCAAAACCATCTGAGCCTGCGGCAGTGAGGCAAACAGCGTCGTCTGCATCACCTGTGGCGCAAAAGCAGCATGCAAGGGCGAAGGGCATGTCCCCTGCGCAGGATATCGCATCAGAATTGCTGCCTGAAGCAGCGAAGGATGCAAAGCATGCCCGGGCGCCTCCAGCGCAGGCGCCATTGGAGCTGCGCGCCGAGGCACTGCCTGAAACGGGTGCGCTGCACAGCTCCACTTCTTCGCATGTTCCAGTCAAGGCAGCGCAGCCAAAGGGTCTGTTCGCAAGGTTGTATGCAAGGATAGTGCATCATGACCGCGAAATCCAGCTTCAGGGATCATTGTCTGCTGATGGGCCCGGCTCTGCAGGGATCTCACCATTGCCCAAGCCTCCAGCGCCAAGCACGGCTTTTACTGGTCCATTAGCCAGGCTTACGCGCACTCTGCACGGAGTGAAGAGCGCTGTCGAGGATCTGCAGGACACGGGTATTAGATTCAAGAGCTCGACAGAGCAGCCACGCAACATCATGACCGAGACGGAGCCGGAAGGATTGCCGAAGATGAACAAGGTGCCCCGTTACCTGCTCGCTGAGGAGGCGCGCAATATCCGAAAGATCCTCAAGCGTGATACCCGGCCTTCCATCAGGAAGCCCAGCCAGATTGGAGCAATGGCGAATAGTGTGGCCAGGAAGCTCTCGCTCTGGCTGCTTGATACATTTCCAGGATTTTTTCGCGGTCTGTATGGTGCGCTGCGCATCGCGAACATGCCCGTGCTGTCCAACACCTACATCAGCCTCATGATACTGGGGACGTTGATGGCGTTCCTCACAGGAACAGTGGTATTCTTCGCGCACTTCTGGCTGCTGGGAAGCACATTAGGCCAGGTCATTGGCAAGGGGCTCTTCATGGGCGTTGCCTTTGGCATCCTCACGTTCGCGCTCTTCTACGGTTACCCGTATACGCGGCTGAAGTATCGCAGGCGCTCCATCAATACCAATCTGCCATTTGCCATCAATCACATGGCCGCTATCTCATCATCAGGGGTTCCGCCGGTGGGCATCTTCAAGATGATCATGGATAGCAATGAGTACGGCGAGGTCACCAAGGAAGCGCATAAGGTAGTGGACCTTATTGAGCTGTTCGGCTATGACCTGCTGACCAGCATCAGGACTGTCGCTTCAACAACGCCAAGCGAATCCATGAGGGAATTCCTTGAAGGGATCCTGTCCACGGTCGAGGCGGGTGCTGACCTCCCTGAATATCTTCATCAGAAATCCCAGGAGATCATGTTGTCCTACCGCCTGGAGCGCCAGCGCTATGTGGAGGTCATCAGCACCTATTCCGATATCTACACCGGCATCCTGATAGCTGCCCCGCTCTTCTTCATCATTACCATGTCGCTGGTCAATATGCTGGGCGGCAAACTGGGAGGCATGGATGTCTCCACCCTCATGGTCGTCGTGACCTACATCGGCATCCCGGCGCTCAATGTCCTGTTCCTGGTGTTTGTGGAGGCGACACAGCCGGACATGTGACTGGTGTCGCGCATGTGCTTGCGCCAGTAAACAAGAAACAGAAATCATGTGAACAAGCAGAGAACACGTCCCACGAAAAGACAGGAACTCTGGGACAGGACGTATTGGATAGTAACCTTCAATGACGATAATCGCACCATGGCAAGAAAACATCTGACATCTGTGTTAGTGGGCATGTGCGCCCTGTTCCTGGACTACTGGTTCTTCTGGGCGACGCCCTGGTTCACGCCCCTGGTCGCGGTCGCGCTTTCCCTCGCGTGGTCTACTTACTGGCTGGATTATTTCCTGAAGAATCAGCTTGAGCGTGAGTTGGAAAGCAAGTTCCCGGAGTTTGTGAGACACCTGGTCGGCGCGGTGCGCTCGGGCATGCCCATGGCAAAGGCGGTCATCTATGTGGCAAACACAGATTATGGCGCGCTCACACCACACGTCAAGAAGCTGGCGCGTCAGGTGGAATGGAGCATCCCGCTGCATCAGGCATTGCAGCGCTTCGCTGAGCAGACCGGAAGTCACGTCATCAAGCGCGCCGTCGCGACCGTCATCGAGGCCGAGCAGTCAGGCGGCAATATCGAGGATGTGCTCGAGTCTGTGACGGAAAGTCTCCTGGAGATCCGCAAGATACGCGAGACCAGGCGCTCGAGCATCCACGGCCAGGTCGTGCAGAGCTATGTCATCTTCTTTGTCTTCCTATTGACCATGATAGTCATCCAGAACTTCTTGATTCCCTACCTGGGCCAGGTGCAGGACACGCCCATATCGGCGCTGACCGGCGCTTCTGAAGTGGCTGTGCAGGCATCGCCGCTTCCCATGAACCAGGATGTGATCATCGTGTACACTGATTTCTTCAGCTTCATGGAGAGCCTGCTCTTGTGGCTCGCGTCATTCAAAGGCATATTCCTCATGATGAGCATGATACAGGGCTTTTTCGCGGGCATCGTCACCGGAAAGCTCAGCGAGGGTGACCTGAAGAGCGGTATCAAACATAGCTTGGTGCTCATGACCGCGGCGTTCTTCATCATCACGCTCTCGCAGGGGCTCTGATCTGGACGGATGTGACGCTCGACAAAGGGCAAGGTGGTATCGATGTCAAAGACAAGGACAGGCAAAGGGCGAAAAATAGGAGTCAACCGAGGGAAAAGGGTATCTGCGGATGCGAAGCAGACTCTGGATCAGCATGCGGCAGAGAATGACGTCAGGTCTGTGGATGACAGTCTGCTTGGCCCCACAGGTCATAACGCGCAATTTGGCCTCACGCGTCATCATCAGCATCTGTATCGCAACTACGAGGATCTGGCGATGGTTTCCGTGCTGCTCTTGCTCGTGGGTGGGTTGCTGAGCCGTCCGACGCCAGGGGTCATAGCGCAGTCAGCATTGCTCTCGCCATACAATTCATGGCTGAACCCGAGCGTGGCTGTCCTGCTCTGCCTTGGGCTGGCGGCTGTATCGTACCGTCTCAGCCAGAAGCATGCCGGAGGCAGATAGCCTCCGCGATGCGTGATATGGCTTTGCGCAGCGCCGCGACGCGCATGCTCGGACCTTCAAGGCCTTCAAGCGACGCGGTGATGGTCTGTTTGAGCCGGGTGTCGACTTCCTCGGCAGTCATGGCGAGTCCCTGTCTGTTCTGCACCCATTCCAGGTAGCTGACGATGACGCCGCCCGCATTGGCGATGATGTCAGGGACGACGAGCACGCCCTGCTTCTCCAGCAGCAGGTCCGCGTCATGCGTCGTGGGGCCATTGGCGACCTCGACGATCATCTGTGCCTTGATGGTGCTGGCATTGGC
>MNWW01000041.1 GCA_001871415.1 Candidatus Woesearchaeota archaeon CG1_02_57_44 | reverse complement strand
CACACCCACGCAGCCACCGAAAGCCTGCTCATATTCAACGTATCATCATCAGCAACAACCAAAGACTGATTGATGCCATTAAACGCATAACCACCCGCAAACTTGCTCGCATTATTGTAGGCTGGGCAGTGCAGGCCATACCCCGTCTGCACGCAGGTGGCGTTGTTGCCCTTCCCGCTGGAATCCACCATGCGTGTGCCATTCTCTCCAAGGTTGGACAAGTTGTCAAAATGCAAGAGAAGCACCAGATCATCCTCACCCGGCGCCACCGGCACCGCCGTCAAGTTGTACGTGATATTCTGCAGGCCCCCGGTCACGTTCTGAAAGACAAGCCCATAGGGCGAAGCATTGCCGGCCCACACCTGCAACAGATAGACATCACCATCCGTATCATTAGCCGTGATATTAAGCCGCACATGCGAGAGCGTGACATTGCTACCATTGACAGGCAGGTGCAGGACGACCCATGGTGCCGTGTTATTGACCGCGAGGCCGTCGGTCGCGTTGAGGATGGCGTGCCCCATGACGCTGGCATTGCAGAGGATATTGTACGAATAGACACCGGTCTGCGTGAATTGCCGGGTGTAGTTGTAGAGCGCGACGAGTGTGCTCATGTTCATCTTCTCATAGGAGCTCCAATCGCCAGTGAGGTTGAACGCGATCTCGCAGTAGGTCCCTGAAGCGTTGATGAACGCTCCGCTCGTGATGTTGGTGTAGTTGGCATAGAAGCTGATGTTGCGGTTGCGGTTGATGTCCAGCGTGTCAGTATCGTCCCAGATGGTGAGGTTGGCCTCCTCGGCCGCGCTGTAGCTGGAGAACCCGGTGACATTGAAGGTGAGATTGCCTCCCGAATAGATCTTGTCACTGCACGTCGTCGCGGTGCAGGCCTGTCCGTCGTGGAATATCGCCGCCGACGCGAAGGTCAGGTTAAAGAGCGTCAGCTGCGCGGAGGTGTTGAGGAGCAGGATACCTGAGCTGTTCAGCGCGACCTGGTTGGGCGACATATTGACCTGCAGCGCGAAGTTGGTGCCATTGATGAGATTGACCGGCTCGTTCCACTTGATCAATGCGGTCTGGGGGACCTCGGCGGTCAGGTTGCCGACCGCGCGTATATCCTGCACCTGGCTGAGGTTGGTGGTCTGGCCGGCGTAGGTATGCGGCTGGTTGAAGATGGTGAGCGAAAAGACGCTGCTGTTGGCTTCAGTGTCAGCGGTGCAGTTGACGCTCCAATTGAGTGGACCGACCGGTAGGTTGATCACAGACCAGGAGAGTGGCGTGTCTATGCTTGGGCTGTCCGTGGTCGCGTTCCTGATGCCGTTGATGAAGAGCGAGCAATTGTTTGGTGCTGTTGTTGAGACATTGTACCAGAACGTGACGTTCGGGGTGTTTGATCCGCGCAGATCGCCAGGGCCCATGATCGATATGTCCGGGACAGGGGCCGATACGTTGGCTGTCTGCGTGCTGACTGTCGCGACAGCGTAGGTGCCGTCCTGCTGGAGCAGGGTGACGTTGGCCAGCACCGCGTAGGTCATGACATCGCCGATGCTGCCAGAGGCGTTGAGCGTCCAGTTGACCTGGTAGACCTGCCCGCTCTCCAGGGTTATGGTGGCAGGATTGTCGGTCCCCCGGGGCCCCTGCACGAGATACGACGGTGTCTGGGTGGTCTCAGAGCTGACCGCGCCCTCCGCCGTGGCACCGAGGAAGCTCACCGACGGTGGCGTCGGGATGTTCTGCATCCGATAGGCGCCCGGCACATCCCAGGACGTGACCTGGCAGTTCTCGCCACCGCCTGCCTCTGAGCACCACAGCCCGATGACATTGACGCCCACGGTCAGGTTCTTCGTGATGTTCCAGTCCTGGTTGGAGGTCCCGCCCGCGTGGCAGGAGGTCCCGCCGGCATTGCCGACAAGCTGCCCGTCGCCGCTGTAGACCCAGATGCCGTCGTCGCTGACCGCGTGGATGACAGAGCCGGAGACGGTCGGCAGGTAGATGGGCCTTCGCAGCCGGTAATCCGTGTTGTCCCCGCTCCAGGTGTCTGACTGGACATCGGCAGCGATCGGCCAGAGACCCTGGTCGTAGTGTATCCTGGTCCAGTTCTCGGGGCCGCTGCAGTCCGCGGTGTCGTTGTACGCCCAATGCTCATACCAGTTGCCAAGCGTGTCGAAGGTGGCGTTCAGGTCCGAGACATTGACCGGATTACCGCTGCCGTAGTAGAGATTGAGGATCGTGCCCTGCGTCGTGAGATTGTCAGGGACGCGCACATAGACAACGGCCGTCTGGGCCGAGCTGTCGCAGGATTGGATGTAGTAGGGCAGGTGGCCGTCCATGGTGCTGTTGAGTATGCGAAGGTCAGTGCAGGCGTCAGACCAGTCGAAGGTAGAGCCGATGCTGGTTGCGTTCAGGTCCAGGCGCACCGTGTAGTTCCTGGGGCCTGTGCCATAGGATAGCGAGACATTGACCTGGTGGCGATAGGCCCATGACGCGTTCCAGGTGGAGGCATTCAGGTCCTGCAGGGTGAGTGTGATGTTATGGCAGTAGCCGCCGGCGCAGGTGATGTTCGCGGTGACGTTGAATAGTGTGTCGACGGTCGCAGAGGAGGGCGCCGTGAAGCCTGACGCGGTGATGTTGCCCGGGAACAGGAAGGTGTAGTTATAGATGGAGAAGTTCTGGGCGCTTCCCGTGTCCTGGCCGAGGCAGTTCCAGGTGTAGAGCTCGGCGGCAGGCAGCGCCACGGTCCAGTTGGTCGCATTGCCTGCGCCTTCAATGGGAGTCGTATTGGTATGTACAAGGCCTGTCCGGTTCCATATGTACAGGCTGATGTTGGCAAGGCTTGTATCATCCGTTGCGTTGCAGGAGAAGAAGACCGATGCGCTTGACGTCCCTGAGTTGTTGGCAGGAGCGGTGATCGACACCCATGGCGCCGAATTGGGCTTTGGCTCCACCTGGATGCTTGCGGCAAGGGCGAGCGACACGTTGAAGGTAGCCAACGCTCCGCCACCGTCAGTGGTGACCGGCAGGCGCAGGTCGGAATTATTGAGGATCTGGTACGGGCTGCTGGCGCTCAGGCCGCCAACCGTGTAGTAGCCGACATTGCTGAGGTTGGATGAGGAATCATTCCACAGCATGCTGCTGCTCGACCATGCAGTAATCGTCCTGCTGAGATTGACCGTCGTGTTGATGTCGTATGATGAGTTCAGCGTGGGACTGACTCCTCCGGGGCATTGCCCTGACAGGTTGGTGCAGAGGTAGATGGTGCCTCGCTGACCGGGGTAGCTGTTGCCTGAGCCAAGACCTCCCTCTACGAGCAGTGAACCGGTATAGGAATTGTTGGACGAGTATATCGCGATGCGACCGCCGCTGCCGCCTCCGCCGATGCCTGTGTCACCGCCGCCATTGCCTCCGGTGGCGTTGATCATGCCCGAGCCCAGCACCGAGCCTGCTATGAGCCATATGCTGCCGCCCGATCCGCCGCCGTAGCGGTAGGTGGCGTGCTGGCCTGACGCGCTCAGGGTGCCGGAGATCCTCGCGATGCCGCTGACATTCAGCTGCATCGCGCCAGCGCCCCTGCCCAGATAATTCGAGGAATGCACCGCAGTGCCGCCGCCCATACCGCCGAGGCTGGTCGGCCTGATGATATCGCCATGCGGTTCACCCCCATTGGAGTTCCCTTCTGATGTGTACCCCACACCACCGACGCCTCCCAGCGCGCCGCCGCCGCCCCCGTCGGATCCTGACCGGTTGCCTCCGCCGGGGAAAGCTGAAGCCATGGTGGCGGTCGACATGTTGAAGTAGCCGTGGCGGTCCGCGGTGAGCATCGCCGCACTGTCGACAGTGAGATTGCCCGACAGGACCAGCGCAGGACCGCGCCCATTGGTCCTGTTGGTCCAATTGGACATGAAGACCACCACCGAGGAGCCCGTGACGTTCAGGTTATGGAAGTGATAGACGCCGTCTGTGGATGGGGCAAGCGCGCTGTCTATGCCGGAGGTTGCCTCCAGGTTGAAGGGCCCCGCGATGATGGCGTCGCTGGTCTGCCTGTTGACGATGAGCACAGTGCCATTGTCCGAGGGGCGTGCGCCTCCTCCCATGCCGCCGGTAGCAGAGACCCCAATGCCCAGGGGCGCTGCGCCGGACGAGTAATGGATGGCGATGCGACCGCCTGCGCCTCCGCCGCCGTAGTTGCTGTCGCCGACAGACCCGCCGCCGTCCGCGGTCACGTTGCCCGTCCCGTTGATGGTCTGGGCAATGAGCCAGACGCTTCCACCCGCGCCGCCGCCATAGCGATACGTGCCATTGAGGCCGTCGGCAGCGATGGTCCCGTTGACCTCGATGGCGCCAGAGGCGTTCAGGTACCACGCGCCCCCGCCTCTGCCTGCCACATTGGTGCTGTGTATGCCGGTGCCTCCTCCCGATGAGCCCAGCTCTGTCGGCTCGATGGCGATGCCATAGATCGCGCCGCCTGGTGACTCCAGCCGGGAATCAGTGTCCCCAAACAACGCCATCGCGCCGTGGC
The DNA here is from genome assembly GCA_001871415.1 of Candidatus Woesearchaeota archaeon CG1_02_57_44. Taxonomy (GTDB): domain Archaea; phylum Nanobdellota; class Nanobdellia; order Woesearchaeales; family CG1-02-57-44; genus CG1-02-57-44. The sequence continues at coordinate 10,978 of MNWW01000041.1, read as the reverse complement.
CTGCCCCGCCTCCAGCGCCGCTCGTCCCCCGGTAGCCTCCACGTCCGGGGCCCAGTCCCTCCGCCGCGGCGGTCGTCTCATTCCTGTAGCCCTGGCCTGTTGCCAGCATCCGCGCGTAGTCCTCTACACCGATGGAGGAGGCGAAGATGCGGACACCGCGGCCATTGGTCGTGTTGGTCCAGTTGCCGTATGACCAGACCGTGGCGTTCTCCCGGAGGGTGAGCGCTCCGAAGCTGAAGCGCCCAGTCGTATCCTCCTGCAGCGTGTCATCCCAGCCGTCGGTGGCAGAGAATATGAAGTCAGCGGGCAGGAACGCATCTCTTGTCGCAGGATTGATGGCGATCACCGTGCCGTTATCGCCGCCCCATGAATTCGTGCTGGCGATGCCTCCGGTGGTGTTGAAGGTGCCGGTGAAGCCATAGGAGCTGGCGTAGTGGATGGCTATCCTTCCTCCTGCGCCGCCGCCGCCCATGCCACTGCTGGCTCCCCCGTTTCCGCCAGAGGCCATCAGCATGCCGCTGCCGGCAACGCTGTCCGCAATGAGCCAGATGCTGCCGCCCGCTCCGCCGCCATACTGACTCGCCCCTGCGCTGGCCGCTGTCATGCTGATGTTGCCGGCCATCGTCAGGGTCTGGGTGGTATTGATGATTATCGCGCCTCCGCCTCTGCCTGCCGCGGTTGAGCCGTGCACACCGATACCGGCTCCGCTGCTGCCCGGCTGCACCGGACGCAGTGGTGAGCCGACCATGCTTCCGCCCTTGGTGACCGTGGGATTGCTGGTGTCGCCGTTGCCGCCATAGCCGCCGTGGCCGGCGCCCCCACCCCTGCCACTGGTCACGTAATAGGCCGCGAGCGAAGGACCGTATCCATGGGTTGCGGCGGTGGTGGCATTGAAGTATCCTGTCCTGTCGCCCAGCAGCTGGCCGGTCACGGTCACGTCGCCCGTCGAGATGATGGCAGGCCCTTTGCCGTCGGTCGGGTTGGTCCAGTTCGGCAGGGCCCATGCGATACCGGTGATGTTCAGGGTGCCGAAATGGTATTCTCCATCCGTGGCGGGCGCGAGCGTAACATCGATGCCCCTGAGTGCGTCGAAGAGGAAATGTTCGGGGAGGATAGCGTCTGCTGTCGTGCGCTGGATGACCAGCACCGTGCCGTTCATGGCCCCTCCGGTATTTGGATATCCCGGGTTGGCGGTGGTGTTGAAGCTGCCGGTGAAGTTGTATCGCGTGGTGTAGTGGATGGCTATGCGTCCACCAGATCCTGATCCGCCATAGCTGGTTGATCCGCCGCCCCTGCCCCCTGTGGCAGTGATAGTGCCCCGGCCATCCACGCTGTCTGCGATGAGCCAGATGCTGCCGCCCGCGCCGCCGCCATATTGGGTACTGGTCGCGGACTGGCCGTCAGCGGCCAGCGCTCCATCCATGATAAGGCGGCCGGTCACGTTGAGGATGAATGCGCCGCCCCCGCGCCCGGAGTACGAGTTTCCATGGGTGTGCACTCCGCCGCCGCTGCTCCCGGGTTGCGTTGGCTCCAGGGGAGTGCCGTAGATGTTCCCGCCGAGCGTGGTCAGGGCATTATCCTTGTCACCCACGCCACCGTACCCTGCGTGCCCAGCGCCGCCGCCCCTGCCGGTGGTGCTGCTGTACATGCCGCCACCGGGACCATACCCATCGCTCGCGCTGGTGTCATACCTGCCGTAGCCAAGTCCATCGGAGAGCAGACGGCCTAAGAGGGTGCTGTTGCCGCTGACCATGATGACCGGGCCTCTGCCATTGGTCGTGTTGGTCCAGTTGGTCAATGCCCATGCAACGCCGGAGATGTTCAGCTCACCAAAATAGTAGGTGCCGTCTGTGCTCGGCGTGAGCGTCTTGCTGATGCCGCTGAGAGGGTCGAAGATGAAATGTTCAGGCAATATGGCGTTGCCGGTCGACCGCTGGATGACGAGCACCGTGCCGTTCATGGCGCCCCGTGTATTGGCGTACGCGGCGCCTGCGCTGGTATTGAACAGGCCGGAGAAATTATAGCGGGTCGTGTAATGGATAGCGATGCGTCCTCCTGCGCCGGGACCTCCGTAGCTGCTGGATCCGCCGCCGTTTCCTCCTGCTGCCGTGATATTCCCATTGCCGTCCATGCTGTCGGCGATGAGCCAGATGCTTCCTCCGGACCCGCCGCCGTAGGTGCTGCTCGTCGCCGGCTCTCCGCTGGCGCTCAGCGATCCCTGCAACACCAGCCTCTCTGACACATTGAGCAGGATGACGCCGCCACCGCCGCCCGCGTAGGTGTTGACATGCACAGAGACTCCTGCGCCGGAGCTGCCGGGCTGCGTGGGCTCCAGGGCGCTGCCATAGATATTGCCTCCTGCGGATGGCACCTCATTGTCCCGGTCGCCCGCAGCGCCGAATCCGGCGTGGCCTGCGCCTCCGCCGCGCCCCCAGGTGCTGTAGTAGACACCTCTCCCCGGGCCATAGCCGTCGCTGGCGCTGGTGTCGCTGGCTCTGTATCCCCGCTGGTCCGCGACCAGCGCGCCGAGTATCGTGGTATTGCCGCTCGTGAGGATAGTGGGCCCCCTGCCATTGGTCATGTTGGTCCAGTTGGAGAGCGCGACAGCCGTGCCCGTGATATTGAGATTGCGGAACTGATAGACCCCGTCGGTCTTGGGCAGCAGGGATAGGTTGATTCCTTCATTGGCGCTGAAGGTGAACGTGCCCGGCAGCAAAACATCCATGGTCGCAGGGTCGAGCACGATGACCGTGCCGTTCTGGCCTGCGTGGCTGTTGCTGTCGCCCTGTCCGCCATACGCGACGTAGCTGCCGGTAAAGGCATAGGATGAGGTATGCACTGCGATGCGTCCTCCGCTGCCCCCGCCGCCGTAGTTGGCATTGGCCTGATTCTCGCCACCGCTTGCATTGAGGCTGCCGCTTCCGGTCAATGCGCCTGCCACTATCCAGATGCTTCCTCCGCTCCCGCCAGACGCGCGATCGATGCCCGGCTGGCCGGATGCCTGGACGCTGCCGGAGATGGTCACGCTCGTGGCGTTGAGCTTGATTGCTCCTCCGCCTGATCCCTGCTGGCTCCCGGTGCCTGATCCTGAGCTGCCCAAGGTCGTGGGGGCCGCTGCGAGGCCATAGCTGTTGCCTCCGGTAGAGACCAGTTTATTGTTGAGATCGCCGATGCCGCCGATGCCGCCATGGCCCGCGCCTCCTCCCGTGGTCTGCGTGCTGTAGTACTGTCCTACCCCCGGGCCGAGGCCGACGGTATTGGATGCATTGAGCGGATAGCCTGAGCCATTGGCGGTCAGGGTGGCTCCGCTCGCGATGATGATGCTCTGCGCCTCGATGTCTAATAAGCCGGTATAGTTCCAACCCATGCTCGTATTGGCAAGACCTGTCGCGGGGTCATAGCCGCGCAGGTCATATGGCCGCACCGTGACGGTCGCGCTGTTGCTGATGTTGAACCGGGTGAATCTCAGGCGACCGTAGAGATCGCAGCTCGTGGTGATGTCGCAGGCGTCACCCAGCACGCAATTGTTCAAGGCGAGGCATGTGCCTGTGCCGTTGCTTCCTGTGCTTCCCAGGACGAAGCTTCTCGTGGAGGTATTGCTATTGCCGGTCGTATCCGTGGCGTTGGTCCGCCAGTAGTAGGTGCCTGCCGGCGCTCTTGCCATCTGCCGTATCTCCTCTGGTGTGAGCGTACGGTTCCACATGGCGAACTCATCGAGCCTGCCTTGGAAGAAGCGGAGATACGGGCCGTCCGCGGTGTAACCCCCTGCGCGGATCTGCATGGTGGGGGTGGTGCCTCCTCCTGTCTGCCAGGACGCGGCGATAATCCCGTCGATGTATAGCTGCAGCATGTCCGTCGCGTTGAGCACCATGGCGATATGATGCCAGCCCGTGCCGATGTTGACATTGGAGTCATACCATGCGACGCCCTCGTAGAGGGCGATAAGGTCATTTCCTGTGCCATCAAAGTTGTCGCCTCCTACGCCGATGCCGTATCCATTGTTGCCTGAGCCAACTTTCACAAAGGCGCCCTTCTGGCTGGTCGTCTCCAGGTTGGCCCAGATGGTGATGCTGACATTGTTCATCCTGTTGGACGCGAGCGGCAAGAGCCACGCTTGGTTGGACCCATTGAACGCGTAGTTGCCGGCGAACTTGCCGGTGTTGTTCCACGTGCCGCAGATGAGCCCATAGCCGCTCTGGTTGCAGCTGCCGTAGACCGCGTTCTTGCTGGCCCAGTCATACACTGCGGTCCCGTTCTCCTTCATCTCCGATAGGTTGTCAAAGTGCAGCAGCATGATAGGGCCGCCTGTTCCATTCTGGATCGGCAACGCCGTCAGATTGTAGTTGAAGGCGCTGATCGCTGCGTTCGTCTTGTTGATGTAGACCAGGCGATTGGGGATAGGGTCCGTTGCATTGCCGACATAGACGCGCAGCGTATAGACGTCTGACTCAGGGTCTGATGCGCTGAAGTTCAACCAGGTGTAGTTCTTCGCGATGACTGCGCCATTGTCCGGGCGGATGAGCGTGACCACGGGGGCGACACCGCTTTGCACACCGCCCTGCGCGGTCAGGTTGAAGCGGTCGGTCGCGTTCAGGCGCGCATGCCCGGTAGCCGTGCCGTCGCAGAGCACCTGGTCCTGCCCATCGACATCGATCGTCTGGGTGTTTCTCCAGTAGAGGTTGGATGCGTCCCAGGTCATGTTGGTCCATGCGCCAAAGTCACCAGTGGTATTGACACGCACCTGACAGTAGACACCGTCGCCCAGGACGGGTTGGCTGCTGGACACATTGGTGTAGTTTGCATAGAACGTCACCTGACTTGCGCCCCACTTGTCCGTGCTGTTGCTCCACCAGATGGTGAGATTTGTCTGCTCAGTCGCGCTGAATGTTGTGAAGTGCGAGACATTGAAGTAAAGGTCATTGCCTATCAGCCAGGGCTGCGAGCAGACGTCTGTCGGGCAGGGCGCGTTGTCCATAAGGATGAGCGGATTGGCGAATGTCACGTCTTTGAGCGTCAGCTCGGCCGAGACATTCAGTGCCGGTGCTGCACTGGTGTTGATTTCGATGCGGTTGTGTTCCAGATGCACCATGCTTTCGAAATCAAGTCCTTCGCTCAGATTGACTGGCTCCTTGAATCGTACGCGACCATTGCCCAGTTTTTCCAGGCGTAGATTTGAGACGGAGTCAAGCGTTGGCACGTCCGCTATCGCTGTCGTCTCACCGTCAAAGCCCTGCAGAGCGAAGATTGTCCTTACTCCGCTCGTGTTCGCTTCCATGCCAGCGGCATCCAGGCAGGACACGCTCCAGTTGTATCTGCCTGGCTGCAATGTCGTGCGCAGGACCTGACGAGAGCCCTTGCGCACTTCTGTGGTAAGCTCTGTCAGGTTTCCGTCGATATACAGCCGGCAGTCCTGCAGGTCAGAGTCTGAGCTCACCTCATACGCGAAACTCTGGTCTTTTTGCAGCGCGCGCTCGGCCTGCGGGGGCAGGCTGACCTGAGGCCGGGTCAGGGGCTTTGCGTTGACGCTGAATGGTCCCAGGGTTATGCAGTTGTTTTGGTCATCACAGCTGGTGATATTATACCATGTCAGGCCGACCGTCCTGGGAAGTGAGAATACATGCATCTTGCCGCGTGTGCCCTGCTCGATGGAGCCCATGGCGGTCGAGCGACCCCAATTGACGTTCGTCGTAGCTTGCTCATCAGTTCGCCAGGTGATGCGAATGTCCTGGCCTGTGGAATTTCCAAGGTCAAGAATCGTTGGGGGCAGATGATCCTCTGCTGTGCGCGACACCGTGATATTGACGCGTTGGCTGAGTACAGACGCCGCGCCTTCCTGCACGTTCTGCCCCTGGGTTCCTGCGACGATGAGGTAGAACTCATACGTTCCTCTGCTTGTCGCGTTGACTTCCCAGGTGACATCGCAATGATCGCCAGCGAGTTCGCACGTCACGGGATTTTGATCAGGCGTCCAGAACGGATGCGCTCCGGGCTGGGTGCTTACCGCGCCCTTGGCAAGGCCGATGCTGAACGGCGCTGAGGCATTGGCCAGGCTGCGCCGCCAGGAGCCATTGTTATAATAGGCTTCCATGGCAATAGTGTATATTCCTGGTGGAAGGCTGAGGTTAAGGTAGTCATTGAGCAGCAGGGTGATATCTGCGGGCGTGAACACATGGTCCTCAAAACCCCAGGGTGAGCCATCGGTTATGACCTCACCGTAGGACGCGTTGACCTGGTCCTGGAAATCAAGGATGCTCTTGTTTATCAGCTGCAGCACGCCGGTCTGGTCGGCGAGCAATATCTCCACGCGGCTCCCCACAGGGATGCTGTTATTCTCATGGAACGCGAGGGTAATGGAGCCGCCATTTCCAGGCTCGAGCGTGGCGATGACATGCCCTGTCAGGCCCTGACCCGCAAGTCCAAGGGCGATGAACAGCAGGATGATGCCCAGGCGGGGCTGACGCACGGAGAATGCTACGACGGCAGCACCGGTGATTGCGCTCAGCAGGAATATCATCCAGACCGGCAGGGGCTGTGGCGGCTGACGAGGTGGCGTGATGGCCGCTTGCGGGTCCAGCGTTATGGTCAGATTGCCGCACTCGCCACCCACGCAGGCGACCCTCGCCGTGAAGGGGAATGTGTCTTTCACTACAATGTCTGACGGGGGCGAGAGCAGAGTGATGTTGAGCGTTCCACGCGGTAGATTGAATGTTGATAGGTTAGTGATGGTTGTGTTTTTGCTGCTGCAGGACACGTTTATCGCGTACTGGCCTGAACGTGCCAGGTGATAGGGTTGGGAATTGAATTGAACACCAGCCTGCTCGAGAGCCAGCGACATATCGCCATCAGGAGTGCTGAGCATCATCGATGCAGTGTCAGCGCCAGGACAGGACACGCGGAAATGGACATCGTCACCAAACGACGGGTCGCAGTCCTCGCTGTCGCAGGTGATGCCCGCGGTCTGCAATGGCGGCCTTGAGAGATTGAGCTGAGCGTTGAGCACGGCAGCGCTGCCGAATGCTGCGAAGTCGCGTCCACCTGCGATGTTGCGGCATTGCACCGCGATACTATATCCTTCGGGCAACTCCTCTCTTATCGAAAAGCGCGCCTGGGCCAATGGTCCGTTCACTGAACGGGAATCCTCAGACAGCGTGTTTCCCTGGGCGTCGAGGATGAGCGCTGACACCAGGTCAAGGTCATTGCTGTCCACGCAGCGCACGACCACATCGCGCAGCTCGCCGGTCACATCATTGCACAGTGATGAGCCGTCGTGCACGCAATTGACATCGGTAATAGTTGGACGGGTGAGCGATGCAGGGGTCGCCATATCAATCTCGACAGGTGAGATGCAGACGCTGCCAAAGCATGACGTTGCGCTCACCGTGTAGTCAGTCTGGCTTTGCAATCCTTCCAGGCGTATGATGCGGTAGGTCAACCGCCGAGGGAAGGTTGCGTTGACCGTGTCGATAGTGATTGACTGGGACGCTGGACTTGTTGTGCCCCACAGCAGCCATGCGCCGGTCGCGTCAGTGAATGACGCCTGGCTGAATGTCCGCGGTGTGCTGTTCGCGATATAGACGCTGACAGTGGTGATGTTGCGATTGTTGCTCGTGTCATTGACTGACACCTGCAAGGTATGCGCGCCTGGCGGCAGGTCAAGGACCAGGGAGTTGACGCCGTCCTGGCACTTGCTCGTGACATCTCCTACCTGACAGACATCAGCGTCATTGCCGCTGATGCGCAGGTACAGCTGGAACGGGCCTGTCGCGAGCACAGACTCGTTGAGCAGCACGAGTCCTGGCGCGTCGTAGTCTGTTCTCAGTACAAGGACTTGCCTGCTTTGTGATACTGCTTCGATACCCTGCTTGATGACACGAACGTAGTAGGTGTGGCTTCCTGAGCGCACTGGCAACGGGAGATTGAAGCCGTCGCTGGAGGGGTTCATCGCATTGCTGACCCCGTCCATGATGACAAAGCCCTGCTCAGCGTCGCTTCGCACAGCGAAGAAAAGCGGGCGCTCGGCAGCAGCTGAACTGTTGGGCTGCTCGATGATGGTGAGCGACGGCGTGCCTTCAGGTCTCGCGATGACTGCTGAGCCCGTGGCCTTGAAGAGCACCTGCCTGCCCGTGGTATTGCTCTGCGCCGTGACCGTGACAAGGTAGCGCCCTGGCTGCGGGGTGATGAACTCGCCGAGATAGACGGCCGCAGTGAAATCTTCCTGCGGAGCGAGCGCCTTGCCCGTGTAGCTGAACGGCGTTCCATCAGCGGCAGGTATATTGAAGTTGCCTATGCGCAGATCAAACCGTTGCAGCTGATCCTTGAGCAGCACGCGCAAGGGCACTTCGGTCTCAGCAGTTATGCCCTCGCCCAGGGGCACCATGCGGATAGTCGCGTACGCGTCATACGTCAGGCGATCAGAAGTGTTGAAGCTGAGATTGAGCGTGATGAACGGCGTTGCGTCCTGCTCCAGCCGGGTTACGACGCGACCAGTCATGCTGTGCTGCGCGCCCAGATACAGGCCGATAGCACCAAGGCTCAGGAATAGGATTATGACGATGGCCGCGACTGCAGTGGATTGCGGGGATGTGTTCTGCTGCGCCGGTGTGAACTGCCGCGCTGATGTGGCCTGCTGTGCGGGAGTTGGGTGTTTCCAGGCATTGCGCACTGCGCGATACGCTTTTTTCTTCACTGGCAAAGGCGCGTCCGCATAGACGACAAATGACTCATAATGCTTGAGCAGGCGCCCGCGCTTCTTTTCGAGGTCCTGGTCTGTCGCGTGGATTGCGGTGAGTTCGCGCTTGAAGTGCTCAAGCTTGTGCTGAGCCTGCTGGTTTGCGTGAGCGAGGACACGCTGGTGTGCGTCGTCGATGCGCGTGTGCAAATCGTTCGCTTCACAGCCTGCTATGACGAGCGAGACATAGCGCTCATAGAGGTAGCCATAGAGCAGTTCAGCATTCTGCTGCTCTTGCTGTTGCAGGGAAAAGTCTAGCAGCGCTTCTGTCTGCGAGAATTTTTCGCGCTTGATTCTTTGCAACGCTTGTTGCAAGCGCTGCCTGGCACCGGGCAGGTTGTGCGTGCAGCCGGGGGCTGCCAGGTGCTGAGCAAAACGCTTGCGGGCAGTCTCCACTGCCAAAATCTCATCCAGAAGGAGCGTGCTGTCATATCCTGCCACGGCTGAGGGGTGCCATACCAGAGGATCCTGCAGGACCTGATAGACCTGCTCGAGGCGCTTGAATGATTGCTGGGTTTCTGCACCGGAACCTGATCTGATTCTCGCGTTCTGTTGCGCATTCACCTGATTGTGATAACGCTCAAGCTCGCGTAGGTACAGGGCGCGCGCCAGTTCTCTGTTGCCATCGCGCACCGCGTCTGGGAGGTTCGGGGCATGAGCGCGCGTCATTGCGCACCACCCTGTTTCTTTGACGCGCGATTGTAGACGGTCCAGATGGTCCTGTCGTCACGGTTGAGCAGTTCGGCTATCGCATGGTAGGTCATGCCTCGTTCTTCTTTGAGGTGCACGACCATGGCTTCAAGAACAGAGAGACCACGGTTGGTAAAAACCAGGCTTGGGATAAGCACAGTGCCGAAGCTGGGAGAATGCGCTGCCTTTGGCTTGCTACCCCGTCCCAATCTTCCCTGCTGCACTTATTATGTAAGTAAAATAACTTACATTGTCAGTTTTTTGCACTATAATACTTATATATTTTACTATTGAACGCAATGAGATACTTACAATGTAAGTAATATTAAAATATTTTGATTCTTGCTAAAAGAATACTTACAATGTAAGTATACCCACCATATTTGAATGTTGCGATGGTATTTGTTGTGCATAGTACCAGCAAATCCAAAAGGATAGTGCGGTGGCTTGCACAAGCCCACCAAACGCCAACAAGAAGACCCCGAATGCCGGGATAGCTGCCTTCACACCCGGATGGCCGGATTCTGGTATTCCTCGAATACATAGGATAATGGGCATAATAGCTGCTCGAGCGCATCTTTGGTAGGTGCAGAAACAGCCAGCTCCATCAGTCGGACCTCAGGGTATTGGCCACGCAGATAGCGCATGGCTTCAGAACCAATGGCCGCAGTGCCGACCACTCCTGCGAAGACTCCTGCGCCTGAGGAAACATCTGGTTGCGCGCTGAGCAAGGGCACCATGGCGACAAGCAGTGTGCCCGCACCTGCCAGGAGCCAGGGGCTCTGATGCCGGGCCTGATAGTCGCAGGACCCCAGCGCGTTCGCTACGCGACCTTGCAGGCTGTAACGAAGAGATACTGGACTCATAGTGACCGCATCATCCCGCACCCCTGTGCGAAAGGTGGTCCGATATTCACAACATTCCTCAGTTGTTGGCGCTAGGGCCACGACAAGATCGCGATGAAATTTCTGGACCTCGCCAGAGAGCAGCGCGGGTAGGATGATGTTTTTTGTATACATGATGCCCCTGTATTTTGTCGTCCTTTATAAGTGATTCTGTTGAAAATGACCTGGTGAGGTGTCCTTCCGCCATGACCATGCTGTCAATCTGGGATGCGTTGCCACATAGGACAATACGTCGCAGGGTAAGAAGGTGAGGACCTGCAATCAGCATGGCGAGAGGTGACCGGCGACAAGCGTAACACGCTGCCGCGACCATCCAGGGTGACATGCCAGCGCGACGCTACCAGGACCCGCGTTCAGCTTGGCGACAGATGACCCTTGTCCGGTTGTCTGGCGGAAGCTGCCTGCGATAGGGATATATTTACAGACAAAAGGGATGGAAAATGATGGGCCCGCGGAGATTTGAACTCCGGACCATCCGATTATCAGTCGGACACTCCACCAGACTAAGCTACGGGCCCAATCAAGAGGATGCGATATCCAATGGGTACACGCCCCCGGGCAGACTCGAACTGCCGACCTTGCGGTTAACAGCCGCACGCTCTACCTACTAAGCTACAGGGGCAACTAGGGCGAAAAATTGGGGAATTGTATTTAA